>NZ_MKJY01000588.1 GCF_001942465.1 Actinomadura sp. CNU-125
CGCGCCCGCCGCCCGACGCCCACGCCGCCGCGACCAGCAGCCGCACACGACCGCGAGCGACGCGCCGACCTGGACGGGCGACGCCTGGTCCTCGCCGCTCGTCCGATGGTCGTTCCAGATCAGCGCCGCCACGGCCAGGTACAGGACGGTCGCCGCCGCGATCCCGCGCCACCGCAGCCACGGCGTGCGGGCGCGCGCCCCGGTCGGCGCTTCGACGAGCGCGATCGGCGCGCAGAAGCTCCAGACCACATGGCCGCCGACGAAGCTCAGCGCCATGAACGGCGCCATTCCCAGCGGCTCGACGAACGTCGGCCGCAGCATCTCGTCCCAGTACGGGACGTCCCGGTAGCTCAACGCGAACATGCTCTGGTCGACGACGCCCGCCTGCAGCACGCCGAACGCCGCCGCCAGCGCCGCGATCCCCGGCCACCCCGCCCCGAAGCGGTGCGCGATCTCCCGGACGAGCAGCGCCGGGCACCCGTAGAGCGGCGCGAGCAGGAGCAGCCCGCCCAGCAGCGCGAGCGGGTCGCCGGTGCTGGAGTCGTACGCGGAGAGCGACTCCGCGCACAGCGGCGACAGCACCGCGAGGCCCAGCACCGCCCCGAGCGTTCGCGCCCGTTCCGTCCGGGCGTTCGTCGTGGCCGTGCCCGTCGATCCGATGTCTTTCGTCACGTATCGAAGGTTCGCTTCCGCGGTCCCGCCGCCGCGTCGGCCGCACGGCGACCGCGCGCCGACCAAAGTCGATCGTCCGCCGTCCGAAGGGATCGGGACCGGAGGCTGCGGGCGGCGTCGGGTCAGCGGGTGATCTCGGCGGCGCGGAAGCGGCCGTCGCCGCCGTCGAAGTAGACGACCCCGTCGGCGACGGACGCGCCGGCGTCCGAGCCGTCCGCCAGGCGAAGCCCGCCGCGGGAGTCGCCGGTGCGGGCGTCCAGCAGGTGCAGTTCGCCCTCCTTCGTGGCGACGTAGACCGTTCCGTCCGCGACCGTGGGCGGAGCGGCCAGCGCGTCGGTCTCGTAGCGCCACAGCTCCTTGCCGGTCCGCGCGTCGAGGGCGACCGCCTCGCCGCCCGCGTTGTGGCCGTTGCCGCCCTGGTAGACGACCCCGCCCGCGACGGTCGGAGACTCGACGTCGTCGAGGTCTTCGAGGTCGGCGTCCCGCTTCCAGAGGAGACGGCCGCTCAGGTCGCGCGCGACCACGAAACCGTCTTCGCGAACGTCGTAGACGGCCCCGTCCGCGACCGTCAGCGACACCGTCATGTTCTGGACGTCGCCCTCCAGCCGCACCTTCCACCGCTGCTTCCCCGTGCGCGCGTCCAAGGCGTGGAGGTTGCGGGCCCGTCCTTTCTCGGTGACGTCGCTGAAGTAGACGATCCCGTCGGCGGTGGCGATCCCGCCGACGAACAGTCCCGCCGCGCGGCTCCACTTCTTCGCGCCGCTTCCGGCGTCGACCGCGTGGAGGTAATTGACCCGGTCGTCGATACCGGAGCCCTCCACGCCCGCCACGTACACGGTTCCGTCGGCCACGAGGGGCCCTTCCCGCACGGACATGCCGGCGTCGTACAGCCACCGCCGCTCGCCGGTGCGGGCGTCCAGCGCGTGCACGTAGCCGTCATCGAGCCCGCCGCTTTCGTAGTAGACGCTGTCGCCGACGGCGGTCAGGCCGAGCGCGACGGTCTCCCTACCGTGTTGCCACAGCGGGTCGCCGGTGTCGGCGTCCACCGCCCGCACGGTGCCGTCGACACGGAAGTAGGCCCGCCCGTCCTCGACGACGGGCCGCCCGTCCGGCGCGGTCGGGTGCGACCACAGCAGCGACAGCTTCGGCGGGTCGGGCGTCGGCTCCGGCGCGGCCGGGTCCGCGCCGGTCCCCCGGCCGGGGACGACCACCCCGACAGCGATCGCGCCGACGACCGCCGCCGCCGATCGGGCCCCGGGCGCGCACGAACCGCCGCCGGACGCCCCGGACGCCGGGCGACGGGGCCGTGTACTCGCGGGTGAGCACCGCCGTCACCGGCTCCGGCAGCCACCCGGACTCCGCGCGCGGGACACCGTCCGGCACCGCCCCGCCCAGCTCCGCCACCAGGTCGGGCACCGCGGGCCGGTCGTCCGGGTCCTTGGCGAGGCAGCGGGCCACGACGTCCGCCAGCCCGGACGGGACGCCGGACAGATCCGGCTCCTCGTGCACCACCCGATAGTTCAGCCCGTGCGCGGAACCGCGCCCGAACGGCCCGTCGCCGGTCGCCGCGTGGGCCAGGACGGCGCCGAGCGCGAACACGTCGCTCGCGGGCCCGACCGTCCGGCCCCGCAACTGTTCGGGCGACATGAACCCGGGCGTCCCGACCGACGCACCGGTCACCGTCAGCCGGGTGCCCTCGGCCGCGAGGGAGATGCCGAAGTCGATGAGGCGCGGACCGTCCGGCGCGAGGAGCACGTTCGACGGCTTCAGGTCGCGGTGCACCACGCCCGCGCCGTGCACGGCCCCGAGCGCCTCCGCGAGCGCCGCGCCCAGCGCGAGCACCGACCGCTCCGGCCACGCGCCGTGCGCCGCCACCGCCGCGTCGAGCGACATACCGGGCACGTACTCGGTGGCGAGCCACGGCGGATCGCCGCCGGGGTCGGCGTCCACCACGGCGGCCGTGAAGGCGCCCGTCACCCGGCGGGCGGCGTCCACCTCCTGGACGAACCGGCGCCGGAACCCCGCGTCCTCCGCGAGTTCGGCGTGCACGACCTTCACCGCGACGGCCCGCCCGCCCGGCGAACGGCCCAGGAACACCCGTCCCATCCCGCCCCGGCCGAGCCGCCCGACGATCCGGTACCGCCCGACCCGCCGGGGATCGCCCGCCTCCAGTGGCGTGTACGCGCTCACCCGTCTCACCTCACGCCCGTCCGGTCGCCGACACCGCGTGCAGCTCGCCGCCGTCCTCGTAGTACATGACGTCGCCGGCGACGGTCGTGCGCTCGCCCAGGGTGTCGTCCCACAGCCGTTCGCCTGTGCGGGCGTCCAGCGCGTACAGGGTCTCGTCGCCGTCGCCCTCGACACCGTCGCGGAACAGGACCCGCCCGTCCCGGACGTCCAGCAGCATGATGCCGTCCGACGCGCCGGGCTCGTACGTCCACAGCCGACGTCCGGTGTCGGCGTCGAACGCGCACACGTAGACGCCGTTCTCGTAGTAGACGACCCCGTCCGCCACGGTCGGGTATCCGGCGTTGTCCGCCATGGCGGGGTCCCATTCCGGCCCGTCGAACCGGTGGTTCCAGGCTTCGCGCCCGGTGTCGGCGTCCACCGCGTAGAGGGAGCCGTCGATGCTGCCGAAGTAGACCCGCCCCTCCGCGAAGACGGGCTTCGTGTCGATCTCGTTCCCGGCGTCGAACCGCCACATGCCGTCGCCGTTCTCCGCGTCCACCGCGTGCAGGGCGTCCGCGTCGTCCGCGAGGTAGAGGACCCCGGCGGCGAGACCGGGTCTTCCCACACCACGTCGTCGGTCTTCTTCGTCCAGATCTCCTCGCCGGTGCGGGGATCGAGTTCGAACAACCAGTTGACGAACGTCTTGTACGTCCGTCCGTTGACGGTCGTGATCGGCCCGTTGATGCCGTGGTCCTCGTTCTTCCAGAGCTGCTCGCCGTTGCGGGCGTCCAGGGCGTAGGTGTACCTGCCGTCGGCGTAGTACGCCATCTCGTCGGTGCCGTCCAGGAGTTCCGTGTACTCACCGGGGTAGCGGCGCTTCCACCGTTCGTCGCCGCTGTCGGCGTCCAGGGCGTGCAGGTCGCCGCCCTCGCTGCTGAGGTAGACCGTACGGTCGGTGGCCTTCACCATCCGCAGCTCCCCGTCCAGGGGGTACGACCACAGCTCCTTCCACTGCGGCGGACCGGCCGCCTCCTCTTCGCCGCCGCCGGACGAACGGACGGCGACCAGCGTCGCGACCGCGACGAGGCAGAGCGCGGCCACGGCCGCGACCCCCGCCAGCGCCCGTCCCCGTCCCCGTCCCCGTCCCCGGCGCGGGACGCGGCGGCGGCGAGCGGTGACGACGCGGTCGGGTCCGCGTCGGCGGGCACGATGATCTGCGGGCGGGCGATCTCCGCGGCCACCGGCGCGGGCAGGCCGCCGCCCCCGTCCACCGCCCCGCCCAGCTCCGCCACCAGCTCCGCCACCGCGGGCCGGTCGCCCGGGTCCTTGGCGAGGCAGCGCCGCGCGACGTCCGCGAGCCCGGGGGGCAGCCCCCTCAGGTCCGGTTCCTCGTGGACGACCCGGTAGTGCAGCGCGTGCGCGGCGCCGCCCCCGAAGGGCCCCTCCCCGGTCGCCGCGTACGCCAGGACGGCGCCGAGCGCGAAGACGTCGCCGGCGGCGGACGTCTCGTCGCGCACCAGCCGCTCGGGCGGGATGTAGCCGGGCGTGCCGATCACCGTCCCGGTCTCGGTGAGCTGCGTGTTCTCCGCCGCGAGCGAGATGCCGAAGTCGATCAGGCGCGGGCCGTCCGCCGCCAGCAGCACGTTCGACGGCTTCAGGTCGCGGTGCACGACCCCCGCGGCGTGCACGCTCTCCAGCCCCTCGGCGAGCGCCGCGCCCAGCGCCCGCACCGACCGCTCCGGCCACGGGCCGTGCGCCGCGACCGCCGCGTCGAGCGACATTCCGGACACGTAAGCGGTGGCGAGCCACGGCGGGTCGCCGTCCGGGTCGGCGTCCACCACCGCGGCCGTGAAGGCTCCCGCCACCTTCCGGGCCGCGTCCACCTCCCGGACGAACCGGCGCCGGAACCCCGGGTCCTCCGCGAGTTCGTCCCGCACGACCTTCACCGCGACGGCCCGCCCGCCCGGCGAAAGTCCCAGGTAGACGCGTCCCATGCCGCCGCGCCCCAACCGCCCGACGATCCGGTACCGCCCGATCCGTCCCGGATCGTCCGTCCCCACCGGTGCGACCGTCACCCAGCGCCTCCCGTCACTCCGGCATCAGGCCCGCCACGAGCGCGCGCCTACGCAGGTGGCACTTTACTGGGAACGCCGATGTCTTTTTAAGACCTGCCCGACCGGCCGACGGGCTCAGGCGTCCCGCGTCGGCGTCCACCGGGACCTTCGGGACGGCCGCGTCCCCGGCCGCCCCGGTCAAGCCGCGCGTCCCGCCGCGTATCTCGCGCACGCGCGCGGCCAGCGCTTCGGCGTCCGCCTCGTCGTTGTAGACGTGCGTGGAGATCCGCAGCAGGCATTCGCCGCGCGGCCCCGGGCCCGTCCAGACACGCAGCCCCGACTCCCGCAGCGCCGCCTTGACCGCCTCGTGCCGCAGCCCGGGCAGGACGAACGCCCGCAACCGGGGCGGGGTGAACGGCGGCGCCCCGGTGGGCACCGCCCCGAGCTCCGTCAGCGTCCCCGCCAGCTGCGCGGCCAGCGCCTCGCAGCGGTCCAGGGCACCGGACGCCTTCCAGTCGCGCCACTGCCCGACCGCCGACCCGGCGGTCAGGCGCGGCACCGGATCGAACGTGCCCGGCCAGGAGAACCGCTCGACCAGGTCGGAGGAATCCCAGGTCAGGGACACCTCCGCAGGACGGAGCCGCTCCCGGAACTCCTCGCTCGCCCACAGGAACCCGACCGGCCGCATGGTCGGGAACCACTTGTGGAGCGTGCCGAACATCGCGTCGACGCCCTCGACCGGCACGACCGGCACGTGCCCCGGACCGTGCGCCGCGTCGACGATCAGCCGGCCGCCGCGCCGCCGCGTCCACTCGCTCACCGCCGCCACCGGCAGCGCCAGGGCCGCCGACGAGGACACCAGGCTGACCTGGACGAACGCCACGTCCCCGGGCACCGCGGCGGCCAGCCGGGCGAGCAGGTCGCCGGTGTCGCGCAGCGGCAGCGGCACCGGCACCCGGACGAACGAGGCGCCCGCCCGCGCGCACCTGTGCTCCCACGCGCGGCAGATCGACGAGTACTCGCTGTCGAGTACGGCGACCGTCGCGCCCGGCGAAAGGTCGACCGCCTCGATGACGGCGGCGGCACCGGACGTCGCGTTCGTGCACAGGGTCGTGGACCCCGGGGACAGCCCGAGCGTCCGCGCGACGAGCGCCGACTGCTCGCGCAGCCGCGTCGTCAGCTCGGCGCCGAGCCGCTCGTTGGAATCGGCCTCGATCTCCGCGCGCAGCGCCCCCGCCTCGTCCAGGGTGCGCCGTGTCGGCACGCCGTAGGACGCGTGGTTCAGCATGACGAGCGCGGGATCCAGCGGGAAGTCGCCCGCGACGTCAGTTCGCATCGAGTCCTCCGTGGCGGGCGTGCGGGATCTTCGCCCGCAGCGCCGCGATGTCGGCGATGTCGAACCGGAAGATCGCGTCGGCGGCCACGGCCTCGTCGCGGCGCACGGCGAGCCGTGCGACGGACGTCTCGACCGGCCGCCAGCCGTCGTCGCGCACGGCCAGCCCGCCGATCCGCTCCGCCAGCAGGGTGCGGCGATCCTGGTCGGCGACCTCCCGGTACGCCGCCCCCAGCACTTCCCCGATCATGGCGTCGGCGGCGTCCCGCCCGTACAGGACCTCCAGCTCGTGGACCTGGCACGCCAGCGTCACCGTCGCCCGATCGGCCCAGTGCCCGGGGCCCGCGTCGAAGTAGCGGGCGAACGCCACCGCCGCCCCGGCGAAGTCGCGCTTCAGCGCGAGCACACGGCTCGCCATCACGCAGATGGAACGGGCTGTCGCTCGCCACTCCCGACTTCTGCGACATGAGCGTCAGCCGCCGCAGCAGATCCGACGCCCGGTCGAGCTCCAGGCAGGCGATCGTCTTCTTGCTCAGCCAGTGGACGGCCTCGTACTCGGCGTACGGGTGCCCCTTCCGCCGCGCGACCTCGATGGCACGGTTCAGCCACATTTCGGCCGACTCGGCGTCGTGCGCCGCCAGATACGCCAAGCCACGGTGCCCGAGCGCGCGCGCCTGCAACTCCGGGTCCGACGTCATGTCGTAGACGAGCGAGCACAAGCGGACGCACTCGTCCGTGTCCTGTGCGGGCCCGCACAAGGCCAGTTCCGCTTCCAGCATCCGCACCTGCGCGAGGACGTCCGACGCACCGGCCTCCGCGCACCCGGCCTCCAGCTCGACGAGCAGCTCCCGGCAGCGCCGCCAGTCGTTCGTCATGCGCAGGCTGCGCGCCCAGAGCAGGCCGACGGCGAACCGGCCGCCCGCGTCCGGCTCCGCGGACTCCGCCGCGACCGCCTTCATGGCCTCCGCGCACGCCGCGGCCGCCCCCATGTGGTCGCCCTCCACCGACATGCACTCGGCGAGGAGCCGGTACGCGGTCCGCCGCCGCTCCGCCGGAGCCGCGCCGTCCGCCGCCACCTGCACCAGCTCGCGCGCCTTCGACACCGCGCCGAGCCGGAACTGGCGGTGCGCCGCCTCCAGCGCCAGCTCGCGGGCCCGCTCGGCGCGCCGTCGCGCCGAGCGCGACCGCGACCGCCCGCACCCACAGCTCGTCGTCCCACTCGCCCTCCCGGTCGAGGGCCTCCAGCAGCCTGCCGTGCATGCGCTGCCAGCGCGGGGCGTTCGCGGCGCCGCGCTCGCGCAGCACCTCGGCGAGCAGCGGATGATGCACGGCGTACCGGTCGCGGTCGCCCCGCGGGTCGTCCGGACGCACCAGCCCGAACTCGTTCAGCAGCACGTCGAGCCGCTCGTACACGTCGTCGACGTCCATCCGGACCAGCGCGGCCAGGTACTCGACCTCGAAGGAGTAACCGATCAGCGCCGCCGACTCCAGCAGCCGCTGGTCCGCGGCCGACAGGTACGAGAGCCGCTCCTCCAGGATCGCCTTGATCTGCCGCGGCATGCTCTCCGGCCGCCGCTCCCGCCGCGCACCCTCGCCCGTACCGTCGCCCACCCGCAGCAGCGACTCGGCGAACAGCGGATTCCCGTCGCTCTCCCGCAGGATGCGTTCGACCGCGCCGGGCGGCAGCGCCGACGGCCCGGCCGCGACCCGGACGAGTTCCTCGGTGTCGTCTCGCGAGAGGCGTTCGAGGTCGATCTCGACGCAGCTCTCGCAGTACCGGCGCAACCGGTAGATCGCCCGGCGCAGCGGATGCCCGTCGGCGTTCTCGCTGGTCTGCAGGTCGTCGGGACGGTAGGCGAGCACCAGCAGCAGGGGGCCGCGCACCCGCAGCGCCAGCCGCATGACGAGGTCGATGGTGGCGGTGTCCGCCCAGTGCAGATCGTCCAGGACGAGCAGGACCGGCCCGCCCTCCACCAGCCCGTCCACGACCCCCGCGAGCTGGTCGAGGCGGCTGTCCATGGGCTCCTCGCCGCCCGCCCTGCCGGAGTCCAGCACCGTCCGTCCGGTCAGCACGCCCGCCGCCAGCAGCTTCCCGACCACGGGCACCGACTCGATCCAGTCGGGCGCGTGCAGCCGGAACGACTCCGCCACCCGGGTGAGCACCTCGCGGGAACCGGCGCGCTCCGCCCGCTGCGTGAGGGTCCGCAGGCAGTCCCGGACGGCCTGGTAGGCGTCGGAACCCAGCGAGTTCATCATCGCCTGGCCGTGCCCCGCGAGCAGGCCCGACGCCGCGTGCCGCTCGACCGCCACGTCCACGAAGTGGTGCAGCAGCCGCGACTTGCCGATGCCCGCCTCACCGCGCAGCAGCAGGACACCGACCGTTCCGTCCCGGACGGTACGGTCGAGCGCCTCGGTCAGCCGCGCCGTCTCCCGCCGCCGGTCCACCAGCGTCGTGGTCACCGACCGTCCCCAGGGGATCGACGCATCAATGTCCTCCGAACGGTCGCACGGTGTTGATCATCCCGTAGCTTCGCCCATCCGCCACGCACGGTCAACGCGGTCCCGGAGCCCTCGCAGGTGGTCAGGCCGGGTCCGGCGGCGGCGGGAGCGGTTTGCGGAGGACGGGCTCGGCGTCGTCCTCGTGCACGTCACCGTACCCGAGCCGCAGGTAGAAACTGTGCGCGGTGATGCTCGCGCCGGTCTCCATGTACGCGTGCCCCTCCCGCGCGGCGAGGTCCTCGATGTGCCGCAGGAGCCGCCGTCCGATGCCCTGCCCGGCGAAGTCCGGATCGACGAACAGCGTGTAGACCCTGTTTCCGTCGCGGGAGACCGTGCCGACCGGACGTCCGCCGTCCGCGACGTAGACGCGCCGGATCCTCGACAGCTCGACGAACCGTTCGGGGGTGAAGTGCGCGGACATCCGGTCGATGGCGTCCACCGGATAGTCGCGGCCGTTGACCTCCCGCAGGCAGCGCCGCACGAGCGCGGCGAGGCACGAGCCGTCGCCGGGACGGAACGGTCGGATCTCAACGCCCACGGCTCGCCTCCGGGTTCTCGGCCTCCCACGGTTCATGCCCGTCCCGGGGGCCGGGTCGCGGCATACGGCGGCAGAAATGTCCGGCAGCGGTAGCGATGTACCGTGATCTCGGACCGCATCGCCGGTGCGGCCCTGTCAGCGGACGGCGCCGGACGTCCCGTTGAGGGGATGTCGCCATATGGAGTCGCCGCGTCGGCCCGAACAGCGCACCGCAGGCCCCTACCGGCTGGAACGCCGGCTCGGCGGGGGCGCGCTCGGGGAGGTGTTCGCCGGGCGCTCCCCGGACGGGCGGACGGTCGCGGTGCGGCTCGTCCGGCCGGAGCTCGCCGCCGACCCCGGGTTCCGCCGCCGTCTCGCCGCGTCGGCCGGTGCCGCCCGCCGGGTCGACGGCCCGTCCGTCGCGCGCCTGGTCGACGTCGACACGACGTGGCTGGCCTGCGAATACGTCGAGGGCCTCACGCTGCGGGAGACCGTCGAACTGCACGGGCCGCTGCCGCCTCCGGCGCTCGCGGCGCTGGCGTCGGGGCTCGCCCGGGGGCTCGCCGCGCTGCACGGGCGCGGGGTGCTGCACCACGACCTGAAACCGTCCAACGTGATCCTCGCCGAGGACGGTCCGCGCCTCATCGACTTCGGCCTCGCGGGCCTGGCCGCCCGCGCCGACGCACCGTCGTTCGCGTCCCCCGAACAGGTGCTGGACCACGACACCGGCCCGCCCTCGGACGTGTTCGCCCTCGGTTCCGTGCTCGCCTTCGCCGGGACGGGACGCGCCCCGTTCGGCACCGGCCCGGCCGAGCCGGTCCGGTACCGGGTCGGCCACGCCGAACCCGACCTGTCCGGCCTGCCCGCGGACCTCGCGGACCTGGTCGCCGCCTGCCTGGCCAAGGACCCCGTCGACCGCCCCGCCGTCGCCGAGATCCTCGAACGGCTCTCGTCCGGCGGCGAGGTCGTCTACGTGCGGAACAGGCGGTGGCAGATGACCGCCGGTTTCAAGGGCGGGCTGCTGATCTCGTGGCTCCTCGCGCTGCCCCTGCTCGCGATCCCGCTCATGCTCGACCTGGAAACGATCTGGCAGATCGTCTTCATGGCGGCCCTCACCCTGGGCGGCGGCGCGTTCTTCGCGCTGCTCGGGGTGCTGCTCCCGCCGGACCGCGTCACCCTGCGCCCCGACGGCCTCACGGTCTACAAGACCGAGGACAAGACGATCCGGTGGGACGTCCTCGAACAGGTCGCGCTGGTCGGCGACGGCGACGAGGCCGAACTCGTCGTCTGGTACGCCGGGGACGATCGTCCCGTCGACGGTCCCGAACGCCACGGCGGCACGGTCGTCTGCAAGGTCGACGACGTGGTCGCCCCGGAGGATCTCCCCCGCTTCCGCGCGGCGCTCGCCCGGTTCGCGGGCGACCGCCACGTCGAGCTCCCGGCCGCCGAGATCGAACCGCGCGATCTCTGACGGCCGGGAAATCCGCCGGTGATTCGGTCTGCCGGAACCGGGCTACGCGAGGGTCAGCCCGACACCCGTCCGTACTCGCTCTTCTCGCCCTCCGGGTCGGTGAGCGTGATGGTCTCGCCGTCCGGGGACACCACGGCGGTGCCGGGGAACGGCCCCTCGCCGCAGTCGACCTTGAAGCTGTACGTCCGCTCCCCGCCGCCGGCCTCGACGGTCCCCTTGCAGGTGGTGCCTTCGCTCGAAAGGCTGACCGTCCCGTCGCCGGAGAACTCGAACGTCTCGTTGTTGGCGCCGTCCTTGGGGCCGAGCCACTTGCCGGTGATCGACCCCTGGTCGTTCGCGGCGGGCGCCTCCTGTCCGCCACCGGCGGCCTCGCTCTGCCCGCCTTCGGCGGCCGTCCCCGAGTCGTCACCGCCCGAGCAGCCGGTGACGCTCAGCGCCACGCACATCGAGCCGACGAGGAGCCACTTACGCACGGACGGCCTCCAGGGAGTTGTTCCGGCTCTCACGCGAGCGGAACCGCAGAAGAGAAGTGATCAACGTAGCCATCACCCCATACCGCCTCAACCCGCCGGACCATATGGTGCGGGCCGAAACCGGCGGCCGGACGCGTCAGCGGCGGCGTTCGACGAGGGCGGGGCCGGACAGCGGGGAGACCAGGCCGACGGACCAGATGGTCCGGGTGCCCGGCACCCGGGCGATGTCGTAGATCCAGGCGCCGACGCCGGGACGGCCGGGGCCGCTCTCGGTCGTCCACTCGCCGTCGCCGTAGTGCAGGTAGTTCGTGTCGCCGTCGACCGTGTTCGCCGCGACCAACGCACCGCCGCGCCCGTCGTCGGCGAGGTTCGGGAAGTGGACGGCGCGGGTGTCCACGGGGATCGGGGTCGAACTCCAGTCCGTCCCGTCCCAGTGCAGCAGGTCGGGGACGGCCGGGTAGTTGGTGCCCGCGCCCGCCCGGTAGGCCCACACGCTGCTGGACGACACCGGGACGATCTCGAGCACCTGGGTGTCGTCGCTGCTCGGGAGCCGGACGGTGTTCCAGCGGACGCCGTCCCAGTGCAGCATCACCTGGGTCGGACCCTCGCCCGGAAGCTCGCAGATGCAGGCGATCCACACGTCCCGCGACGACCGGACCGCGACGGTCAGCGCCTTGTCCATCTTCACGGGGAGGTTCTGCCGGACCCACCGCCCCCGCTCGAAGCGCAGCGCGACGGACTCCCCGGCGGCCTCGTCGTACCCGATCGACCAGGCGGGGGCGTCCGGCGCCGCGGAGGCGATCTCCAGCTGCCACGAGGGCGAGGGCAGCGGGATGGTGGGGCTGACACCGTCCGGGTAGCCGACCTCGCGCCAGGCGGTGCCGTCCCAGTGGAGCGCCACGGGCCGGTAGCCGCCCTCCTCGGTCTGCTTCGAGCCGATCGCCCAGGCGCTGCGCGGCCCGGACGCGGCGATGTCCATGATCGTGGTCGATTCGGGGGCCGGCAGTTCCTGGCGGCGCCACCCCCGGCCGTCCCAGGCCAGCATGAACGCCGTGCCACTGCTGGTGGCGTCCTCGACCCCGGAGGTCCAGACGGCGTGCGGCCCGGCCGCGGCGACCTCGGTGGGCACGACGAGCCCCTGGAGCGCGGGGACGGGCGTGCTCGTCCATTCGGGGGCGGCGGCGGCGCGGGCGGGGGTGATCAGCAGGCCGGAGAAGGCGGCGATCCAGGCGGTGACGTGGAGAACTCGACGTTGTCCTGCCATGTGTGGCTCCCGGAGGCGATCGATGATCCTTTCGTCAAATATACAGCCCTGTCTCTTTAAAGGAAGGTTCTGCTTCGCCCGAGAAAAGTAGGTTCCGGAGGCATAGTTGCGGCGCCTCCGTGGGTCTCAGGAAGTGACACCACAGAGGAGGCCCGTTGAACCGAGAGGCCCGTGAGAGCTTCGCCGCGTTCGTCGCGGCTCGGTCCGGCAGTCTCATCCGGACGGCGTACGTGCTGGCCGGGAACCAGCACGCCGCCGAGGAGCTGCTGCAGAACGCGCTCGCGAAGACGGCCGCGCGGTGGACGCGCGTGCGGGACAACCCGGAGGGCTACGTCCGCCGCGCCATGTACAACGAGCAGGCGACCCGGTGGCGCCGCGGGCGCCGCGAGTCGGTCGTCGCGGAACTCCCCGAGCCGCCGGCCACGGGCCCGGACGTCGACCTGCGGGTGACGCTCGAACGCGCGCTGCTGGCACTGCCGCCGCGCAAGCGGGCCGTGCTCGTCCTGCGCTACTACGAGGACCTTTCCGAACGCGAGGTCGCCGCGATCATGGGCTGCTCGGTCGGCACCGTCCGCAGCCAGGCCCACCGCGCCATCGCCCGACTCCGGGAACTCGCTCCCGACCTCGCCGCCGACCTCGCCCCAACCGGGAGCCGCTCATGACCGACCAGCTGCTCAAGGACGCCCTCGACGGGATCGCCGACCGCGCCGAACCCGTCGACGGCCTCGCCGACCGCGCCCTGCGCACCGCCGCCCGCCGCCGCCGGACCAGGACGGCGCCGGTGCGGCGGCCCTCGCCCTCGCCGTCGCCGTCCCCTTCGGGATCGTCGCGGGGAACGACCGGCCGGAGCCCGACGTCCTCGGCCCGTCCGGGGCGGGGGACGGGCTGCCGGAGAACACGCCCGAGGAACGGGCGCTCGCCCGTGCCTGCATGCGCAACGGGCCGTCCCAAGCGGACTTCCGGCTGCTGACGAGCCGGCCGGTGCCGGGCGGGCGGCTCGCGGAGATCGGCGGCGACCGCGGCTACGTGTTCTGCGTGACCGACGGGACCGGCAACACCGAACCCCCGCAGGTGCACGCCTGGCCCGGGACGCACGACGGCGGCCTCTTCGGGTTCGACGCGCCGCTGCGCGTCGACGGCATCCGGCAGGTGCAGGCCATGAAGTGGGACGAACTGCACGCCGTGGTCGTGGGCCGTGCGAAGCCCGGCGTCGTCCGCGTCGGCGTGACCTGGGACGGCGACCGCACCGCGCAGACCGCCGTCCACGACGGCTTCTTCATCGCCCAGACCCCGGCCGAGCTCGTGCCGGACCACGGGGAGACCGGGTCGATGTCGCAGGGGGCGATGACCTCGCGCACGATCCGCGTCGAGGCCGTGACCGGCTACGACGCCGCGGGCGTGGCCGTCCACACCTGGCGGCCGAAGGTCCCGACGGAAGAGGCCGGGTTCGTCACCGAGGACTGCACCGACGAGCTGACCAGCCCCCGGCCCACGCTCTGCGACTGATCGCGATGCCGATCCGGCACAGGACGTCCGAACTCGCCCTGCACTGGCACGCCCGGCTGCTGGCCGGGAGGGCGCTGACGGCCGCAGTCTACGGCGAGCACCGGCGGAGCCGCGGGCTCACCGCCCGCGCCGTCCGCCGCGGACCGGCCGCGGTCGAACGGCTCGTCGCCGTCTGGTGCGGGGCGATCCTGGCCGAGTGGCCGCCGGACGTGCGCGACCGGGCGGCCGCCGACCCATGCTCGCCGACGGCCGCGGCGACATCGACCGGCTGCCGCCTCCGGCGCGGTGGGCCGCGCGGGTCCTGACCGCGGCCGCGGCCCGCGACCGGGTCATGTTCCCCGCCCTCGTCGGCGCCGTCCCCGCCGACGAACTCGAACCGCACCTGTCCGCCCTGCTGCACCTGGCCGTCGCCGCGGTCGTCGATCACGGCGAGGCGACCGGGGTCTAGCCGCGCACCGCGACCGGGGCGTCGTCCGCGCGGCCCACCCCCCAGATCGTGGACGCGCCGAGCGTGGCGACGTCGTTCAGCCGCGCCCCGCCGGGGACCGTGACCGGCTGCCAGGAACCGTCGCGGTACCGCCAGAGCCCGGCGTCGTCGGAGACGGGGGTGGCCGCCCACACGGTCCCCGAACCGTCGACGGCGAGGTCGGCGATGGGGCCGCCGGGCCCCTCGATCGTCGTCCAGGCGGAGCCGTCCCAATGGGCGAGGTGGGCATTGGAGTACACCCACACGTCGTCGGATGCGACCGGGACGACCTGTTCGACGCTGTTCGAGGACGGCATGCCGGGCTCGGGGAGCCAGGTCCAGCCGGTGCCGTCGAACCGGGCCACGGCGGGCCGCCGTTCGCCGCCGTCCCCTTGGGGCCGGTTGCCGACGGCCCAGACGTCGGTGGCCGACAGCGCCTGGACGTCGTTGACCCTGGCTCCCGGATCGGGGAGGTCGGCGCCCACCCAGGCGTCGCCGTCGCGCCGCAGGAGGTGCGGCTCGCCCGACCCGGGGGCGACGTCCTGGGTGATCCACGTCCCGGCCGGTCCGGTGCTGAGCACGCCGATGGTGGCGGTGGACGGCGTGGCGACCTTCCGGAAGGACGCGCCGTCGAACACGAACAACCGGTCGGGCCCGGCCGCGCCCTGTCCGACGCCGCCGATCCACGTGCGGCCGGCCCCGGACGCGACCCGTCCGATGAACCCGTTACCGGTCCAGCCGTCGATCGGGTACTCCTTCCAGTTCGTCCCAGTCCAGCGCCGCACGACCGGATTGCCCAGGTTGTAGCACCACGGGTTGAGGACGACCAGGCAGTGCGCCCCCTGGCCGCCGCCGATCCAGACACCGCCCGCACCGTCCGGGGCGACCGTCGTGAGGTCGGCCCGCGGCCACAGGAACGGCAGCGGCACGGTGCGCAGGTCGTCGGCGGCGGCGTGCGCGGTCACCGGCAGAGCCAGCAGCGCGGCACCCGCGACGGCCGCACCCGCCAGGAATCTCCTCATGTGTGCAGGATGCAAGATCCACCTCGTTCGGTCAGGGGAGGTGTTCCACCGGCGCGGAGCCGGACAGAAGGCGGTCGGGCCGAGCGACCGGGAGGCCGGACGCCGGACCGGGTCGTCCCTCCGGGCGGTCGGTCCGGGACGACCGGGACCGCCTTCCGTCGTCCGCTCCGAGGCGACGCCGTGGAGGTCGACGATTTCCCGCCATGTGAACCCCCCGAGGGAGTCGACGATCTCGCCAGTGGATGCTGGCTTGGATGGCTTCAAATATACATAGCCGTTTCTTCAATGGAAGCCCGCGACCGCAGCGCGGGGACGGCCGTCTCGCCGCCCCGGCGAACGGAATGAAGCGCTCTGTTCTGCTATAGTGGAACCGAACGTTCCGTTCTACACAAGGAGTCGCCATGTTCCTCGTCACCGGCGCCACCGGGACCGTCGGCCGTGAAGTCGTCGCGGAGCTGCTGCGTCTGGGCCTGCCCGTCCGCGCACTGACCCGCGACCCCGCGCGCGCGGACCTGCCCGCGGGCGTCGAGGTCGTCGCGGGCGACATCGCCGAGCCGTCCACCCTCGGTCCCGCGCTGGAGGGCGTCACCGCCGCGCACCTGATCAACTTCGCGGGCGACGGCTACGCGCCGCTGCAGACCGGCGCCGAGATCGTCGCCATGGCCGGACGGGCGGGCGTGCGGCGCGTGACGGTCCTCGGCGGGCGCGCCGAGGGCACGCTCGAACAGGCGCTCGCCGAGAGCGACATCGAGTGGACGCTCCTCAACCCCGTCGAGTTCATGGCGAACACCCTGCAGTGGTGGGCGGCGTCCGTCCGGGCCGAGGGAGCCGTCCGCGAGCCGTTCGGCGACCGGGTCAGTAGCCTCGTGCACGAGGCCGACATCGGCGCGGTCGCGGCGACCGTCCTGGCGAAGGGCGGGTACGCGGGCCGCACCCTCGTCCTCACCGGCCCGGAGGCGATCACCACGGCGGAGAAGGTGCGGACGCTGGGCGAGGCGATCGGACGGGACGTCCGGTTCGTCGAGCTCGGCGAGGACGAGGCACGCGAGATGTGGCGCGGGCACGGCATGACCGAGGACCTCATCGGGTTCCTCCTCGACGCCCTCGGCAACACCCCGCCCGAAGGACGCACCGTGTCCCCCTCGGTCGAGGAGGTCACCGGCCGTCCGGCCCGCCCGTTCGCGCAGTGGGCCGCGGAGAACGCCGCCGCGTTCCGTCCCTGACGACGGCTCGCCTATGCGGTATATCCCCGGGGCCGATCCGCGGAATTCGGCGCTCGCGCGAATATGTTCACCGGTCAGCACGGTCCATCGGTGACGGACGCGGAGATCGTGTGACTCCACGGTTCGCGGTCGGTGTCGGCGACGTCCAATTCTTCGTCGACCTCGACGGTGAGGCAGACGGGATTCTCTCCCGCGCCGTTCGTCAACTCGTACCGGTCGCCGTCGCCGGGAACGTTTTCGACCCGGACTTCGCCGTCGCCCTCCGCCGCCACGGCGTCGATGACGGCGGACTCCGTCAGCGTCGGCCCGAGGCCGGGCGTCGCGTCCCGCCGCAGGCTCTCGGCCGCCGCGTCCGCGACCGCCCGCACCTCGGCGGCGGAGGAGCCGTACGTTCGCGTCCCGTCGGAGGCGATGACCATGCCGCCGATGACGGCGAACACGGCGGCGATGAAGAACATCGCGAAGCGGTTCATCGCCAGTGCGGTATCGGACGGTTCGTTGGCCTCCGGGTTCCGGTACCGCCAGGCGGCGAACTTCCAATAGACCGTCCGCTGGTCCATGCATCCGAGAACGGCCATAACACCGGCGACGAGAAAGGCCAAGACGGCCAATTCCAGCATGGGGCGGTCCCTTCCTCGGCGAATTCACCGAACAGACTCCGGCGACCGCCCGCCGGTTCCCCCAAATGCCTCGCCTCACGAAAATGACCGGAGCCGGACAGAACACTGACAGGAACCTCGACGGCTCCCGGACGACGTCCCCCCGCTCTCCGAGGCCCCAGACGGACCACCGGCCCACATCGATTCCGCCGGGCCCGGACGGAACCACGGGCGTGATCATCGCCGTCGAGGTCAGTGTGCCCGGCGCCCCCGCGCGATCTACGCCCAGGACCTGACGGCGGGGCTCGGCGAATACACCGAAACCATCTTCCGCACGGCGTGCGGAGCCGCTCTCGGGCCCGTCCGTCCAGGCCCACGCATGTCCGGAATGGGCCAGACCTCCGCAGGGCCCGGCGGCGTCTACCAAAACTAGAGACGAACCCCTACGTTTTCGAGGTCCCGTGACGGACTACCAGATCGCCCAGTCCACCGTGGAGAGGCTCGTAGGCCACCTGACGGCGGTCGCCGCCGGGACCGTGCGTCCAGAACAGGACCCGGCCGCCGAACAGCTGCGCCTCCTCGTCCCGAGCGTCGTCCGGCCCGCGCTCTGGCAACCGTTCGAGCAGGCCCCCGACGACCCCGCCCGCCGCGCGGCACTGGTCGACGGGCTCGCCGCCGCGATGACGAGCGATCCCGGCCTCGTCCAGCGGCTGCACGCCGCGTGGCAACCGCCGCAGGCCGGCGCACCCGCGTTCGCGCCGATCGGCGCCCCGATCGCGGCACCGACGCCCGTCCGCTGGGCCGCTCGTGCGGCGGCCGAACGCAACCCGCTCGCGATCATCGGGGCGATCACGGCGGGGTTCGTCGTGCTGGCCGTGCTCGTACTCGGGTTGAACGTCCTGCTCGGGTCCAACGACGAGGACGACGCGGAGGCCGCGACCCGCGATTTCATGATCGCGCTCATTGCCCGCGACAACCCGAAAGCCTGCGGTTTCACCACGTCCGCCATGCAGCCGATGATCGACTGCACCCACCAGGGCGAGGCGGCCCGGCTCTCGTCCAACAACGAATACCGCGACCTCATCAACGATGCCTTGGACGTCAAGGTCTACATCAACGCCGACGACACGGCCACCGCCACGGGCGTCTACCGGCTCACGCCCGACACCATCCGGCGAATGAGCGAACTCCGCGCCCAGGCGACCGGCGAAGCCCCCGAGGACGACACGAACGACACCAACGACACCTTGGTCGAACAGACCGTCCAGCTCGGTCTGCGGAAGATCGATGACCGCTGGCTCATCGCCTCGTACCGCAGGACGGGCATGAACACATACTGACCACGGACGCACGACGATCAGCGGTCACGGTTTCTTCTTCAGCACCATCACGGTGTCGCCGCTCGCGGCGGCCAGCATGGAACCGTCCGGGCCGTACGTCAGCTCGCTGACATAGGACGAACCTCCGATGAAGGGGAGCCAGTCGGTTTTGCCGTTGGCGGTCGTGACGAGCTCACCGGTCCTCGCGTCCCAGACCTTGGCGGTGTTCTCGGCGGCGGTGGCGAGGGTCGAACCGTCCGGGGCGAACACCGCCTCGTAGACCTTGTCCGTCGATGGTTGACGAGCGACCTCGTCCGGGTGTTCCAGACCTTCGCGTCCCCGTCCATACCGCCGGTGACCAGCCTCGAACCGTCCGGGGCGAACGAAACCGCGCTGACGGCGCCGTCATGCCCGGTGAACGCGGCGAGCGGAGCTCCCGTTCGCGCGTCCCAGAGCCGCGCGGTGTCGTCCTCGCCGCCGGTGGCCAGCCTGGTGCCGTCCGGGCTGAACGCCACCTCGTAGATGCCGCCCCGGTGGCCGCCCAACTCGGCGATCCGCTCACCGGTCTCGGCATCCCACACGTACGCGTTGTTCCGGTCGGTGCCGGGGACGGTAGCGAACGCCGCCCCGTTCGGGGCGAACACCACCGACCGGTGCCGGTACAACTGCCCGGAGAGGGTCTTGACGAGCTTCCCGGATTCGGTGCTCCACACCGACGCCTTCTCGTCGCTCGCGCTGACGAACCTCGACCCGTCCGGGCTGAACGCCACCACGAACGTGTACTCCTCCGGCTCGCCGAACTCGGCGATGAGTTCCTCGCTCTCGACGTTCCACGTTCGCGCGACGCCGTCTCCGCCGCCGCCGATCACCTTGGAGCCGTCCGGGCCGAACGCCACCAGCACGGAGTCGGCGACGGAGTCATCGCCGGAGTCGCCCGGCATTCGGATCGTGGTGAGGAGGGACCCCGTCCCGGCGTCCCAGATCCGCACGGTGCCGTCCTCGCCGCCGGTGGCCAGCCTCGTGCCGTCCGGGCTGAACGCCACCGAACGGACGTCGTCGCGATGCCCCTTGAGGGTGAAGGCGACGTCGAACTTCATGTCGCCGATCCGCTCGATGCGGACGAGGAAGAAGAGAAGCGCCACCGTCGCCGCGACGCCGACGACCGCGTAGAGCGTCCGGCGCGGTATCAGCGGGGCGAACGGTCCGCGCTTCCGTTCGCCGGCCGGGCCCGGTTCGTCGAACTCCGGGACGGGCGGCGGAGGCGGCTTCGGCCTCGGTGCGGGGACCTCCGGAAGCCCAGCGATGTCGCGGAGGCGGGCGAGGACATCGACGGTACCGGCGGGCCGCCGGTCGGGGTCCTTGGCCAGCAACTCCAGGACGAGACGGTCGAGGACCTCGGGGATCTCGGGCCGCGCCGTGCGCGGCGGCTCGGGCGCCAAGTTGAGGTGCTGCCCCATGAACGCGCTGTTGGACGGGCCGCGGAACGCGTTGCGCCCGGTGAGCAGCACGTACAGGATCCCCCCGAAGGCGTACAGGTCCGTGCGTCCGTCCACCGGATCCCCGAGCCACTGCTCGGGAGCCATGAACGCCGGAGTACCCGCCACCACACCGTCCAACGTCTGGGACACCGACGCCTCGGCGATGTGGGCGATGCCGAAGTCGCAGATCTTGACGTGGTCGCCGTCCAGCAGCATCAGGTTCTCCGGCTTGAGGTCCCGATGCACGATGCCGTGCGCATGCGCCGCCACCAGCCCCTCCGCGACCTGCACCCCTAACGCCAGCACCCGCTGCACCGGCAGCCCGTCCGGATGCCCGGCGACCTCCTCCGCGAGGTCCCTTCCCCGCAGGAATTCCATCACCAGATACCACTGGCCGTCGTATTCCCCGAAGTCGTCGACGGCGGTGATGTTCGGGTGATTCAACTGGACGGCGATCTTCGCTTCCTGCCGGAACTTGCTCAGCCACACGGGCCTGCTCTCGGCGACGTCCCGGTGCAGGAACTTGACCGCGACCGTCCGTTCCCGCAGCAGGTCGGCGGCCCGCCACACCTGGCCGAACCCGCCCGCGGCCAAAGCCCGCTCAAGCCGGTACCGACCCGCGATCCGAAGCCCTGACTCCACCCGGCACCCCCACCACGCACCACCGCGAGAACCCGTCACCCGGCAGGACGTGATCAGAAAACCACACACGGCGTGATTGAGGGAGAGCCCACGGGCGGAGAAGTAGCCACCACTGTCACCCGACCCGCAGCCGACGCCCCAACTTCTCCGCGCCTCGCACTTTCTGGCCAGGCGCGATCGTCACGCGGAGCTTTCGATTCTCCGCGCAAGGCCCGGGGTCGATATCGGGCCGCATATTTCGAATGCCCGCGAACTTGAGGATCCGCGCGAGCTCCGGACGTCGCCTGCGCGCCCGAATGGCTGGATCTCGATCCGTACCTTCGGATCCTGCGCTGGTTCCGGGGGACGGTGAGTCCCTCCCGGTCCTCGACTTCCCCGACCAACTCGACGCTCTCGGTTCGTTCGGTGCGGCTTCCGGCGGGAGCAAAGAAGAAGGTGGCGGACGAGTTGCAACGGCGCGGACGCCCCGCCCTCGACGCGGGTGAGGAACGCGAGATCACCGACACGAGGTCGCCCGAACCGATCGGAGCCGCAACCGGCGATTCCGAGTAAGGGCTCGTCCGGAGGTCTCCAATCCCGCACGCGGCCCGGGTGATCGTTCGCACACGTGATCTTGGTGCTGGCACCAGTGACGTTCCGGACGCCGCGCACGAAGATCCACGGCATGTTGGAACGATCCACTCCGTCGACCGCCAGATCGCCGCTCACCTTCCTGGTACTGCTGTTCGCACTCTCGATCCCGTTCTGGGTCGGGGGGGCGCTGGTCGAGGCGTCCGACTTGCTGCCCATGGGCATGCCGGTGAGCGCGTTCCAGTTCGTCCTGCCGCTCGTGGTGGCCGCGGTGCTGGCCTTCCGAGAGGAGGGACGCCGCGGGGTGGTCGCCCTGCTCAAGCGAACGGTCTCCCCTCGGGGCTTCGGGGCGAAGGCCTGGTGGCTGCCGGTGTGGTTGCTGATCCCCGCGATCGGACTGCTCGTCTTCGCGCTGATGCCGCTCGCGGGGGTGCCGCCGAACGGGACGCATTCGCCGCTCACCGCCGTCCCGCTGCTGTTCGCCGTCTACTTCGTCAGCGCGTTCGCCGAGGAGGCCGGTTGGACCGCGTACCTGCTCCAGCCGCTGCGCGACCGGTTCGGCCCGCTCCAGGCCGGGCTGCTGATCGGCATCGCGTGGGCGGTATGGCACCTTGTCGGCTGGGCCCAAGGCGACCGCTCCGCGCTGTGGATCGCGGGACAGTTCGTCAGCACGGTCGCGCTGCGGGTCCTGATGGTCTGGATCTTCGAGGGGTCCGGTGGGGTCGTTCTCACGGCGCTCGTCGTTCACGCCCTGGTGAACGTGACGCAGTCGGTGATCCCCGGCTTCACCGAGCACGCCGCCCCCGCGCTCCTCAACGGCGCGATCCAGGTGCTCGTGGCCGCGCTCATCGCCCTGCGATGGCGGCCCGCTCCTCCCGGATGACGGGCGCGCTTCAGGGCGTTCTCACACGCAGATCGAGTCCAGGTCCGCGTGGGACAGCACCATCGCGTCGATCGCGGTCCGCCCTTCGATGTCGGCCTTGAGGAGCCGGTGAAAGCCGTCGAGCACCACCAGCCGGCCCCTGTGCTCGACCAGGTGGATCGCATACGCCAGATCACTGGCCATCACCCGCCGGTGGTGATCGGGAAACCGCTGCGGGTCGTCACGGACCTGCCGTGGCGTGACCTGGAAACGCTCGCCGTTCAACTGCCACAACGGCAGATCGAACGACCACTCCAGTTCTTGGACGGCGATGTGCCGCACCGGGAGCTCCAGAGCCCACAGCCGCTCGATCTTCCACGGAACGAACGGCAACGTCTCCTTGAGCACGTCCGGCGTCATCGCCCAGAGCTCGTCCCTGGTCACCCTCGGCGCGGCACGATCCGATCCCACGAACACCCTCCCGACTCACACCGAGACATGATGCCCAATATGTAACGGGTTACCGGACGTACGAGCCGCAGCGTTCCCCGGGCGCGCCGCTTCACCGATGACGAACTGTGCTCGGTGCAGCTCGCGGTGCCGACCTCCTCGCCGGACCGAAGCGCGGGCACGGCTTCCCGCACCGTCCGGTCCGGATCGCGACCGGCGATTGCGGCCGTCCGTCCGTAGATTGGCGCGGGTGGGCGGTTATGACTTGATCGCGTATGGGGGCAATGCCGAGGACGTCGTGCTGATGCGGGCGTTCGCCGACCGGCGGGGCGGGTTCTTCGTGGACGTCGGTGCCGGGGAGCCCGTCAGCGGTTCGTTGACCAAGAACCTCGTGGACGGTCTGGGCTGGCGAGGGGTGAACGTCGAGCCGCTGCCCGAGCGGCACGCTCGCCTTCGACGGGCGCGGGCGCGTGACGTGAACCTGAGGGTGGCGGTGGGGGATTCACCGGGTAGCACGACGTTCTTCCGGGTCGCCCGGGCCGGGGAGGACGGGTGGCGGCGGCCTCAGCACGCTGCGCAGGGACGTGCTGGAGCGGCATCTCGCGGACGGCTGGCGGCATGAGGAGCTGCGCGTCGAGGTGGTCACGCTGGAGTCGATCCTCGGCGCCCACGCGGCACCGGGCTTCGACCTGCTGAAGGTCGATGTGGAGGGGGCGGAGGCCGCGGTGTTGCGGTCGGCCGACCTGCGGATGTGGCGGCCGCGGGCGATCGTCGTCGAGGCGACCGTCCCGCTGACGAGCCGGCCGAGCCATCGGGAGTGGGAGCCCGGCGTCCTGGCAGCCGGGTACGGGCTCGCGCTGTTCGACGGCCTCAACCGCTTCTACGCACGAGAGGACGAGCCCGTCCTGCGCGAGCGGCTCGCGGTGCCCGCCAACGTGCTCGACAACTACATTCCGTACGCGTGCGCGCGCCGTGCCGGGCTCATCGGAGAAGGGTGAGCAGGTCGGGGTGGTGGTCGCGCAGCCACCGGGTGATCCACGCCCCGTCGCGGTCGGCGAGGCCGAGGGCCGGGGTGTCGATGAGGCGGCGCAGCATCATCAGCGGCAGCAGCGCGGCCAGGGCGTCGTGGTCGACGGCGTCGGCGCCGTAGCCGTCGATGAGCGGGCCGGGGTCGGCGCCGCGCGGCATGTCGACGGCGAGGGACCAGGCGAGGTCGAGCATCGGCGGCCCCGACTCGGTCGCACCCGGGTCGAGCAGGCCGGTGAGGACGTCGCCGTCGAACAGCGCGTTGTGGCACACGGCGGCGTCGCCGTGGATCGCGGTCATGGGGAGTCCGCGGCAGGCCGCGTCGAACCGTTCGGCGATGGCCGGGTAGGCGTCGGGTGCGGTGGTGCGTGCCCAGCCCAGCAGGACGCCCAGGGCGCCGGGGTCGTCGAGGCGCAGGCCGTCGCCGGGCGGGAGGGCGTGCCAGAGCCGGAGCTGGTGGCCGAGTTCCCGTTGGCGGGCGGGTGTCGGACGGTCCGCGTGGGCGCCGGGCAGGCGCTCCAGGACGGCCCACCACGCCTGCCCGGACGTGCCGGAATCGTGCAGCCGCGGCGCCCGGACGCCCGCCGTGGCGCGGATCTCCTCGAAACCGCGGACGGTCCGCAGCCGTTCGTGCAGGCGGCGGCGCACCTTCACCACCGTCCGCGCACCGGGCACGACGCCGTCGGTGCCGTACGCCCGCAGTGCGGCGGCGGGGTCGCGGGGGCCGTCGAACGCCGGGCAGGCGAGCGCGTCCCGGATCGCGGTTTCGACGAGCGCGCCGGGCACCGGGCCGGTGGGGATCAGCGCGCGACGGTCACCGGCGTCCAGGGGGCCGCAGACGGGCGGTCGCAGGCGGGCGGCGGCCTGTGACCAGCGGCGGCGCGCGGAGTCGGGGTCGTCCAGCCATTCGACGGCACCGAAGTCGGCGTCCAGCCCGGCCCACGCCCCGGTGACCGGGGCCCAGACCGGCAGGCAGTCCTCCGCGAGGCTTCGCGCGGTGCGCGCCGCCCGCGCGGGCTCCCCGCCGGACGCGTCCAGCAGGACCTGCAACGCCTCGACGGGCAGCAGTTCGCGGGACGCGCCGAGTTCGCCGAACCGGCGCGCCGCGGCGTCCAGCAGTCCGGCCGCCGCGCGGCGTTCACCGCGCAGCGCGCGGGCCATCGCCTCGGCCATGTCGCACTGGGCGAGCCCGATCGATTCCCCCGCGGACGCGTTCAGTTCGCGCGCCCGTCCGAGCAGCGACAGGGTGCGGTCGGCGTCGTACCACATCAGCGCGAGCAGCAGGTGCCGCAGCGCGCGCGCCTCCCACAGCGGCGCGTCGGCTTCCCGCGCGGCCTCCAGGGTCACCTCGAAGAACCCGGCCGCTTCCGCGAAGCGCGCGTTCTGCAGGTAGGTGTGGCCGAGCAGGTCGGCGGCCCGCACCTGGTCGGGGCCTGCCTGGGACGCGCCGTCCATGAGCCGTTTCACCGACCGGTAGTCGCTGCGGCGCAGCGCGTTGTCGGCCAGGCCGAACCGTCCGCTCGCACCGATCAGCGAAGTGGGCTCGATGCCGGAGAGGTGACCGGCGGCCTCCTCGACCCGGCCGATGATGTGCGCGCGGCTCGCCAGTTCGTGCCGGTAGTAGTCGGCGTACGGGCCGCCCGGTTCGCCGATCGCTTCGCGCAGTGCGAGGTAGCGGTCTTCGGCGTTGACGTCTCCGCGCGCCGTCAGCCGCGCGATCTCGGTCAGCCGGGCCAGGCCGGGCGAGTCGGGCAGTTCCGGGAGGGACACCAGGACCTGCCAGTGCCCGAGCACGGTGAGGGTGTAGGCGAGGTCGCCCAGGGGTCGCGGGGTCAGCCCGTGTTCGTCGGCGGCGTGCAAGACGAGAAGGAACGCCGCCACGCATCGCCTGCCGCGCACGCCCAGGGGAAGCGGATGGTCTTCGTCGTCGTCCCAGACCGTCAGCGCGACGCGGGTCAGGTGCTCGATCGCCCGTTCGGTGTTGCGGGCGCGTTCGTCCCGTGTCCAGCCGTCGTCGGTGTGAGCGTCGCATTCGATGACGCTGCGGCGCAGGTTCTCGTGCAGCCGGTACGCGGGCCACACCGTGTCGTCGCGCCGGACGAACGGGCGCTGCACGAACCGTTCGATCTGGCGGAGTCGCAGGTGCGGGAGGACCGCGTGCAGGACGTCCTCGTCGAACGCTTCGAGCAGCGCCGCGGCACGCAGGAGGTCGCGGTCGGGCGCGGACAGGTCCCGCATCGTGCGCAGCACCAGTTCTGGGAAGCCGAGCCCGAACACGTCGGCGGGCGGCGCCTCGCCCCTGGCGAGGTACTGCCCGAACAGTCCGGCCGACAGGTCGAGGTAGAGCGGCGACCCGCCCGATCCCGCGATGATCCGTTCCCGGACACCGGGCCCGATCGCCGGAGTTCCGTCGACCGTGAGCCGCGCCGTCAGGTACGCCTCGGCCGACGCAGGGTCGAAGCCGTCCAGGCCGAGCTGGTCGCCGCCCGCCAGTCCCGGCCAGCGGCGCTCGCCGCCGTAGGTCAGCGCGACGGCCCGCGCCGGATCGTGCCAGCGCAGCGGGAGCCGTCCGGCGGCGACGAACGCGACGTTCGGCATCAGGTACACCAGCCGCGAGACGAGGTCTTCGAGACCGCCGCGCTTGGCGGGCAGGCGCTGGACGTTCTCCAGTGTGTCGAGCACGCACAGCGCCGCGGCCGGACGCCTGCGGCGCGCCCGTTCGAGGTCGGCGGCCAGCAGCACCGGCATGTATCCGAGCATCCGGTCCGGGTCGTCCTCGGACAGGATCGGGTCGAGCGCGGGCAGTTCGGCGCGCAGCCGCTTCAGCCGCGCTTTCTGCGCGGCCGTCCGGCCGAGCAGGTTCAGCGCCCGGTACGCGGCCGACACCGCGCCGAACCCGCCGAGGAGCTGGTCGACGGCGGTGCCGACCTGGTCGGCGACGCCGCCGCTCTCCTTCCGCAGGAACGCGGTCAGCGACTCGCCCGGATGCTTGCGCTGCCAGTAGACCGCCAGCGCCACGTCGAACGCGGGCCACGAGCGCGCCAGCGGCGCGAGCGCGGCCCGTACCCGCAGCAGGACGGTCTCGAAGCTCGAACCGGCGGGGTCGGCGAAGTCGAGGACCGCGCGTGCGCCGCGCCGCGGCAGGCCGTCCAGTTCACCGTTCACCGCCAGGTCCGCGACGTGCCGGACCAGTGTGGACTTGCCGATGCCGCCTTCGCCGGACACGGCGATGAGGTTGCCCGCCGGACGCTGGAAGTCGAGCAGTTCGTCGACGGTCCACGACCGTTCGGAGAGTCGCGCGAACCGGTCCCGGAAGGCCCGGATGTGCTCTTCCCGGTCGGTGAAGACGTGCTGTACTTCGAATGGAGCGCGCGGCCCGTAGGCGAAGAACTGGTCGACGTCCACCCGGATACCCGATCACATACCTCCGGCCCTGACAACGGTGTTCCGCACCCGAACGGTGCCGGACGCTCCGCCTCGGATGACGTCCGGTGGATGCGGGTCAGGGGTTCTCGGGCACGCACCGACCCGACGCCCGCGAAGATCGCTTCGACCTACTGTGCTGGACAGACGTCGAGGTAGTCGACACCGGACGGTACGTACTCGGACCATTCTGTACGGGTCATGTTGCGGTTGGCGATGGCGCAGGCCGCCGCCAAGGGGTCTGCTGGAATGGCCATGTTCCAGCGCTGCACGATGCCGTCCCGGAAGAATTCATGGCCGCTGCCATCTACCAGAACCACGCCACCCGTGGTGATCAGAGATGCCCCATCGGAACTGAAGGCCAGCGACTGCACGACGCCGCCCTTATTGAGGGGGGCACCGACCTGAGCATGGACAGTGGCGTCCCAGAGCAGGATTCTCTCCTCTTCATTGACGGCCAGAATATGTCCATCGGGACTGAAGACCAATGGCCCCAATATTTCGTTCGGCGACCCGCTGGTGAAGGGTATCCCGATCTGATGGCGTCCCTCGACATCCCACAGAAAAGCCGCGCTCTCTCCACCGATGGCGAGTTTCTGGTTATCGACTGGGCTGAAGGCCAGAGACTGCACCGTGCCGGTGTACGTGACGAGTGACCGGATTTCCTTAGAGTTTTGCGCGTCGGAGAGGTCGAAGAGCCGGACCGTCCGTCCGATTCTGGCGGCCAGCGTCCGGCTATCGGGGCTGAAAGCCAGAGCACCTACCTCCTCCATCTTCTCCTTCTGCTGACCACGAGTGGACGGAAAGAGCGGCCCATCGGTCACTTGAACGCGCTTCTTCACGTCCCACAATTGTATATTCCACTGGTAGGTCAAAGTGCTGGCTTCCCCTCGATAACCTCCGCTGACAGCCAGGAAGCGCCCGTCGGGACTGAAGGCCATATCACTGACTGCACCTCCCAGGGAAATATCAAGGGGAAGCCATTGCCCCGCAGCCGGATCCCAGATATCGATCCCACCGTACGGATCGGCGGTGGCGAACATTCCGTCGGCACCCACTTCAATGGACACGCTCGCCCCGTTACGATCTTTCGGCCCCGCTATGGCGGCTCCCGTCTTTTTGCCGTTGGCGACGTTCCAGGTTTGAAAGGAGCCACCGGGCGGCATTTCGGGCGAGTGTTCCATCTCGGCGACCAGGACCCGTCCGTTCCGACTGATCCCCGTTGCGCGGGCGTCGATGTCGATGGGACGGGGGTCGGCTTGGTGCACGGTGAGGTCCCACAGTCGCACCGAGTCGATGTCGATGCCGGCTACGATGCCGTTGCCGACGAACGTCTGGTTCGAGGACTCGGCATCGATGGAGCCGAGGCGGATCCCATCGGCCGTCCACAGTTGCGTGCCGATAGCCACGACCCGCCCGTCGGGGCTGAACGTTATCGCTTCGTCAACACCGGAAACATTGGCTTCCGCTACACCGGATATGGACATGTCTTCATCTTTTTTCTGAGCCGCACGCGTGTCCCAGAAGAAGAAAATTGTTTCACCATCTTCTCCTTCTTTTGTCGTTATAAGGGTTCGCCCTTTCGGGCCCAGTGCCAGCACTTCACCCGGCCGAGAAATACGCTTCTTGCGTGCGCCGGTGGCGAGGTCGACCAGTTCCACCGTGGAGTGGCCTTCGGTGGTCTCGCGCGCGACGGCCATGGTCGTGGCATCGGGGCTGACCACTCCCGGGCGGGGAATCTGAAGGCGGGGGCGGTGGCCGAACGGGCGTACGTCCCAGAGTTCGACGACGCCGGCGCCGGTGTCGGTGGCGGCAGCGGCGTCGGCGGCGAGATCGCTGAAGGTGACGGCCACGCTTTTGCCGTCCGGGGTAAAGGCGATCGGACCGGGGGCGGCGCCTTCGGGGACCGGCAGGTCGCCGAGATGCCGGCGGGAACGGACGTCCCAGATCCTCACCACCGGCTTCTGTTCACCCACGAGGACCGAGGTGTCGACCGCGGCGGCGAGTGTTCCGCCGTCCGGGCTCAGTGCCACCGAGAAGTCGGCCTGTCCAGACGTGGGGGAAAGTTCGAGCAGCTCCAGGGGGTCGCCGTTACGGCGGCGCTTGTGCACGTCCCACAGCTCGACGGTGCCGTCATAGTTGCCGACCGCGAGCAACCGTCCCTCGCCGTCGGCCGCGAGCGCGGCGGGGCTGCCCACGTATCCGTTCAGCCCCCCGCGGGCGGATTGGGTGAGGATGTTGTCCAGCGCGGCGCGGCTTTCGGGGGTTTCCTGGATGCGCTGGGCGGCGACGGCCAGCAGGGCGGCGGTACCCGGGTCGGCGCTACTGAACTGGCGGCTCTGCGCAGCCAGTTGCCGTGACGCCGCGTTGTCGCGTTGGCGGTTGGCGGTGTCCTGCGCTCGGACCGCCCATCCGGTGGCGGCCAGGGAGAGCAGGGTGGTGATGGCCAGGACCACGGCGGTGATGCGGACGCGACGGGCGCGGGCGGTCTGGGCGCGGGTGCTGGCGTCCAGCAGGCCGCGTTCGGCCCGGTTGGGGTGGGGCGGATGCCCGCTGGCGGCCCAGCCGGCGGCTTTGTCGAGGTTGGCGCCGGTCAGTACGTCGCCGCGGCGCTGTCCGTTGCTGTTCCAGGTGTGGGCGGCCTGCCGGGTGCGGTGGTGGGCGTTGAGTTCCTCGTGCCGGTCGTCGAGCCAGTTCCGGAGCCGGGGCCAGGCCCGCGGTAGCGCCGGGCGGGTCAGGACGATCTGTTCGGTTCGTCCGGTCGGCTGCTGCCCGGCGGGGTCGGGTGCGTGGTCGCCGGTGACGGCCAGCAGCGGCGCGAAGGCTCGCACCACCCGCCGCAGCGCTTCTGTTTCGGCGGGGTCGTGGCGGTCGAACAGTTCTGCCGCCGGTACCGGGCGGGTGGACCAGCCGCCGTCCTCCCCAGGCACCAGACAGCGCAGGAACACCTCGGGGGCCAGGCGCTGATCCTCGGGCGGCAGGGTTGTGTAGGCGTCCTCGGCGAGTTTGCCCAGTGCCGGGTCTCCCGGCTGCCATCCGGTCTGCGGGGCGGCCTGCCCGGCCCCCCACCTGACCAGCTCCTGCGGGTCGCCGGTGCGCTGGTGGGGGTCGCCGGTCAGCGCCGCCAGGATCGCCCGCGCCGTCGGGCGCTCAGCGGATCCTTGTCCAGCGCCGCGGCCACCAGCGCGCGCAGCGGCTCGGGCAGCGCACCCAGATCGGGGTCGCAGGTGCGGACCTGGTGGGCGATGGCCGGCAGGTCGCCACCGGTGAAGGCGTGGCTGCCGGTGGCGGCGAACACCATGATCGCGCCCCAGGCGAACACGTCGGCCTCGGCACCGGCCCGCTGCCCCGCGTACACCTCCGGCGCCATGTACCGCAGCGTCCCGACCAGGCCGCCGCCCTGCGTGGCCGAGTGGGTGTCCAGGACCCGCGCGATCCCGAAATCGATCAGCCGGGGACCGTCCGGCCCCAGCATCACGTTGCCGGGCTTGAGGTCGCGGTGCACCACCTTGGCCTGGTGGATGGCCGTCAACGCGGTGACGATCCCGATCCCCAGCCGGTGCAGATCGTCCTCGCCGAACCGCCGCGGCGCCCTCCCCCCGCCTCCGGCGACGGTCGACTGCAAGCTCAAGCCGTCGATGTACTCGCTCACGATGTAGGGCCGCGGCGGTTTGAGGTGCACCTGCAGAATCCGCGCGGTGCAGAACGACGCGACCCGCTGGGCCGCACGCGCCTCGGCCGCCATCTGCTCCAGATCCTGCGGAGCCTCCGACGCCCCGTGCAGCACCTTGATCGCCACCCGGCCCCCGTCCGGGCCGTACCCCTCGTAAACCACGCCCTGCCCACCGGCGCCGAGCCGCCCCGCCAGCCAGAACTCCCCGATCCGCTCCGGATCCCCCGGCACCAGCCCGTCCACCAACCCAAGGACCCCTCTCCAACACGCGGCGGGTACTCACCAGCCCAGGACCACCACGGCCGACATCGGTTACCTGTCACTGGGACTCCACCGAAACCAGCAGAGTTCGCCGTAATCCGGCCACAAATGCGTCCCCTAAATTCCCAGGGCTCCCACCTGGGGACGTTCGCCGCCATCCGGCCGAGCGGCCGATTCGGCCCGTAATCGGCTTTATGGTCCGGGCGGTGTCGGGGGGTGAAGGCCGGAACTCGTCTCCGGCGACGAGCCGCGCCCGGTGGGCGTCTCCGCGCCGGCCCCGGATCACGGTCGGTGCCGCCGTCGGCGAGGCGATGACTTCCCGTGACCCCGCAGCGCCGCCGATGAGTTTGGGGCTCCCGGCCGGTCAACCTCGCGACACCCTAGGAAAGGACACCGCCATGTCGGAGCTTCTCGTCGACTTCATCACCTCCCTCGACGGTTACGCGTCGGGGGAGGGATGGCCCGGGTTCTGGGGCTTGGAGGGCCCGGAGTACCTCGCTTGGCTCGGGGAGCAGCCCGAGGCCACTCACCTGATGGGAGCGAACACCTACCGCCTGATGTCGGGCTTCGCCGCCGGTGAGGTCCCGGACGGCCAGGACGAGTTCAGGCCCGAGGAGGAGGCGTCCGTCGACGAGCTCACGCAGGCGTCCAAGGTGGTGTTCTCCTCCACACTGGAGGAGCCGCTGACGTGGGCGAACTGCACGCTCGTCCGTGGCGACGCCGTCGAGGCCGTCCGCGGCATGAAGGCGAGCGGCTCGGGACTCCTCACCACGATCGGCAGCCTCAGCCTGTGCCGGTCCCTGCTCCGAGCCGGACTCGTCGACCGCTTCCGGGTCGTGATGTTCCCGGTGATCACCCGCGCCACGGGCGCAGAACGCATCTACGACGGCTATCCGGACGTCGCCCTCGAAATGATCGAGCACCGCACCTTCGACGGCCGCATCCAGTTGGTCGAATACAAGCCCCGCGTGCTCGAACACCCGCCGCTCGCCGCCCCCCCGTGACGTCGTCCCGTCCGCCGTCCTGGACCGCCGCCGGGCCGACGGGCGCGCGCGGCTCGGCTTCGGGGGCCGCCTCGACCGGCGGCGAAGCGACCCGGGCGAGCGACCTGTACGCCGTCGGATGCCTGCTGCACGAACTCCTCGGGGGCGAACGCCCGTTCCAGGCGGCGAACGTCGCGGAGGAGATCGTCCGCTCGCAGACCGAACCCGCGCCGCTGCTGACGTCCGTCCCGGCGGAACTCGCCGGGCTTGTGCGGTCGGTGCTGGTGAAGGGGTCCGGGCGGCGTCCGTCCGGCGCGGTGGCCCTGTACGCGCGGCTGCTCCCGGGGACGCGCGGGCTCCGCCCGCTGCCCGGGTGGATCACCCCCGGGCCGGGGGACGACCCGCGGCACCTCTACACGGCCGCGCTCACCGCGCTCCGTCCCGTTGCGGGGTGAGATGACCGAAATGGGACAGATCTTCGGCGGGGTCGGCGGCGTCTACCGGAACTAGGACATCCCCGACCTTTTCGAGGGCCCATGACGGACGATCAGACCGCCCGAACCACCGTGGAGAAGCTGGCGGGCCACCTGTCGGCGGTCGCGGCCGGGACGGCGCGTCCGGCGGACGACCCGAACGCCGAACGGCTGCGCACGCTCGTCGCGGGCGTCGTCCGTCCCGCGCTGTGGCGGCCGTTCGAGGAAGACCCCGGCGACCCGGACCGCGTCGCGGCGCTCACCGACGGGCTCACCGCCGCGCTGGCCGCC
>NZ_MKJY01000589.1 GCF_001942465.1 Actinomadura sp. CNU-125
GGGGTGGGGCCTTGAGCTCGGAGATTCTGCCGGTCGCGTCGCCTGCGCAGGTGCGGGCGTACGCGCGTCGGCTGGTGCTGCGGTATCCGCGGGCGCTGGCGGGGGCGCTCGCGCTGCACGGGCTCGCGGCCGCCGCCGGGCTGGTCGCGCCGCGGCTGCTGGGCGACCTCGTGGAGGACGTCGCGGACGGGCGCGCCGACGTGAACACCGCGGGGATCGCGATCGCCGTGTTCGTGATCGTCCAGGGGGTGCTGCGACGGTACGCGCACCTGCAGTCGGCGAAGCTCGGCGAGCGGGTCCTCGCGCTGCTGCGCGAGGAGTTCGTCCGGCGGGTGCTGCGGCTGCCGCTGTCGACGGTGGAGCGCGCGGGCACCGGCGACCTCGTGACGCGTGCGTCGCGGGACGTCGACACGCTCGCGACGTCCGTCCGGTACGCGATGCCGGAGACGCTGATCGCCGTCGTGGTCGGGGGCCTGACGGTCGGGGCGCTGCTGCTGAACGGTCCGCTGGTCGCGCTGCCGTGCCTGGTGTCGGTCCCGATCCTGTGGGGCGTGACGCGCTGGTACCTGCCGCGCGCCCACGCGGGGTACCTGCGGGAGAACGCGGCGTACGCGCGGATCACCGATGGGCTGGCCGAGACCGTGCACGGGGCGCGGACGGTCGAGTCGCTGGGGCTGGGGGAGCGGCGGCGGGAGCGGGGGGACGCCGACATCCGCGCGGCGTTCGAGGTCGAGCGGTACACGCTGCGGCTGCGCACCGTGCTGTTCCCGGTGATCGAGTTCGCGTTCGTGCTGCCGGTCGCGGCGACCCTGCTCGGCGGCGGCCTGCTGTACATCGGCGGGCACGCGTCGCTCGCGCAGGTCACGGCGGCGACGCTGTACGTGCAGCAGCTGAGCGGGCCGGTGGAGACGCTGCTGGCCTGGCTGGACGAGCTGCAGCTCGGCGGCGCGTCGCTGGCGCGGGTGCTGGGCGTGGGCGGCGTCCCGCCGGACCGGGTGCCGGACGGCCGCGTCCCGGACGGCGAGCGGCTCGCCGCCCGCGACGTCCGGTACGCGTACCGGGACGGACGGGACGTCCTGCACGGCGTGGACCTCGAACTGCGGCCGGGGGAGCGGCTCGCGGTGGTCGGGCCGAGCGGCGCGGGGAAGTCGACGCTGGGCCGGCTGCTCGCCGGGATCGACGGGCCCGGCGGCGGCGAGGTCGCGGTCGGCGGCGTCCCGCTGGTCGGGCTGCCGCTGGACGACCTGCGGGGGCACGTCGCGCTGGTCACGCAGGAGCAGCACGTGTTCCGCGGCACGCTCCGCGACAACCTCGTGATGGCCCGGCCGGACGCGTCCGACGACGACCTCCGGCGCGTCCTGGCGGCCGTCGAGTGGGACGGCCCGGACCTGGACGACGAGGTCGGCGCGGGCGGCGCGACGCCGTCCCCGGCGCAGGCGCAGCAGCTCGCGCTCGCCCGGCTGGTGCTCGCCGACCCGCACACGCTCGTCCTGGACGAGGCGACGTCGCTGCTCGACCCGCGCGCCGCGCGGCGGCTGGAGCGTTCGCTGGCCGCCGCGCTGGACGGCCGGACGGTCGTGGCGATCGCGCACCGCCTCCACACCGCGCACGACGCCGATCGTGTCGCGGTGGTGGAGGACGGTCGCATCACCGAGCTCGGAACCCACGAGGAGCTGCTCGCCCAAGGCGGCTCGTACGCCGCACTGTGGGCGTCCTGGCACCGGTCCTGAGCGCTTTACCTCGCCAGGGCCTTCTTGAGCCAGTCGACCTGCAGGTGCAGGAGGTTTTCCGCGACGACCTCCTGCGGGGTCATGTGCGTGACGCCCGACAGGGGGAGCACCGTGTGCGGGCGGCCCGCCGCCAGGAGCGCGGACGACAGCCGCAGCGTGTGCGCCGCGACGACGTTGTCGTCCGCGAGCCCATGGATGATCATCAGCGGGCGTTCCAGCTTCCCGGCCATCTCGACCAGGGAGTTCGCCGCGTAGTTCTCCGGCTCCTCGTCGGGGTGGCCGAGGTACCGCTCGGTGTAGTGGGTGTCGTAGAGGCGCCAGTCGGTGACGGGCGCGCCCGCGACGCCCGCGTGGAAGACGTCCGGGCGCTTCAGGACGGCGAGTCCGGCGAGCCAGCCGCCGAACGACCAGCCGCGGACGCCCACCCGGTCGAGGTCGAGCGCGGCCGGGTGCAGCCGCGCCGCCTCGATCAGCGCGGCGATCTGGTCTTCGAGGACGGGCTCGACGAAGTCGCCGCGCACCGCGCGCTCCCAGGCGGGGCCGCGGCCGGGCGTGCCGCGGCCGTCCGCGACGACGACGGCGAAGCCCTGGTCGGCGAGCCACTGCGCCTCGCAGTACGCACGCTGAACGGCCAGGACGCGTTGCGCGTGCGGGCCGCCGTAGGGGTCCATCAGGACGGGCAGGCGGCCGTGGCCGGGTTCCCATCCGGTCGGCAGCAGGATCGCGGTGCGGATCTCCCGGTCCCCGGCGCGGATCAGTTCGACCCGCGGCGTGATGACCGGCGTCTCGGCGTACGACACGATCGGGTGCGTCCCGGCGGGGCCGCGAACCTCGATCTCCGACCCCGGACGGTCGAGCCGCGCGCCCGTCACGACCGTCACCGAACCGGAGCGAACACCCCCGAAAACCCCCTGACCTTCTGTGATTTTCGTCACATCGCCGCCGTCGAGCGAGTACAGGTGGACCTCGGTCGGCTCCTCCGATCCGGTGAACAGGATCGAGTCGCCCTCCACCCCCAGCACGGACCGCACCTGCAGCCCCTCCGGCGTCACCGGCTCGCCGCCGACCGTGATCCGGCGCGTGTCGGCCGCCCGGTCCTCGGTGACCCACACCAGGTCGCCCGCGCCGGTCCGGGCGGGCAGCCCCGGCACGATCTCCGTCCACACCGGGTCGTGCTCGTTGTGCAGCAGCGAGGTCTCCCCGTTGGACGGGTCGACCCGCAGCACCCGCTGGGACCGCTGGTCGCGCGGCTGCACGACGATCAGCAGCCCGTGCCGGTCCCACGCCGCGTTCACCACGTACGGGAACTCGCCGCGGTCCCACGCGACCGCGAGCCGCCCGCCGTCCACCTTCAGCAGCACCAGCGAGACCAGCGCGTTCGGCGTCCCGGCGGCCGGATAGGCGATCTCCGCGGGGGTGGTGTCCGGGTTCGCGGGATCGGCGATGTGCCAGCGCTGCACCGGCGTCTCGTCCACCCGCGCGGCCAGCACCGTGCCGCCGTCCGGCGACCACCAGTGGCCGCGCATCCGGCCCATCTCCTCCGCCGCGACGAACTCCGCGAGCCCGTACGACACCTGCTCGGTCTCCGGCCGGACGAGCGCGCGGTCGTCACTCCCGTCCATCTCGATCACCCGCAGGGTGCGTCCCGAAACGTACGCGACGCGCCGTCCGGCGGGGTCGGGCCGCGGGTCGAACACCGGCGTCGTCGCGGGCAGTTCCCGCACCTCGCCGCTGTCCAGATCGGCGACGTGCAACTGTCCGCCGAGCGTGAACACCGCCTGCCGGACGTCCCGGTCGGTGGCGTACCCGACGATGCCCCCGGCCTGCTCACGGGCCCTTTCCCGGCGCGCGCGCTCCTCGGCGGGCAGGTCCTCCTCGCCGGGCACGTCCAGCGCGGCGGGGTCGGCGACGAGCCGTTCCTCGCCGGTCGCCACGTCGAGCGTCCACAGGCAGGTGACCGGGTCGTCGCCCGCACGGGTGCGCAGGAAGACCACGCGCGTCCCGTCCGGCGCGATCTGGAAGGCGCGCGGGACGCCGAGGGAGAAGCGTCGGGTGCGGGCGCTCTGCCGCGGATAGCTGATGCTCATGGGAATCGAGTCTGCCAGCCCGATCGTTGGAAAGACGGCGCGCGGGCCCCGCGCACCCCTATGATCACGGGTCGTCGCCTCGTGGGCGGTTAACGACCCATGCCCGGGTCCGCGCTCGCGTAAGCTCAAAGCTTCCCCAAGCACTTGTTGTCGTCGCGGGCGGTGAGGAGAGGTCAATGTCGGAGCTGCAGCCGGGGGATCCCCGGCGGCTGGGCTCGTACGAGGTGGTCCAACGCCTCGGCGAGGGCGGCCAGGGGGTCGTCTACCTCGGCGTCGACGCCTCCGGAAGCCAGGCCGCGATCAAGCTCCTGCGGACCGACCTGGCCGCGGACGCCTCGGCCCGGAACCGGTTCGTCCGGGAGGCGCAGGCCGCCAAGCAGGTCGCGCGGTTCTGCACCGCGCAGGTCCTGGAGGCCGATGTCGCGGGCGACCAGCCCTACATCGCCAGTGAGTACGTACCGGGTCCGGCCCTGTACAAGCAGGTGACCGAGAGCGGCCCGATCACCGGCGCCGCGCTGGAGCGGCTCGCGATCGGCACGCTCACGGCGCTCACCGCGATCCACCAGGCCGGGATCGTGCACCGCGACTTCAAGCCGCACAACGTCATCATGGCGCCGGACGGTCCGCGCGTGATCGACTTCGGTATCGCGCGGGCCCTCGACACCGGCCAGACGAACGCCACGAAGGCGATCGGCACCCCGTCCTACATGGCCCCCGAGCAGGTCGCGGGCGCGACCCTCACCGAGGCCGTGGACGTCTGGGCGTGGGCCACCACGATGGTGTTCGCCGCGACCGGGCGCCCCCCGTTCGGCGACGACACGGTCGTCGCGGTCATCAACCGGGTCATGCACGAGCCCCCGTCGCTGGAGGGCGTCCCGCAGGACCTGCACCCGATGATCTCCGCGTGCCTGGCCAAGGAGCCCACGCAGCGCCCGACGGCGCAGCAGCTGATGATGACCCTCATCGGCGCGAACCCGAACGCCCCGGCGGCCGCGGCCGGGCAGACCCGCATGGACGACCCGGCGCAGGCCACGTCGATGCTCGACGCGGGCTCCACCCTCGCCGCCGGCATGGGCGCCGCGGGCATGGGCGCCATGGGCGGCCAGACCCACCGCGTCTCGCCCGCCGACTTCGACGGCTCCCTCCCGCCCGCGCGCGGCTACACCGGCGCGCACCGCGGCGGCCCCCGCTACGACGACTACGACGACTTCGAGCCGGAGCGCCGCTCCAAGGCCCCGATCATCGCGGGCGTCGCCGTCATCGCGATGCTCGCCGTCATCGTGGGCGTCTTCATGGCGAGCCGCGGCGGCGGCGACAACGAGTCGAACCTCCCGGTGCAGCCGGAGACCTCGGAGGTGACGGAGGCCCCGACCACCGAGGAGCCGACGTCGGACGAGCCCACCATCACCGACGAGCCCACCACCGAGGCGCCCCCGACGACCGAAGCGCCGCCCACGCCCTGACCTCGCGGCCCCACGGCGTTCGATGCCCCCCGTCCGGTTCGTACCGGGCGGGGGCATTTGTATCGGTTCGAGATCACCATCGGGTGACGGATCGATGGAATCAGGGTCCGGGGGAGGGCGGTCATCGCCGGTCGGCCGCGGGCTGAGTAGGCTCGTTACCCATGAAGGAGCCGCGGATCCTGTTCGTCCACGCCCATCCGGACGACGAGTCCATCGGGACCGGGGCGACCATGGCCAAATACGCCGCCGAGGGCGCCCACGTCTGTCTCGTCACCTGCACCCTCGGCGAGGAGGGCGAGGTGATCCCGGACGAGCTGCGCCACCTGGCGCCCGACAAGGAGGATCGCCTCGGCGAGTACCGGATCGGGGAACTCGCGGAGGCGTGCGCGGCCCTCGGCGTGGTCGATCACCGGTATCTGGGCGGCCCCGGCCGCTGGCGCGACTCGGGGATGATGGGGACCGCGGCCAACGACCACCCGCGCAGCTTCTGGCGCGCGGACGTCGACGTGGCGGGCGCCGAACTGGCGAAGGTCGTCCGGGAGGTCCGGCCGCACGTGATCGTCACCTACGACGAGCGCGGCAACTACGGCCATCCGGACCACATCCAGGCGCACCGGGTGGCGTCGCGGGCGTCGAGCTGGCGGCCGACCCGGCGCACGAGGACGGTGCGGAGCCGTGGGCGGCCGCGAAGTTCTACGCGTACGCGACGCCGCGCACCGTCCTGGCGCGGGCGATCGCGGTGATGCGGGAGGCGCGGCTGCCGTTCGCGCGGGTCGCGGGTCTCGACGAGCTGGGCTCGGGCGTCCCGGACGACCAGGTCACGACGGTCGTGGACGCGCGGGCGCACCTGCCGGCGAAGCTCGCGGCGCTGCGCGCGCACCGGACGCAGATCGTGGTGGCCCCCGAGCAGGTGGGGCCGTTCTTCGCGCTGTCGAACAATCTGGGGCAGCAGGCGTTCGGCACGGAGTACTTCATCCTGCAGGCGGGCGAGCCGGGGCCGCTCGGCCCGGGCCGCCGGGAGCGGGACCTGTTCGCCGGGCTCGCGGACGCGGCGGGCTGATCGGCTGGATACGCTGACGCCCGTGAAGAGCGACGGCATCGAGAGCGACGTCACCCGGAACGACGAGACCGAGGTCGAGAGTCCCGCCGAGGCGGTCGTGTCGGCGCTGGCGTACGTGATGCTCGCCGCGCTCGGCGCGGTGTACGGGCTCGTCGGCTCGTTCGTCCAGGACTGGACGGTCCGCGGGGTCCCGCTCGCGTCGATCGTCCTGGTCGTGGTGCTGTTCCTGCTGGTGCGGCTGGCGGGCTGGGGGATGGGCGGACGGACCGGCGCGGTGATCCCCGCGTTCCTGTGGCTGGTCGTGGTGTTCGTGATGTCGCTGCAGCGGCCCGAGGGCGATCTGGTGGTCCCCGCGACGATCGCGGGTTATACGTGTACATCATCGGGGGCCTGGTGGCGGCGGTGCTCGGGGTGATGCGCGTCCCGGCGTCCGGACGGTCCGGGCAGTGGCTGCTGAGGGGCGCCGCCCGTACCCGCGGGTAGGGTGCCGACACTGTGGGCGGCGAACATGCGGACGGCGAACAGGTAGAGGACGAACACGGACAAGGCGTCGATTCGACGCTGTTCCGGGGTGTGATGGGCCGGTTCGCGACCGGCGTGGCGATCGTCACGACGGTGTCGGACGACGGCGCCGACCACGCGATGACCGTGAACGCGTTCACGTCGGTGTCGCTGGACCCGCCGCTGGTGATGTTCTGCGCGGAACGGACCGGCCGGTTCCACGACGTGGTGCTGGCGACGGGCCGGTGGGCGGTGTCGGTGCTTCCCGAGGACATGCGGGACGCGTCGCAGTGGTTCGCGACGCGGGGACGGCTGCTGGACGGGCAGTTGCGCGGCTGGGCGCACACGCGCGGGCCCGCGACGGGCGTGCCGATCCTGTCGCGGGCCGTGGCGGCGGTCGAGTGCCGGACCCACGCCGTCCACGACGGCGGTGATCACACCATCGTGGTCGGCGAGGTCGTCGGGCTGGACGTCCCGGATCCGGACGGGCGTCGCTGATCTTCTACGCGGGCGCCTACCGGGCCTTGGGCTGACCGGCCGGGACGGCGTCGGCCGCCGGCGCGTCGCCGGCGGGTCCGGCGCCGGGCACGGCGGGCCGCCGGTGGCGCTTGACGCCGAAGCAGGACGCGGCGGCCAGCAGCATCACCGCGATGGGCAGCGCCATCGTGGGGAACATCGCGTCGACGAACCCGTGCCCGAACACCTGCGCGGCGAGGTCCTGCACGCGGTGGGCGACGTCCGGCGGGACGTCCGCGGGCAGTTGCTGGGGCGCGCCGGTCTGGCCCGCGCCGATCTCCAGGCCGCCCTCGGCGGCGTTCGCGAACCCGTCGACGAACCCGGCGCGGGCGCCGGCGGCAGTTCCCCGGCGCGCCGCACGGCCTCCTCCTGGAGGGAGGCGGCGAGCCGGTTCTGCAGGACGGCGCCGACGGCCGCGGCGCCGAGCACCGACCCGACCTGCCGGACGGTGTTGTTGACGCCGGACGCGGCGCCGCCAGGTGCGGCGGGACATTGCGCGTCGCCTCGGTCGCCATCGGCGCGAACACGCAGCCGATGCCGAGCCCGACGATGACGAGCGGCGCGATGAACGACGTCCAGTCGGTGCCGACGTCGGCGATGGACACCGTCCACAGCATGCCGATCGCGTACAGGGTGAGGCCGGACATGAGGATGAACTTGCCGCCGAAGCGGTCCGACAGCCGTCCCGCGAGCGGGGCGAGGAACATCGACACGACCGACGACGGCGCCATCACGAGCCCGGCCTTCAGCGCGCTGAACCCGAGGACGGACTGCATGTAGATTGTCAGCGGCAGCACCATGCCGATCATGCCGATGGACACGGCCGCGCCGACCAGGGTCAGGATGCTGAAGTTGCGGTCGCGGAACAGCGAGAACGGGACGAGCGGCTCGCGGTCCTGCCGTCCCCGCTGGTGCACGGCGAACACGGCGAACAGGACGGCCCCGGCGGCGAGCAGCCCCCAGATCCGCGCGTCCCACCCGAACTTCTCGCCCTCGGTGAGCCCGAACACGAGGCAGAACAGCGCGGCGGACGCCAGCAGCACGCCCGGGACGTCGAACCGGTGCCGGACGCCCGCGGTGTGCGACGGCAGGATCGGGATCGCCATCGCCAGCACCAGGATGCCGATCGGCAGGTTGACGAAGAAGATCCACCGCCAGTCGAAGCTGGTGACCAGCAGGCCGCCGATGGTCGGTCCGGCGATCGTGGAGACCCCGGCGACCGCGCCCCAGATGCCGAGTGCGGCGCCGCGCCGGTCCGGCGGGAACACGTTGATGATGATCGACATCGTCTGCGGCATCAGCAGTGCGGCGCCGAGGCCCTGCACGGCGCGCGCGGCGATCAGCTGCGCCGGATCCTGCGCGATCCCGCAGACCAGGCTGGCCAGTGTGAACAGCGCGACACCGGCGATGAACAGGTTCTTCTTGCCCCACAGGTCGCCGAGCCTGCCGCCGCTGATCAGCAGCACGGCCAGCACCAGGATGTAGGCGTTGACGATCCAGAGGATCTGGTCGAGTGAGGCGTCGAGCTTCTCGGTCATGCTCGGGATCGCGATGTTCACGATCGTCAGGTCGAGCAGCGTCATGAAGAAGCCGAGGGACAGGGTGAGCAGGATCGCCCACGGGTTGCCGCGCCACCTGCTCATTCGGTCTCCCTCGTCGCGTCGGAGTCGGTCCAGGTGATCCGGCCGGATTCCAGGTCGTCGAGGAGCGCGCGGGTGTGGTCCAGTTCGGCGCGTGCCCGCGTGATCGTCAGTTCCTGGTCGAGCAGTTTGTAGCGCTCCAGGCCGTTCTTGCGCAGCGCCTCGTAGGCGGTCTGGTTCGCGGCGAGCCGCGCCTCCAGGGCGATGGTCCGGCTGCTCAGCAGCCGCGCGACCTCGGCGGGCGGCAGCAGGTTCGCGAACGCCAGCGCGGTGCCGAACGGGGGGAAGTCCTCGTCCGGTTTGGCGAACAGCTCCGCGAGCCGGTTGTGCGCGGCGTCCCGTCCGGCGGTGGTGACGGCGTAGACGGTGCGTTCGGGGCGGCGGCCCTCGCGGGACGTTTCGAGCGGCTCGACCAGCCCGGCGACCGACAGCCGGTCGACGGTGTGGTAGAGCGAGCCCGGTGTGATCTTGACGGCGTGGTCGTAATGGCAGACGCGGATGCGCTGCTGCATCTCGTACGGGTGCATGGGCCCGTCGCACAGCATGCGCAGCACGGTCAGCGCCGGCAGCGTGAGCGGTTTGGACATGATCGGGAGCCTCATTGGTTCGTCTGGATTAGTTTGCTCAGACTAATCCACCGCAGAGGATCTTGTCGACGGTTTCAGGAAGCCGACATGTCCGGATGTGGTCCGGGGCGAGCCGTGCGCCGCAGCCGTGCGGCTCAGCGGACGGCGTCGACCGTGTTCGCCCCGCCGTGGTTCGACACGTACTGGCCGATCCGGTCCTCGCGGACGGCCTCGAACAGCGTCGCCGCCCCGGCGTGGTCGAGCAGGATGACGCTCTGCTTCCCCCTGGCCGCCGGACGGTCGACGGGCGTCGTGACGTACTCCAGCAGGGAGACGTCCAGCAGCCGCGTCGCGAGCTTGCGCAGCGTGGCCGCGGTCACCGTCTCGTCCACCGTCACCGAGCCGGTCACGGCGCGGATGAACCGGTCGATCTTGATCGGGTTGCGGGTGTCGAGCGCCTTGCCCGCGAGGGCCTCCAGGAACGCCTGCTGGCGCTTGATCCGGTCCAGGTCGCCGTTGGGCAGGTTCACCCGCTGCCGGACGAAGTCGAGGGCCTGGACCCCGTCGAGGTGCTGCGTCCCCGCCTGCCACGACCGTTCGTGCTTGGGGTCGTAGGTGTCCTCGGTGATCGTGACGGTCACGCCGCCGAGCGCGTCCGTCATCTCCACGAAGCCGCCGAAGTCCAGCGCCGCGTAGTGGTCGATCCGGACGCCGGTCAGCTGCTCCACCGTGCGGATCAGCAGCCGCGGCCCGCCGTAGGAGAACGCCGCGTTGATCTTGTCCGTGCCGTGCCCGGGGATCGGCACCCAGCTGTCGCGCGGGATCGCCACCACCGACACCCGGTCGCCGCTCTCCGCCAGATGGACGATCATGAGCGCGTCCGCGCGGGCGCCCATCGACGGGATGTCGGCGCGCCGGTCGGAGCCGATGAGCATCCAGTTCTCGCCGTGCCCGGTGCCCGCCGGACGGTCGCCCGCCGTCGGCAGCGCGCCCTCGACCCGCTCGACCTGCCCGTTGTAGGAGCGCTGCAGCGCGTACGCGCCGCCGACGACGGTCAGCACGAGGGCGAGCGCCGCGCCGCCGACGCCGAGCAGGATCCGGCGTCGCCGCCGCTCGCGCGGGCTGCGGCCCTTGACGCCTGTGGCGTCCGGCTGGAGGGTTCCCTGCGCAGGGGTGTCGTGCTGGGGCGGCGTGGGCTGCATGGTTCCACCGTCGTCCCGCCGCCGCGCGCGCGCCGACACGACAGGCGGGCGCTAGCCGACTCTTTGCCCATCCGGGCGTTTCCGATGGGCATGTTCAAAGGAGCCCATGGGTTGCCGCCGGGCGCCGTTGACCGGCGACGACCCGGTTCGAGGGGGCTTGGCCGGCGGGCGGCGCGCCGTCAGCCCTTGAGCGCGATCTCCAGCTGGTCGAGCGCCCAGTCGAGGTCGGTGCGCTCGATGACCAGCGGCGGCGCCAGCCGGAGCGTGGTGTCGTGGGTCTCCTTGGCGAGGACGCCGAGCCCCATCAGCCGCTCGCTGACCGGCCGCGCCTTCCCGTGCAGCTCGACGCCCGCCCACAGGCCGCGCCCGCGCACCTCGCGGACGACGTCGCCGGGCAGCCCGCCGAGCCGCTCGTGCAGGTGCGCGCCGAGCGTCCTGGAGCGTTCCTGGAACTCGCCCGTCCGCAGCATCGCGACGACCTCGCGGCCGATCGCGCACGCGACCGGGTTGCCGCCGAACGTCGAGCCGTGCTGGCCGGGCTTGAACACGCCGAGGACGCCCGCGTCCGCGACGACCGCCGACACCGGCATGATGCCGCCGCCGAGCGCCTTGCCCAGCACGTAGACGTCCGGGACGACGCCCTCGTGCTCGACCGCGAACGTGGTGCCGGTGCGGCCGAGCCCCGACTGGATCTCGTCGGCGATCAGCAGCGAGCCGTTCGCGGTGCACAGCTCCCGCACCGTCCGCAGGAACCCGCTCGGCGGGACGTTCACGCCCGCCTCGCCCTGGATCGGCTCGATCAGCACCGCGACGGTGTCGTCGTCCATCGCGGCCTTGAGGGCGTCGGCGTCGCCGTACGGGACGGTCCGGAAACCGGGCGTGTACGGGCCGTAGGAGTCGCGGGCGTCCGGGTCGGTCGAGAAGCTGATGATCGTGGTCGTCCGGCCGTGGAAGTTGCCCTCGAAGGTGATGATGTTCGCGCGGTCGGCCGGGACGCCCCGGACCTCGTACCCCCACTTGCGGGCGGTCTTCAGCGCCGTCTCGACGGCCTCGGCGCCGCTGTTCATCGGCAGCACCATGTCCTTGCCGCACAACTCGGCCAGTTCCGTGACGAACGGGCCGAACTGGTCGTGGTCGAAGGCGCGGCTGACGAGCGTCACCCGGTCGAGCTGCCGCCGCACGGCCTCGGTGAGGCGCGGGTTGCGGTGCCCGAAGTTGACGGCGGAGTAGGCGGCCAGCATGTCCAGGTAGCGGCGGCCCTCGACGTCGGTGACCCACGCGCCCTCGCCGTCCGCCAGCACGATCGGCAGCGGGTGGTAGTTGTGGGCGCTGTGCTCCTCGGACATCGCCCGCAGCTTCTCGGTCGGCGTCACGACGCTCCTTCGGCGGCTCGGCCCCGGCCGGTCGGGCCGGGGCGATGCTGGACACCGGGCGGACGGCCCGGTGCCGAGGGGGACGGGCCGGACGGGACGGGTGGCCGACGGCCCGATTCCCAGCGTATGTTCGGGATGAACCGTCGACCAATGACGAAAACCGACTCGGGGGGTGTTGTTTGTTGCGTCTTGACGAGATCGACCGGCGAATCGTTGCGCGCCTCCTGGAGGACGGCCGCGCGTCCTACGCGCAGATCGGCGACCGGGTCGGGCTGTCCGCGCCGGCGGTGAAGCGGCGCGTGGACCGGCTGCGCGCGGACGGCGTCATCACCGGCTTCGCGGCCGTCGTCGACCCGGCCGCCGTCGGCTGGACCACCGAGGCGTTCATCGAGATCTTCTGCACCGGCGCGACGTCCCCGGAGGAGATCCACTCCAGCGTCCGCGGCCACCCCGAGGTCGTCGCGGCCTACACGATCAGCGGGGACGCGAGCGCGCTCGTCCACGTGCGCGCCCGCGACATCCAGCACTTGGAGCAGGCCCTCGAACGGCTCCGCCGCGAGGACAACATCACGGCGACGAAGACGTCGATCGTCCTGTCGCGGCTGATCGGGCACCCGTTCGACGCGCCGTCCGGCCGTCCGGACCCTGCCGGGACACAGGCGGTTACCGGACAGTAGGCTGCCGGGCATGGAGTTCGCCACCGCCGACCTCATCGACGACTTCGGGGCCGAGTTGCGCAGCTGCGAGACGCAGTTCCGCCAGTACGGGGGACGCGCGCGGTTCGCCGGGCCGGTCTCGACCGTCCGCTGCGACCGCGACAACGGCCTCGTGAAGAAGCTGCTCAACACCCCCGGCGACGGCCGGGTGCTGGTGGTGGACGGCGGCGCCTCGCTCGCGTCCGCGCTGCTGGGCGACATGATCGCGGCCGCCGCCGTGCGGAACGGCTGGGCGGGCGTGGTGATCAACGGCGCGGTGCGCGACGTCGCCGCGCTGCGCGGCCTCGACCTCGGCGCGAAGGCGCTCGGCTCGAACCCGCGCAAGAGCGCCAAGGACGCCGCCGGGGACGTCGACGTCCCGGTGACGTTCGGCGGCGTGGAGTTCCGGCCCGGCGACTGGCTCTACAGCGACGAGGACGGCATCGTCGTCGCCGCCCGGAACGTCCTGGCGTGACGTGCTGGCGTGACGTGCTGGCGTGACCTGCCAGCACGGGCCGTTCAAGATCGTCTAAGTCCTCCATAGGACCGGCGAACCGCGCGTCCTTACCTTCGCAGTAACCCCCTGCGACAGGAGAGACATGCGCGCCAAGAACGCTCTCGTGGTGCCCGCCGCGGCGGCGCTGCTGCTCGCGGGTCTCGCGGCCGCGCCCGCCGCGGCGCAGCCCCGCGCCCCCGGTCCCGACGCGTCCGTGAACCCCTGGCAGCAGCGCCACTGGCCGCGGACGCAGCCGTGGCAGCGGCCCGAACCGTCCCCGCGGACGTTCGCGGCGGGCGGCGGCCCGCGGGCCGTCGACCCGCAGAACTACGAGCTCCCCGACACGATGACCTGGGACGACTACGCGTCCGTCCCCGGGACCTCGTGGGCCGACCCGTCCCGCGACGGCTCGGTCGAGAACTTCAAGGGCGCGGTCGTCCTCGTCGACTACGCGAACCAGCCGTTCGTCGTGACGCAGCCGAAGAACTCGTCCGTCTTCGGCAACCCGAACCTGGTCGGCGACGTACCGCGCGAGGACGTCGCGCAGTTCTACGAGGACTTCCTCAACAAGCCGCAGGACCTCAACCACGGCCACACCCTCCACGAGTACTGGATGGAGGACTCCGGCGGCCGGTACGGGGTCGACCTGACCGCCTTCGGCGCCTACCGGATGCCCGCCAAGGACCACGAGTACGGCATCGACGACCGGATGCAGAAGGGCAACGGCTGCCCCGAGGGCGACACCTGCAACCGTGACCTGCGTACGGACGCCCGCGCCGCGTGGGTCGCCGACGTCGGCGAGGAGACGGCGGCGCAGTTCGACTTCGTGTTCTTCCTCAGCGCCGGCCAGGACGAGAGCAGCACGTGGCAGGAGTTCGGCGAGATGAAGTTCGGCACAAAGGAGCAGGTGCCGGACGTGTGGGGCTCGGGCGATCCGAAGCTGCCGAACTGGGTCGACACCCGCTACATCCCCTGGACGTCCTGGCAGGCGGGCTCGACGATCTGGCCGAACGCCACCCGGGGCAGCTCCACGCAGGCGGAGAGTTCGGGCATGGGCGTGTTCGCGCACGAGTTCAGCCACATCCTGGGCATCGGCGACAACTACAACAACCCGTACGGCGATCCGCCGCGCCGCGCGTTCAGCGGCCCGTGGGACATGCTGAGCCGCGGCAGCTTCAACGGGCCGGGCGGCCCGCACGCCCGCTGGACGATTCCGGCGACCGGCGCGTCCATGGGCGCGCAGCACATGCTGCGCAACAAGCTCGAACTGGGCATCGTGGACGCGTCGAAGGTGCTGCAGATCGACCGGGACGCGCTCGCCGCACGGGGCATGGTCGTCGCGAAGATCACCGCACGTGCCGCCGAACCGGGCGAGAACGCCCTCGCGGGCATCAACCTGAAGTTCGGTGACGACGGCGACAAGAGCCCCGGCTGCGACACCGGAACCGATCCGATGTGCGACGGCGGCGGCTACGACAACTACACCGTCGAGGTCGTCGACCGGATGGGCATGGACTCCTTCACCCCCGACTCCGGGGTCCTGCTCGCCAAGACCAAGAACGAGGACGACTCCCCGTTCATCTGGGTGCAGGACGCGAACCCGCAGGACATCGACAAGGTCGACTTCGTCCTCCCCGACGGGACGAAGCAGATGATGACGATCGGCGACTACCGGCAGCTCTCGGACGCGCTCTTCCACGCGGGCACGGACTCCGGCAGCGAGTACGAGTACGTCGACGAGGCGAACCGCCTGCACTTCTACGTCCTCGACCTCGAACGCGACGACGACGGCGTCCTGTCGTACACGGTCGGGATCCGCTCCCTCGACGGTCCGGGCCCGCAGCGGCGCGGCGTCAAGGTCGACTCCGGGAACGCGAGCCGCGAGGCCGGGGGCTGGCTGAAGTGCACGATGGAGGTGCACAACAAGGGCAAGGGCGGCACCGGCCACCACGGTTCCGACGTGTTCCGGCTGAAGGCCGAGGTGGACGGCGACGGCTGGCGGGTGCGGCTGCCGAACACGCTCGCCACCGCGACCGTCCGGCACAGCACGTGGGTCGAGGTGTGGGCCAAGCCCGGCCCGGACGCCGAGCGCAAGGCGAAGCTCCGCCTGACCGGCACGTCCGAGAGCGACCCGGCCGCGTCCGACACCGGGACGTGCCGCCTTCCCTGACGCGTCCTTCCCTCCCCGGGCCCGCCGTCCTCCGGCTCAGGCTTCCGCCGGGACCCGCTCCGCCTCCACCGCGGGCGCGCGGCGCCGGACCTGCCCCAGCGCGACCGCGCCCATCGCGAGGACGCCCAGGCCCGCGCCGATCCACGCCGTGGACGCGTACCCGCTGCCCGCGCCGATCGCGAGGCCGCCCAGCCACGGGCCCACGGTGATCCCGACGTTGAACGCGACGACGTTCCCCGCCGCGACCAGCGTCGTCGCGCCGTCCACCAGCCCGAACGCCCGCGTGTTCAGCGCCGGGTTCGTCGCGAACCCGACCAGGCCCAGCAGGAACACCAGCACCGCCGTCGCGCCGCCGACTCCAGCAGCAGCGCCAGGGCCACCGACACGACCACGAGCCCGCCGAACCCCGCGTACAGGGTCGGGAGGGTCCGCGCGTCCGCCGTTCGCCCGCCGACGGTGATCCCGATCAGCGCACCGGCCCCGTAGAGGGCGAGCACCCCGGGCACCCACGCCGCCGCGATCCCGGTCGTCTCCTCCAGCATCGCGCCCAGGTAGCCGAACGTGACCAGCAGCCCGCCCGTGGCCAGCGACGTCGTCGCGAACGCGAGCCACACCCGGGGGACGCGCAGCGCGCGCACCTGCTCGCGGACGCGCGGGGCCGCACCGGCGGACCGTCCGGCCGGGATCGTCGCGGCCACGGCGGCCATCGCGGCGACCGACATCAGCGCGACGGCCCAGAACGCCGCGCGCCACCCGAACTGCTGGCCGAGGACCGTCCCGGCGGGCAGCCCCACGATCGTCGCGATCGTCAGCCCGCCCGCGACGACGCTCATCGCCCGTCCCCGCGCGTTCTCCGGGACCAGGTCCAGGGCGGTCGCCGCCGCCACCGCCCAGAAGCCCGCGTAGACGAACGCGCCCACGACCCGCGTTCCGAACAGCACCCAGTACCCGGGCGTCAGCGCGCCCACCACGTGCGCGACCGCGAACACCGCGAGGAACGCCAGCAACGCGCGGCGGTGCGGCCAGCGCAGCGTCGCGATCGCCAGCACCGGCGCCCCCACCAGCATCCCGATGGCGAACGCCGAGATCAGCAGCCCCGCGTCCGGGACCGACACCCCGAGGTCGTCCGCCATGCCGGGCAGCAGCCCGGCGAGCATCATTTCCGACGTCCCCTGCGCGAAGATCGCCGCACCCAGCACGTAAACGGCCGGTCGCATGACCGTCCTCCTTTTTGAAATGAACAGTTCAAAACTCGGGCGGAAAAAACGGCGGCCGGTCCCGGCCGCCGTCGTCAGATCGCGGCCATCGCCGTATCGGCGATGGCCCGCAGCACCGTCCGGTCGGCGCCGCCGCGCGCGGTGACCCGCATCCCGGTGACCGTGGACACGACGAACCGCGCGAGCGTCTCCGCGTCCTTGCCCGCGTCGATCTCCCCGGCCGCCCGCCCGGTCTCGATCGCCGCCCGCAGCGCGTCGAGCCGCCGCCGCTGGTCCCGGTCGATCAGCCCGGCGATCTCCGGGTCGCGCGGGGAGAGTTCCACCATCGTGTTCACGACGAAGCACCCCAGCGGGTCCTCGCCGGCGGGCTCCGCGGCCCCCGCGAGCACCTCCCGGAGCCGCTCCCGCACCGGACGTCCGGGGTCCTCCAGCAGTTCGATGAGGGAACCCGTCCGGAGTTCCATGTACCGGGCGAGGGCCTTGCAGAACAGCTCGTGCTTGCTCTCGAACGTGTTGTAGATGCTGCTGCGCCCGAGTCCCGTGGCGTCGCACAGCTCCTGCGTCGACGTCCCGTCGTACCCGGCCGTCCAGAACGCCCGCATCGCCGCGTCGACGGCCCGGCCCTCGTCGAACTTCCGCGGTCTGGCCATGGGCCGGAGCGTAACACGTTTTGGATCGTCTAATCCAAAACTAGAAGCCGAGCCGGGCCAGCAGCTTCTCGCTCTCGGTCCAGAGACGGGCAGCGGCGACGTCGTCGCGCGCGGCGTCGGCGGGCGTCTCCTCCGCCCTGCGGTGGAAGTAGCGACCGGCGTCGCGTCCGCCCTCGGGATCGGTGGCCAGCCAGACGAGCGTGTCGGCCGGCTCGCCGGGCGGGACGGTGTCGGCCGCCGCCATGTGCTCCCGCATGGCGGCGTCCCCGTGGGAGGCGAAGTTGGTGGCGACCCGGCCGGGATGCATCGCCTGCGCGACGATCCCGTCCGGGGCCGCCCGCCGCGCCAGTTCGCGGGTGAACAGGATCCCGGCGAGCTTCGCGCGGCCGTACGCGACGGCGGTGTGGAACTTCCCGAGGCTCTGCAGGTCGTCCCAGTCCAGCCCCGTGCCGACGCGGTGGGCGCTCGACGAGACGGTGATCACCCGCACCGACGCGGGCGGCCGGTCCGCCGCGCTCGTCCGCAGCACCGGCATCAGCTCCCGGGTCAGCAGGAACGTGGCGAGATGGTTGGCGGCGAACGTGGCCTCCGTCCCCTCGGCGGTGACGATCCGGCGGTCGCGGACGCCGCCCGCGTTGTTGATCAGGACGTCGATGCGCGGCGCGAGTTCGCGGATCGCGGCGGCCACCCGCTCGACCTCGGCCATCAGGGTGAAGTCGCCGCGCACCATCGCGAACGCGCCGACGCCCGCGAGTTCCCGCTCGGCGTCGGCGCAGCGGCGCGGATCGCGGCCGACGCCGACCACCTGGCGGCCCCGCTCCAGCAGCGCCCGGGCGGTCGCTCTGCCGATTCCCGAGCTGGCCCCGGTGACGACCGTGACCGGCCGGTTCGCATCGAAGGTCAACGCCTCCGCCTCTCTCTCGTGTTCAGCGCGGCCGCAGGCCGTTGAGCAGCAGGTCGACGGCGAAGCCGACCCGCTCGTCGAGCTTGCCCGGGTCCGGCGGGCGGCCCGCCACGATGCTGCGCACCTGGCTGCCGACCACCATGCTCATGAAGGCGCGCGCGGCCTGGTCGGAGTTGGTGGGGACGATCCGTCCCGCGGCCGCCGCGCGATCGAGGAGATCCGCGACGAAGCCGACCACCATCGCGGTGTTCAGCTCGAAACCGGCGACGAAGATCTCCGGGAAGCGGTAGCTCTCGGTGTTGATGACGCGTTGCAGGCGCAGCCCGTCCGGTGTCATCACCTGGCCGATCCGCAGCCGGGCCACCGCCTTCAGCGTCGCGGCGAGGTCGCCGCCGGCGCGCTCTTCGAGTTCCTCCAGCGCCTCCCGCGGCACGGCCTGCCGCTCGATGGCGCGCAGCACGGCGGCGAGGAACAGCGCGGACTTCTCGGGATAGCGCGCGTAGATCGTGCGTTTCGTCATGGCGACGCGGGCGGCGATCATCTCGATCGTCGCCAGCTCGTAGCCGTGCTCCAGGAACAGGTCGAGCGCGGTGTCGAGCAGCTCCTCATGGCGCGCCTCGCCTGCTCGCGGGTGGGTCTCCCGGCCCCGCGGCGGGCCGGCGGCCTGACGCCGGTCATGCAGTCCTCCTCGAAACCGTCGCTTGCATCCGGGCCTGTCTCGCGTTAATGATACGTCCGAGTTGCTATTTTTTTCGAGGCCGTCTCACCGGCCTCGGGGAAGGATGCCCGGTGAGCTCTGCCGTGGAAAAACTGGTGCGCCTGGTCGACGCGCCGGACCGCTTCGACCACTCCCACGCCGACCTGCGCGAAGTGCAGCGCGCGGCGCTCGACGAACGCTTCCGGGAGCGCAAGGACAGGATCAGGCTGCTGGCGCGCCGCGCCGAGGAGGCGGGGACGGCCGAGATCCGCGACCGCGCCGACATGGTGCCGCTGCTGTTCCCGCACACCGCCTACAAGAGCTACCCCGAGAGCTTCCTCATCGAGGAGCGCTGGGACCGGCTCGGCAAGTGGCTCGGCACGGTCTCGCCGTACCCGATCGCCCCGATCGACACGTCCGGTATCGACGGCATCGACGACTGGGTCGCGCGGCTGCAGGCCGCCGGGCACTACGTGTCGTGTTCCAGCGGCACGACCGGCAAGTCCGCGATGCTGCTCGCCTCGGAGCGCGACATGGACTGGTCGCGCAAGGACACCGTCAACGTCTTCTCGTGGGGGTCGGGCGTGCGCCCGGACCGGGACCGCCGGATGTTCGGGCTCGGCGCCACCGCCGCCGTCCCCAAGAACCTGATCATCGCCGAGGCCCAGGAGGCGGCCTTCGGGGATCCGGCCAGGGAGCGCTTCCGCCCGCCGCTCGCGCCCATCACCATCGGCTCGCTGACCAAGATGGTCGTGCTCCGCAAGAAGATCGCCGACGGCACCGCGCTGCCCGATGAGCTCGCCGACTTCGAGCGGACCTCCCGCGAACGTCAGGAGGCGCTGGACGCGTCGGTGCTCGCCGTCGCGGAAGCGCTCGTCCGGCACCGGGAGGAGAAGCTCTACATCGCGGGGATGTGGAGCAGCCTCTACCAGGTCGCCAAGGCGGTCCGCGACCTGGGCTACTCGGCCGAGCACTTCCACCCCGACAACTGCGTCTACGTCGGCGGCGGGCTCAAGCGCGCGCAGCTCCCGCCGGACTACCAGGAGTACGTCCACCAGACGTTCAACATCCCACCCGAGCGGGACTTCCAGAACTACTCCATGCAGGAGCTCAACTCCGGCATGCCCAAGTGCCGCGAGGGCGGCCGCTACCACGTGTCGCCGTGGCTCGTCCCGTTCGTCCTGGACGAGACGGGCGACGCCCTGCTGCCGCACGAGAGCGGCGAGATCGAGGGCCGCGCCGCCTTCTTCGACCTCTCGCTCGACGGACGCTGGGGCGGGATCATCACCGGCGACAAGATCGCCCTCGACCTCGACCGCTGCGCCTGCGGCAACAGGGGACCGTCGATCCGCAACGACATCGTCCGCTACGCCGACCTCACCGGCGACGACAAGATCGGGTGCGCGGGCACCGTCGACGCCTACGTCAGGGGCCTGTCATGACCACGACCGACACGCGACCGCGGGCCGACGCCGTCTCCGCGCCGTTCTTCCAGCGCGGCGAGCTCGTCGAGGGCGACGACGCCACCCACCGCTCCCGCGACCTCGGCGTCGCGTTCGCGACGCCGCGCATCGCCATGGACGGCCTGGTCCATCCGCGCGCCGAGGTGCCGCCCCTGCTGAACGTCCCGGTCGCGGAGATCATCGACTTCCTCGTCGAGACCGGCGAGCGCGTCCGCGACCCCGGGAACCCGTTCGTCCGCGACTGCGTCGACCGCATGTCGGCCACGCACGTCCTGCCGCGTCCGGTGCTGGAGGCCCAGTTCGCCTCCGCCACCGCCTACCTCGACGCGCGGCTGCTGCGAACGGTCGTCGAGCAGAACTTCCCCGACCCCGCGGCCCTGGACGGGTGGGTCCCCAAGCAGGACTTCACCGGACGCAAGAGCTTCGTGCGGGCCTTCGCGCCCCGGCTGATCCACGTGCTGCCCGGCAACTCCCCGGGCGTCGCGGTGAAGTCGATCGCCCAGGGCGCGCTCGTCAAGGCCGTCAACCTGTTCAAGATGTCGTCCAGCGACCCGTTCACCACGGTCGCGATCCTGCGGACGATGGCCGACATCGATCCCGGCCACCCGATCGTGAAGTCGATGTCGGCGGTCTACTGGCGCGGCGGCGACGACGCGGTCGAGCGGGTCCTGTACCGGCCGCAGTACTTCGACAAGATCGTCGCCTGGGGCGGCGGCGACGCGATCAACAACGTGATCAAGTACCTCGGCCCCGGCTTCCAGTTGATCTCCTTCGACCCCAAGACCTCGATCTCGATGGTCGGCCGCGAGGCGCTCGCGTCGACGCGACGCTCGACGCCGCCGCCTCGCTCGCCGCGTCCGACGTCATGGTCCTCAACCAGGAGGCGTGCGTCGCGAGCCGCTTCGTCTACCTCGAAGCGGATCAGGCGGGCGCCGACCGCTTCTGCGAACGGCTGCACGCGCACGTCGCCGAGAAGGCGGCCGCCTCCGGCGACGCCCGTCCGCTCGACCGGGACATGCGCGAGCAGATCGACGCGCTGGCGCTGCTCGACGACGAGTTCCGCGTCTGGGGCAGGACCGACGGCAAGGGTCTGGTGATCCGTTCCGACGAACCCGTCGACTTCCACCCGATCAACAAGGTCGTCAACGTCGTCCGGGTCGACTCCCTCGACCAGGCCGTGCAGCACGTCAACGTCGCGACGCAGACGATCGGCTTCTACCCCTTCGACCGGACGGCCGACTACCGCGACCGCCTCGCCGCGTGCGGCGCGCAACGCGTCGTCCGGCTGGGCGAGGCGGGCCCCGGCACCATCGGCAACCCGCACGACGCGATGTATCCGCTGCACCGTTTCGTCCACTGGATGGCGCACGAGGACGGCACCGTGCCCGGCTGACGGTGAGCGGACGGGCCGGCCCGCGTGAGCGCGGGCCGGACGCGGGTCCGCCAGAGCGCACGGATCGGCGCGCCTCCGCGCCGCGCCGATCCGTCGGTGCGGTGCCGTGCCGTGCACGGGGCCGCCGCACCGGATTCGGCGACATAAAACGTAAATGACGTTCTCGTTGTCGCATTCTCACTTCGGTGATGCATCATGCCGGTCATCGGCATGCCCATTGTCGGCGCCTCCGTCGAGTACTGCCGTCGCGACGCCAATAGTGGATCGGCATTCTCGCAATTGATGCTTGTCTTTATCGTGTGGCGAAAGTAACGTTCTCGCTGATGGGCCGGTCGGTGGAGCCCCTAACCCCGCCGCCGGAACCGTCCGCGCCGAGCCTTTCGCGGGTACGGCGCTGGATCGCTGTTCGCTCGACAGAGCGCTCCAGGAAGGCGAGCCGCATGCTGCTCACCGTCGCTGTCCGGATCGGTCGAAGTCTCCTCGTGGTGCTCCTGGTCAGCCTCGCCGTGGTGGGGCTGATGAGCCTCGCCCCCGGTTCCGTCGCGTCGGTCATTCTCGGCGAGGACGCGACGCCGGAATCGATCGCCGCGCTGGAGGAGAAACTCGGCCTCAACGAACCCTTCTGGGCCCAATATCTGGATTGGCTCGGCAATGCCGTGCGGGGAGATCTGGGCACTTCCCCCATCACCAACCAGCCGGTGACCGAGGCGATCGGACCGGCTGCCGGTGACCCTGCAACTGGCCGCGATGGCGCTGCTCATCGCGCTGGCCGTCTCGGTGCTGATGGCCGTCGCCTCCGCGGTCCGGCCGGGGAGCGCCGTGGACCGTGCCATCAACGTGGTGTCGTCGGTGTTCCTGTCCGTGCCGGCGTTCATCGCCGGGCCGGTGCTGATCTACCTGCTCGCGCTGCAGCTCGGCTGGTTCCCCGTGATCGGCTGGACGGACGTCGGTGAGGGCCTGGCCGCGAACCTGCACGGTGCCCTCCTGCCCGCGGTCTCCATCGCGCTGATCGAGATCGCGGCCTTCCACCGCATCCTGCGCGAGGACCTGATCGGAACGCTGCGGGAGGACTTCGTCGGGGCCGCGCGGGCCAAGGGCATGAGCCCGTCCTACGTGATGTTCCGGCACGCGCTGCGGCCGTCGTCGATGTCGCTGATCACCCTGGCCGGGATCAACCTCGGCCGGCTGGTCGGCGGAACGGTGATCGTCGAGTCGCTGTTCCTGCTGCCGGGCCTCGGCCAGCTGCTCACGAGTTCGATCATCTCCCGCGACCTGATCACGGTGCAGGGCGTGGTGGTGTTCGTCGCGGTGGTCTACGTCGCGATCAACACCGTGGTCGACCTGAGCTACCGATTGATCGACCCCCGGGTCAGGAAGGCGGTCACCGCGTGACGCAGACACGAGCCGTCGCGGGCGTCCTCGCGCTCCCGGTCGTCCCACCGGTGCGCAGAACCCGATCCGTGCTGGTCTACCTGGCGTACGCCTGGCTGGTCACGGTGGTCGGCATGGCGCTGTTCGCGAGCCTGCTGCCGCTGGCGCCGTACATCACCGCGGTGGGCACACCGCACCAGGGCCCGCAGTGGGGCTCCCTCGAACTGTCGATGGGAACGGACTACCTGGGCCGGTCCATCTTCTCGCGGGCCGTCCACGGGGCGCAGGTCTCGCTGGTCGTCGGCATCTGCGCCAGCATGATCGGGTTCCTCTTCGGGGGCCTGCTCGGGATGCTCGCCGGCTACTTCGGCGGACGGCTGGACGCGGTGGTGCGGCTGCTGACCGACGCGATGCTGGCGTTCCCGCCGCTGATCCTGCTCATGGCGCTGTCGTCCATCCTCACCCCCAGCCTGGGCACCCTCATGATGGGCCTGACGCTGCTGGTGATCCCGACGTTCGTCCGGCTGGCCCGGGCGAACACGCTGGCCTGGTCCGCACGGGAGTTCGTGCTGGCGGCGCGGAACATGGGCGCGGGCCACCGCCCGATCCTGCTGAAGGAGATCCTGCCCAACGTCCTGCCGTCGCTCGGCGCGTACCTGCCGATCGTGATGGCCGCGCTGATCGTGGCGGAGGGGTCGCTGAGCTTCCTCGGGCTGGGCATCCCGCCGCCCACGCCGAGCTGGGGCGGCATGATCAACGACGGCAAGGACGCCATCACCGACTCCCCGCACATGGTGCTCATGCCCGCACTGGTCATCTTCCTCACCGTGTTCTCGCTGAACCTGGCCGGTGATCACCTCCGGCGGCGGTTCGACCGGACCCTGCACGACTGACCGCCCGCCCGTTCCGCCCCCCGGACGACAAGAGGTCGACGATGTTCCGAAGCACCAGACGTCACCTGGCCGTCGCGCTGGCCTGCGCCGCGGCCCTGGTCACCGCCGCGTGCAGCGGCCCGGTGGCCGGCACCGCGGCCGGACCGGACGGTCCGGCCGGCCCGCCGGTGCCGGGCGGCACCGCCCGCATCCTCACGATCAACGAACCGCGCAGCCTCGACCCCGCCGTCCTGTCCAACGTGTGGGTGTTCGACTCCGCCCTGGGCAACGCCCTGTACGGGACGCTGATGACCAGCGACGTCCGCACCGGCGAGATCACCTACCGGATGGCCGAAAGCTTCACCACCGACGACGGCGCGCGACCTTCGTGCTGAAGCTGCGCGCGGGCCTGCGGTTCAGCGACGGCAGCCCGCTGGACGCGCGGGCCGTGAAGTTCAACTGGGACCGGATCGCCGATCCGGACACCGCGTCCTCCTCCCTCCGCTACGCGGTGCCGATCTCCTCCAGCGAGGTGGTGGACGCCCGGACCCTGAAGATCACGCTGCGGACCGCGATTCCGAACTACGCCCAGAACGTCGTCATCGGGGCGATGAACTGGATCGCGTCGCCGGACGCGCTGCGGAAGGGCCCGCGGGCGTTCGACGCGAAGCCGATCGGCGCGGGCCCGTTCACGCTGGAGTCGTGGAGTCGCCAGGACAAGATCGAACTGGTGAGGAACCCCGCGTACTGGGACGCCCCGAAGCCGTACCTGGACGGCCTCGTCCTGCGCTCCACCTCCGACACCATGCAGCGGTTGAGCACCCTGCTCAGCGGCGGGACCGACGTCGTCATCGACACCAGCTGGAAGACCATCCACAAGGCGCGCGAAGCCGGGTACGCCACCGATGTCGTCCGGATGAGCGGCGGCCAGTCCCTGACGATGAACATGCGCAGGCCGCCGTTCGACGATCTGCGCGCGCGCAAGGCCGTCTCCGCCGCCCTGGACCTGGAGGCGACCAATCTCTCCCAGTACAACGGGCACGGGGAGATCCCGAAGCGGCTGTTCAGCGAGACCTCGCCCTTCTACGCGGACATCGAGCTGAGAAAGCACGACAAGGCGGCCGCGCAGAATCTCTTCGACGAACTGGCCGCCGAAGGCAAGCGCGTCTCGTTCACCTTCACCGCCCAGGACAGCACGGAGACCCAGCTCGTCGCGGCGAGCATCCAGGCGCAGCTCGCGGCCTTCGACAACGTCGATGTCGAGATCCGGACGATCGCCAGCGCGGAGACCGCCTCGATCTACGCCTCGCACGATTTCGACATGCTCATCTCGTCGACCCTCATCGTGGACCCCGAACCGCAGCTGTGGGCGGTGTTCCACGGCAAGTCGTCCGCGAACGTGTCCGGCATCGACGACCCGCAGCTGAACGCGGCCCTGGACCGGGGGCGCACGTCGACGTCCGTCGAGGAGCGCGAGGCCGCCTACAAGGTGGCGCAGGAGCGGCTCGCCGCCCTCGTCCCGGTCATCTTCTACACCCGCGCGCGCCCGCCGTCACGACGGCCGGGAACGTGCACGGTGCCCGGCAGTACGGGTTCGGCTCGCTGCTGCCCTCAGAACTGTGGATGGAGCGGTGACGCCGGCCACCCGGACGAAAGGCTCAGATCATGACGGCTGAACCCGTCCTGCAAGTACGGAACCTGCACACCTACATCGGCACCCCGCGGGGCGTCGTCCGGGCCGTCCAGGACGTGTCCCTCGACATCGGCCGCGCCCGGTCGCTCGGTGTGGTCGGCGAGTCGGGCTCCGGCAAGTCGATGACGGCCCGGACGATCATGGACCGGCTCCCGCCGCGGGCGGGCTGCTCGGGGGAGGTGCTCTTCAAGGGCCGCGACCTGCTCGCCATGCCCCGCAAGGAGCGGTCCGAGATCTGGGGCAAGCAGATCGCGATGGTGTTCCAGGACCCCGGCCGGTCCCTCAACCCGGTGGTGCGGGTGGAGCGCCAGCTGACCGAGGGGATGCGCAAGCTGCTCGGCGTCGGCCGGTCCGAGGCGCGCGGCCGCGCCGTCGGCCTCCTGCGCGAGGTCGGCGTGCCCGACCCGGAACGGCGGCTGCGCGCCTACCCGCACGAACTGTCCGGCGGGATGCGCCAGCGCGTGATGATCGCGATCGCCCTCGCGTGCGAGCCCGAGCTGCTGATCGCCGACGAGCCGACGACCGCCCTGGACGTCACGATCCAGCGGCAGATCCTTGACCTGCTGCGGCGGGTGCAGCGCGATCGCGGGATGTCGCTGATGCTGATCAGCCACGACCTCGCCGTCGTCGCCGGGCAGACCGACCGGGTCGCGGTGATGTACGCCGGGCGGCTCGCCGAGGTCGGCGAGACCCGCCGGGTGTTCGGCGCGCCCCGGCACCGCTACACCCACGCCCTGCTGGCGGCGACCCCGACCCTCGACCACGAGCGCGCGGCGCCGCTCCGGCTGATCCCGGGGACGCTGCCGGATCCGACGAACCTGCCGGACGGGTGCCGGTTCACGGCGCGCTGCCCGCACGCCGACGACGAATGCCGCGATCCGGGTCCGGTCATGGAGCCGATCGCGCCGGATCACCTGGTGGCCTGTGTCCGTCCGGTGGCCGCGTCCGCGGTCGCGGACCTGGAAGGAGCGGATCTCGATGGCCGGTAGCGGGACCGCGCATCTGCGCGGAGACGAGGCACTGCTGTCGGTGCGGGAACTGGTCGTCGAGTACCCCGGCAAGGCGGGCACCGTCCGGGCGGTCTCGGACGTCAGCTTCGACGTGCTGCCCGGGGAGACGCTCGGCATCGTCGGCGAGTCGGGCTGCGGCAAGTCCACCACCGGACGGGCCGTGCTGCGGCTGGACCGGCCGACCTCGGGCCGGATCCGCTTCGACGGCGAATGGATCGAGCGGGCGGGGGAGCGCCGGATGCGCGGGCTCCGCCGCCGCATGCAGATGATCTTCCAGGATCCGGTGGCGTCGCTGAATCCCCGCCGCGAGGTCAAGGACATCGTCGTCGAGGGCCTCACCGTGGCGGGCGCGTCCGCCGCCGAACGGTCGGCGAAGGCGGCGGACGTGCTGGAGAAGGTCTCCCTGTCGGACGAGCGGTTCGCCGGGATGCTGCCCCGGCAGCTGTCCGGCGGGCAGGCCCAGCGCGTCGCGATCGCCCGGGCCCTGGCGGTCGGCCCGCAGCTGCTGCTGTGCGACGAGCCGGTGTCGGCGCTGGACGTGTCCGTCCAGGCGCAGATCCTGAACCTCATCTCCGAGCTCAAGGCCGAGTACGACCTGACCGTCGTGTTCATCGCCCACGACCTCGGGGTCGTGCGCACCATCAGCGACAACGTCATGGTCATGTACCTGGGCAAGCTGTGCGAGTTCGGCGACGCCGAGGAGGTCTACCGCTCGCCCGCCCACCCCTACACCCGCGCGCTCCTCGATTCGGTCCCGCTGACCGATCCGGACGAGCGGTTCACCGGCCCCGCGCTCGACGGCGACATGCCGTCGCCGCTGTCGCCGCCCGCGGGCTGCCGGTTCCGCACCCGCTGCCCGCTGGCGCAGGACCGCTGCGCCGCCGAGGAACCCCGGGTCCGCGAGGTCCGGAAGGGCCAGTACGCCGCCTGCCACTTCCCGTTGACGGAGCCGGGCGACTAGCGGACCGAAGCCGCACGAGGCGGGCCCGGGAGCGACCGTAAGGGACGCGCCCGGGCCCGCGGGCTGTCCGCCCTCCGTTCCGCCACCCCTTGACAGTGCCGCATCGCCCGCACATACTCACCATATACGGAAGGATCTTTCGTTATTGCGAAAGATAGTCGACGTGCAGGAGTGGGCGGCTCATGGTCGAACTCGAACCCGTCACCGGAGACCCGGCTCAGCTGAAGGCGGCGTACGGCTGCTTCCCCAGCGGCGTCACCGCCCTGTGCGCGCTCGACGGCGGCGAGCCCGCCGGGATGGCCGCGAGCGCGTTCACCTGCGTCTCGATCGACCCCGGACTGGTCTCGGTGTGCCTGCGGAACGGCTCGTCCACCTGGCCGCGCCTCCGCCGGGCCGGACGGCTCGGCGTCAGCGTCCTCGCCGAGCACCACAACGAGGCCTGCCGCGCCCTGTCGGCGAAGACCGGCGACCGGTTCGCGGGCGTCGGCTGGAGCACCGGCGCGGCGGGGGCGGTGTACGTCCAGGACGCGGTCGCCTGGCTGGAGTGCTCGATCGCGGAGGAACTACCGGCGGGCGACCACACCATCGCGCTGCTGGCCGTCCACGCGCTGCGGATCGACCCCGCCCGCCGTCCGCTGATCTTCCACGGCAGCCGGTTCGGCCGGCTCGTCGCGGCCTGAAGTCATCGCCTGAAGTCATCGCCTGAATCGGAAGACGTCCGAAGAGAGGGAGCAGACGTGAAGCTCGACCTGATGTACGAGTTCCAGCCGAAGCCCGGACCGTACGCGGAGCCCTTCCCCGAGGGGCAGAAGCGCGCGGAGCGGCAGATCTACGCGGAGGCGTTCGAGCAGATCAAACTCGCGGACCGGCTCGGGTTCCAGACCGTCTGGGCCGTCGAGCACCACTTCCGCGAGGGACGGTCCGCGTGCCCGAGCAACGAGACCGTCCTCGGCGCGCTGTCCCAGATCACCGAGAACATCCGGCTCGGCTTCGGCGTCGTGCTGCTCCCGCCCGGGTTCCAGCACCCGGTGCGGGTCGCCGAGAAGGTCGCCACCGTGGACGTGCTGAGCGGCGGCCGCGTCGAGTGGGGGTCCGGACGGTCGACGCCCAACGAGCAGCTCGCCTTCGGCGTCCCCGCCGACGACCGGTCGCGCGACATGTGGCGCGAGGCGTTCGAGTTCGTCATCGAAGCCTGGAGCAAGGACCGGATGTCGTGGAAGTCGGAGTACATCGACTTCCCCGAGCGGTTCATCACCCCGCGCCCGTACCAGTCGCCGCACCCGCCCGCGTGGCTGGCGGCCGCGAGCCAGACGTCCGCCTACAACGCCGGGAAGCTCGGCCTCGGCCTCCTGTCGTTCGCCCTGATGCAGCCGGTCGAGAAGATGGCGGAGGCGATCCAGACCTACCGGCGCGGCCAGGCCGACTGCGTGCAGCCGCTCCCCGCGTTCAAGAACGACCGCGTCGGCGCCTACACCCTCGTGCACTGCACCGACGACCCCGCCGAGGCCGAGCGCTACGGCATCTGGGAGTCGGTCAAGTGGTGGTACCAGAACCTCGCCGAGTTCATGCTCGAATGGGAGCTGGCCCACCTGCCCGAAGAGGAGAAGCAGAAGGCGTTCCCCCTGCTGGAGTCGACGATCCGGGGCGACATCGACATCGCCCGCTACACCGAGCAGGACATGATCATCGTGGGGACGCCCGAGGAGTGCCTCCGCAAGATCCTCCGGTACGAGGAGGCGGGCGTCGACCAGCTCCTCTGCTACTCGCAGTTCGGCGCCCTGCCCCACGAGAAGGTGATGCGCAGCATCGAGCTGCTCGGCACCGAGGTCCTCCCCGAACTGGAGAAGCGCGGGCACCGCGTGGACTACGACGCCCTGTTCAAGGGCGCCTGACCGCCGCCGTTCAGCCGCGCAACCTGCCGCGGGTCTGCTTGGTGACGACGGTGGCGCACGCCTTGACCCGCTCACCGATCTCGGTGACCTCCCGCCCGGTCAGCCCGGGGGAGAAGCCGCTGGCGGTGATGGCGACGAACACGCGGCCGTCGGCGTCGAACACCGGCGCCGACGCCATCCCGAGCTCGTACTCCTCGCCCGGTTCGACATGAGGGAGGTCGTAGTCGTCGTGCAGCGAGACCGTCTCCGCCAGCCCGTCCCGCCCGCCCGCGTCCGCCGCCCCGGAACCGGCGGGGGCCGCGCGCCGCGGGCGTCCGTCCGAGCGCGTAACCGCGGTCGCGGACGGTCACCAGCGCGCCGTCGACCCGGTCGCGGTCGAGGCCGGCGGCGGCCCGTCCGAGCCACGCCTCGACCTCCTCGGCGTGCGCCCACGGCCATGAACACCAGGCCGAGCGGCGGGACGAGCGGCACCCGCTCGCCCTCGCGGAACCCGGGCCCGTACCGCGAGCCGCGTCCGCCCACGGCGACGAACACGATGTCGACGGGCGTGGCCGCCGTGACGACCACGTCGGCGTCGAGGTCGGCGGCGAGCCCGCCGAGCTGCTCGGTGGCGACGCGGATCGCCGGATGCTGGTCCAGCGCGGCCATCCCCGCGCTGACCAGCGCCGGCCCGAGGCCGTAGGTCCGCCGTACCGGATGCCGGCCGAGGTAGCCGCGCTCCTCCAGCACGGCGAGCACGGCGTGCGCGGAGCCGAGGCTCATCCCGGTGCGCCGGGCGAGGTCGGAGATCGTGAACTGCTCGCCGGGATGGGTGACGAGCAGATCGATGATCGTCAATGCCCGTTCGGCGGCGGGCGCCGGTCGTGCCATCGCGTTCCCCTCGGGTCGGACGTCCGAGCAACGTACCGCACCCGCCACCGGGCCTACTGCGAAAGATCCTTCAACCGAGCGAAACCGGAGCGCCATGCACACCGAGCTTGAACGGGCCTTCGACCTCACCGGCCGGACCGCCGTCGTCACCGGCGCGGCGGGCGGCATCGGCCGCCGGACCTGCGTCGTGCTCGCCCAGGCCGGGGCGGACGTCGTCCTGACCGACCTCGACGAGCCCGGCCTCGCCGAGACGGCCGACGCCGTCCGCGACCTCGGCCGCACGGCCACGGTCGTCCCGGCCGACGTCACCGACCGGACGGCGGTCGACGCCCTGGCCCGAACCGCGCTGGACGCCCACGGCCGGATCGACGTCTGGGCGAACGTCGCCGGGGTCATCCGCTACGGGACCGTCGTCGACACCCGCGAAGCGGACCTCGACCTCATCTTCGACATCAACGTCAAAGGCACCTACTGGGGATGCGCCGCCGCGGCCCGCGCGATGACGCCCCGCGGATCGGGGTCGATCATCAACGTCGCGTCCACCGGCATGGACTCGGCGTCCCCCGGCATCTCCTGCTACGCGATGAGCAAGGCGGCGGTGGCCACCCTGACCCGCACCCTCGCCGCCGAGGCAGGCCCGCACGGGGTGCGCGTCAACACCGTCGCGCCCGGCTGGGTGCCGACCGGGATGACGGCCCGGTACTGGACGAACGACGACGGCACCGTCGACGAGGCGAAACGCGAGCAGATCTACGCGGACCGGGCGTCGCACGCACCGCTCGGCACCATCGGCGAACCGTCCGACATCGCCTGGGCGATCCTCTACCTCGCGGCGGACGCCTCCCGGTTCGTCACCGGGCAGACCCTGCGGGCGAACGGCGGCGTCTCCATGGCGTGACCGGCCCCGACACCAATCGCAAGAGAGGCGGCAGAGCATGACATCCATCGACCAACTCCCCGTTCCGGGGTACCCGGATCTCCTTCGGCTCGACGGCCGCAACCTCGTCGTCGTCGGCGCCGGGCAGGGCATGGGACGCCAGGCGAGCCACGCGCTCGCGCAGTGCGGGGCGCGCGTCGTGTGCGCCGACATCGACGCCGCGCGCGCCCGCGAGATCGCCGCGGAGGTCGGCGGCGTCCCGTGGGCCGGCGACGTCACCCGCGCGGACGAGGTCGCCCGGCTCGTCGAGGAGGGCGCGGCCGCGGTCGGCGGCCCCCTCGGCGGCTTCGTCGACATCGTCGGGCTCGCCGAGTGGGTCGGGGCGCTCGACCTGGACGAACCCACGTGGGACAGGCAGTTCGACGTCAACCTCCGGCACGCCTACCTGCTCGGACGGCACTTCGGCCGACACCTGGTCGACACCGGCACACCGGGGACGATGGTGTACGTCGCGTCCGTCCACGGCCTGACCGCGTCGGTGCGGCACGGCGCCTACGGGGCCGCGAAGGCGGGCCTGATCTCCTGGGTGCGGACGCTCGGCGACGAACTCGGCCCGCACGGCATCCGCGTGAACGCCGTCGCGCCCGGATCCATCCTGACGCCCCGCCTCATGGCCGCGTACCCGGACGAATCGGCCACCGAACGACCCTCCGTCCCCACCCCCCTCGGCAAGAACGGCCGCCCGTCCGACATCGCGTCGGCCGCCCTGTTCCTGACCAGCGCGCTCTCGGACTTCATCACCGGCCAGACGATCGTGGTCGACGGCGGCGTCACGATCAAAGACCCCTACATCGCGCTGTGAACACACTGCCGGAGCCGCGCCCCTCGACCGTCCCGACACCACCCGACCTCGCCGCCCGCCGCGCCGCCGCACCCGCACGCCCGTCGATCCCCGGCGTCGAGATCGGCGAAGTCCGGTACGGCGACGTGCCCTGCGTCGTCTGCGAGCCGCCACGACCACAGAACGTCCTGACGTACTTCCACGGGGGCGGCTACCGGCTGGGCTCGGCCGCCCTGTTCACGCCGTTCGCCGCCCGGCTCGCCGCCGCGACGAACTCCCGCGTCGTCGCCGTCGACTACCGGCTCGCCCCCGAACACCCCTTCCCCGCGGCGCTGCACGACGCGCTGACCGTCCACGAACGGATCCTCGCCGAGGACGGGCGCCCCCCGATCGCCGTCGGCGACTCGGCGGGCGGCGGCCTCGCCGCGGCGCTGACCGCCGCGTGCGCCCGCACCGGCACGGCTCGTCGCCGCCGCGCGCGCTCGTCCTGTCGTC
>NZ_MKJY01000590.1 GCF_001942465.1 Actinomadura sp. CNU-125
GGCCCGCCCGCTGCGCGACGCGATCGCCGGCGCCAGGGCGTCCGGCGGTCCTGATCCGGGGGGCTTCACGCGGGGCCCGTCCCGGCCAGGATCTCGGCCAGGTGGGCGACGCGGACGCGCCGCGCAGCCGCGACAGCGCCCCGCCGATGTGCGCGAGGCAGGAGTTGTCGACGGCGCACACCACGTCGGCGCCGGTGTCGCGGACGTGGCGGATCTTGTCGGCGACCATGGCGACGGACACGTCGGCGTTCTTCATCGCGAACGCGCCCCCGAACCCGCAGCACTCGTCGGCGGCGGGCAGGTCGACCAGTTCCAGGCCCCGGACGGCGCGCAGCAGCCGCTCCGGACGGCCCGCGACGCCGAGGGCCCGCGCGGACTGGCACGTCGGGTGGTAGGCGACCCGGTGCGGGTAGTAGGCGCCGACGTCGGTGACGTCGAGGACGTCCACCAGGAACTCGGTCAGCTCGTACACGGCGAGGGCTTCGGCGGCGCCGGCCAGGGCCGGGTCGCGGACGGTCCGCGCGATCCGCGGGTAGGCGTCCCGGACGGCCGCCGCGCACGACGCGGACGGCGCGACGATCGCGTCCGTCCCGGCGAAGACCCGGGTGAAGGCGCGGGCGAGCTCGGCGGCCTCGCGGCGGTACCCGGTGGTCCAGTGGAACTGCCCGCAGCAGGTCTGCCCGGGCGGGTGGACGACCTCGTGCCCGAGCCGTTCGAGCAGCACCGTCGCGGCCTTCCCCGTGTCGGGGAACCACGCGTCGTCGTAGCACGCGACGAACAGCGCGACGCGCATCCCGGCCTCCCCCTCCATCGGCCCGCACCCGCAGGACATCGTAGGGCGCGCGGAGGCCGCCTCCGGGAGAAACGATCGCATCCGGTGGCCGGAACCGGGCGGTCCGGTGACGGTGGCCGGACCATTTGGAACGTTTGCCGATCTTCGGCGTGTCGTTCTTCATCCGTTATCGAGCGCGGGGGACGCTATGTACTGCACCTCGGAGTGAGGCGGGTCACAAATCCGCCCTGCTCCGGTACCAGAGGACAATCGTCCCAACGGGCTATAGCCGATGGGGTCGAACCGTTCCACACTGGGGTGCGTCAATAAAGGAAAGTCCACCGACCAGTAGTTGAACCGGAGGCACACGATGTGCCCGCACCAGCCGCCCTGTCCCGCGCACGACGCACCCGACCGCGACGCCGCACGCACGCTGGCCGCCCGCCCCGAGCAGGGGTGGAGCCTGCTGTGCAACGGCGTCGTGCTTTTCGAGGACACCGGTGAGCTGCTGCCCGACGGGGGAGTCATCGCACCGCACCGGCCGACGGACCTGCAGGCGTCGCCCGCGGCCTAGGCCACCAGGGGGCCGGTCGCCACGGGGGGACCGGCAGCACCGATGATCGACCCGCGGGCGCACGCCCGCCAGCCCTCCGGGCCCCCCGGCCCAGAGGGGAAACCCTCCATCCGCCGATCCGTTCACGGGGAGACGGCGGTCCGGGACGCGGCCCAGCGCCGCAGCCACGGGACCGCCGCCGCCGCGACCGCCGCCGGATCCTTCGCCAGCTCGTGCCGCTCCCCCGGCAGCACGACGACCCGCGCGCGCGTCGGCCGCGTCCGGGACGCCGAACGGGTCCCGGTCGCCGTTCACCACGAGCACCTCGCGCCCGCGGAACGCAGCTCGTCCGCCCGCGACCGCTCCGGCTTGCCCGGCGGATGCAGCGGGAACGCGAGCGCCAGCACCCCCGCGGCCCCGGCCGCCCGCGCCGTCCGGCACGCCACCCGCGCGCCGTTGCTCCGGCCGCCCTGCACCAGCGGGACGTCCCCGAACTCTCGCGCAGCGCCCCGACGACCTGCAGCCACGCCTCGTCCTGCTTCACCGCCGACCCGGGCGCCCGGCGGCCCGCCAGCCGGAACGGCTGCATCACCCGCGCGACCGCGCCGCCCGCCGCGGCGCCGCGCCGAGACCGAGGAGGTCGGGCGCGTCCACTCCCCCGTTCGACCCGTGCGTCAGGACCAGCAGGAACGCGCGGTCGGCGGGCTCGTCGAGGGTGACCTCGGCCGGCCCGTGCGCGGTGGACGTCTGCATGTCGCCCACCGTAGCGGCCACCTCGATGATCTTGTGAGGCAGACTGGGCGTATGGAGAAGATGACCGAGAGCGAGTGGCGCGCGTTCGTCACCGCGGGTACCCGGACCGGCAAGTGCGCCGTCGTCCGCAAGGACGGCTCGCCGCACGTCACGCCGATCTGGTTCGTCCTGGACGGCGACGAGCTGCTGTTCAACACCGGCGCGGAGACGGTCAAGGGCCGCGCGCTGGCCCGCGACCCGCGCCTGTCGGTGTGCGTGGACGACCAGGAGCCGCCGTACTCGTTCGTGCTGCTGCGCGCCGAGGCGACGCTCGTCGAGGATCTCGACGAGCTGCGGCGCCGCGCCACCGCGATCGGGGCCCGCTACATGGGCGCCGACCGGGCCGAGGAGTTCGGCGCCCGCAACGCCGTTCCCGGCGAGTACCTCGTGCGCGCCCGGATCACGAGCGTGGTCGCCGAACGCGACGTCGCCGTCTAGCCGAAGCGCGGGCATCGCCTCGGCCGGACGGGCGGCGCCCGGCTTCCGGACGTCCTACCGGTGCGTCGTCCAGTTCCGGGTGATCTCGTCGGCGGCGTCGCGGACGAGCGTGCGGTACCGGGCGACGGTCTCGGTGGTGAAGCGGTGGCGGGGGCCGCAGACGCTGATCGCGCCGTGGACGTCGCCGTCCGGGCCGAACAGCGGCGCGCGACCGACCCGGCGTCGGCCTGGCGTTCGCCGAGGGAGAGCGCGACGCCCTCGCGGGCGGCCTCGGCGAGGCGGTCGCGCAGGACCGCCCCGTCGGTGACCGTCCGGTCGGTGAGGGCGGCGAGGGGCCGGGCCAGGATCGTCTCGCGGCGCTCCTGCGGCAGGAACGCGAGGATCACCCGGCTCGACGAGCCCGCGTGCAGCGGGAAGCGGCGCCCCACCTCGACCGTCATCTTGACCTCGTGCGGGCTCTCGAACTGGTCGAGGTAGACCCGCTCGTCGCCGACGAGGCCCGACAGCGTCGTCGTCTCGCCCGTCTCGTCCCGCAGCCGCCGCAGCGCGGGCGCGGCGGCGTTGCGGATGTTGAAACGGCGCAGCGCGCTCACGCCGAGCGCGACGGCGGCGGGCCCGAGCCGGTACCGGGCGGTGCCGGGGTCGGTCTCCAGCATCTCCCGCGACAGCAGCGACTGCAGGATGCGGTGCACCACGGCCTTGGAGATGCCGAGTTCCCGGCTGATCGCGCTGACGCCGAGGTACTCGGGCCCGCCGGCGAACAGCAGCAGGACGTCGCCGACGCGTCCGGCCACCTCGGTGCCGCCGGCGGGCGGGGCGACGGTCTCGTTGCTCACTCGAAGATCCTAGGGAACCTCATCGGCCGCGCGGGACGTACCTGCCGACGGGGTCGCCGACGACCTCGCCGCCCGTGTAGACGCGGTTGCCGCGGACGAACGTGTCGGTGACCTTCGCCGTCATCGCGAAGCCCTCGAACGGCGTGTACTCCTGCGTGGACTCGGAGTCGGCGGCGCGGACCGTCCAGGACGCGTCCGGGTCGACGAGGGCGATGTCGGCGTCGTAGCCCTCGGCGATCGTGCCCTTGTTCACCAGGCCGTAGCGGCGGGCCGGGTTCCACGAGGTGAGGCGGGCGGCCCGCTGCAGGGACAGGCCCCGCTTGGCGCCCTCGCCGACGAGGCCGGGCAGCAGGTACTCGGCGCCGCCGAAGCCGGACTTGGCGAGGAAGATGTCGTCGCGGTCGGAGCCGAACTTCATCTCGTCCTTGCAGCAGGCGTGGTCGCTGACCACCCAGTCGACGTCGCCCGCCAGGACGTGCCGCCAGAGGGCCTCGACGTCGTCGCGCTCGCGCAGCGGCGGGTTGACCTTGCCGCCGAGGCCGTGCGCGGTGTCGACGTCGGCGAGCAGGTGCCCGATGGTGACCTCGCGGCGGAAGTCGACGTGCGGGAACGCGGCCTTCATGGTCAGGGCGGCCGACAGCGCCTTCTCCGACGACAGGTGCAGCAGGTTGATGTTCGGGAGGCCGGTCTCGTGCGCGAGGTAGGACGCGATGGTGACCGCGAGGCCCTCGGAGTGCGGCGGGCGGGACGCGCTGTAGGCGCGCAGGCCCGTGAGGGAGCCGTCCTGCTCGACGAGCTTGGTGTACGCCGTCATGATCTCGGCGGTCTCGCAGTGCAGCGAGAGGGAGATGTGGTCGGCGTAGTCGGACAGCTCCTCGCGGGCCTTCTGGATGCCGCGCATGACGAACTCGAAGTGCGCGATGTCGTAGCGCTCGTCCGGCGGCGTCATCAGGAAGTCGCTCTGGCCGGTGGAGCGGCCGTGCAGCCCGTGGCTGCCGTAGAACATGAAGATCTTGAACGAGGTGACGCCGTGCTCCTCGACGAGGTACGGGATCTCGTCGATGTGCTGCGCCATCGTCGGCGCCAGGTGGAACGCGTAGTCGACGTAGGCGTTGCCCTGCGACGCCGACAGGACCTCCGGGAAGAACTCGCGGTAGGGGCCGCCCTTGTTGAGGTAGTACTGGCCGGTCCGCATGTAGGTCAGGGACGTCGTGACGCCGCCCTGCGCGCTCGCGCGGCTCTCGGTGCGGGTGTCGGTGGCCAGCTCGTTGTAGATGCCCCAGTGCTGGTGGGCGTCCACGACGCCGGGGAACGCCAGCAGTCCGCCGCCGTCCACCACCGTGGCGGCGTCGTCGGCGGGCAGGTCCGGGGCGAGCCGGACGATCTTGCCGTCGTTGACGGCGATGTCGAGGGCCTCGGGCTCGGTGCCGTCGGGGGCGTCGGGACGGACCACCCGCACGTTCTTGATCAGCAGCTCGGTCGTCGCCATCTCATTCTCCTTCGTTGTGCGGGGTGGGAGCCGTTCGCCCGCGCGCGGCGGCACCGGCCGCCAGGTACGCGAGCCCGAATGCGGGCAGCAGTCCGTTGCCGGGCAGGTAGCCGGCGGCGCCGTGGCCGGAGATCCCGGCGGCCGCACCGCCCGCCGCGTACAGGCCCGGGATCGGGGTGTCGTCCGGACGGACGACCGCCGCGTCCTCGTTCACGATCAGGCCGCCCTGCGTGTGGAACAGGGCGGGGACGACGCGGACGGCGGCGTACGGGGGTTCGAGGGGCCGCTCCCAGTTCGTCCGTCCGTGCGCGTCGGCGGTCTCGCCGCGCGCGACCGGCGGCGTCCGGCCGCGAGTTCGTCGGCGAGGGCGCCCGCGGGCAGGCCGGTCGCCGCGGCGAGGCCCGCGGCGTCGTCGGCCCACACAGGACGCCGGACGCGACGGTGTCGCGGAAGTCCTGGAACGCGCTGCACTGGTCGTGGACGGTCTTGTCGAGGACGATCCAGCCGGTGGCGTCCGGGCGGGCGGCGATCTCGGCGGCGTACTCGGAGTAACCGCGGGTCTCGTTGCCGAACCGGCGGCCGCCGGTGTCGACGATGAACCCGCCGTGGATGACCGTCGCCCAGCCGACGAGGGTGCCCGCGCCGGGCGAGACGGCGCCGTGGCCCTGGTAGGCGTCCAGGTAGCCGGTGGCCGCGCCGAGCCCGCCGCCGATCCGCAGCGCGTCGCCCCTGGAGTGCTCGCCGCCGTGGTAGACGCGCCCGCGATCTCCGGGAGGTGCCGCTCCACGAGGTCGCGGTCGGCGCCGTAGCCGTTGGTCGCGAGCAGCACCGCCCGCGTCGGGATCTCCTCGCGCGCGCCGTCCGGGTACTGGACGACCGCCGCGCGCACCGCGCCGTCCGGGCCGGTCGCGACGTCGGCGAGCCGGGCGGGGACGAGCAGGTCGATGTTCGGGTGCGCGCGGGCGCGCCGGGCCAGGTGGTCGATCACGGTCGAGCCGTGCCGCCCGGGGACCGAGTGGCAGCGGGGCACCGCGTGGCCCGGGTAATTGAAGTCGGTGACCAGCGACAGGGGCAGCTCGACGGAGTCGGCGAGCCACTCGACGAGCGGCGCGCTGACCTCGGCGAGCGTGCGGGCGAGCCGCGCGTCGGCCGTCCCGCCGGTCTTGGCGTCGATGTCGGCGACGAACCGGTCCGGGGAGTCGTCGACGCCCGCGTCCCGCTGCCAGCGCGATCCGGCGCCGGGGAACATCGCGGTCGACATCGAGGTGTTGTTGCCGCGCCGGAAGTGCTCGTCCGCCTCGATCACCAGCACGTCGAGCCCCAGTTCGGCGGCGCGCAGGGCACCGGCGAGCCCGCCGCCCGCGCCCGCGACGACGAGGTCGGGTCCGCCGCTCATGCGACCACGCTCCGGGCGTTCCGGCCGGTCATGCCGCGCTCCTTCCGGTCACCGCTTCGTCCGCTTCGGCGCGGGCGACGAGGAGGCGCAGGGCGAGGGCCGTCGGGTCGACGACGGCGGCGGCCGGTGTCGCGTCCTCGACGTCCACCGCCGAGCAGCCGTTGATCACCGCGGTGGCCCCGGCCTTCGCCAGGACGCCGACGGCGTCGCCGAGCGCGGCGTTCCAGGCGGCCGTGTCGGCGATCGCGTCGAACGGCAGCGCGAGGATCGCGATCCCGGCGAGGTTTCCGCCGAGGCCGTAGGCCCGCAGCCGGCGGTCCAGCTCCGCGCCGATCGCCTCGTTCCGCACCACCGCACCAAATCGGATATTAAGCGCAGAGAGGTGCATACTACTCAGTTTGAGCAGCCCGTTCACCGGGAGGCCCCCGGCCGCCGGGCCGTCGGGGACGGCCGGGTCGAGGACGCAGTCGGGGAACGCGAGGTCGAAGCCGTCCCCGGCCTCGGCGAGCGCGGCCGCGACGGCCTTCTCGGACGCCCGCACGGACGCCTCGTCCTCCAGGGACGGGGGCGCGGCGGGGCCGACGTCGCGCAGCTCGACCGTCAGGCCGGGCGGGGCCAGCCGGTCGTAGCGGGCCTGCCGCCGCCGGATCTCGTCCGGCGGCAGGTGGATCGGCGTCACCGCGAGGGCGCGCATCGGCTCATCTCCTTAGTTCTCGAGGTCGGCGAGCCCGCGCAGCTCGACGCGCCGCAGGGTCGGCAGGTCGCGGGCGAACCCGGCGGCCCGTCCGATCAGCGCGGATCCGCCGGGCAGCCACCGGTGCAGCAGCCGCACGACGTCGCGCTCGTCCAGGGGGTGGTGGTCGGCGTCCCCGACCGGGTTCGGCGCCTCGCGGACGATCGCCGAGCCGTCGTCCAGGACGACGGTGACGCGGGCGGGGCGCTCGTCGGGCAGCCGCGCGGTCAGGTCGTCGGCGGCGGCCACGCGGACGCGCCGGGCGAGGCCGCGCAGGTCCGGGTCGCCGAGCCGTCCGGGGCCGGACGCGCCGGGGCCCGACCTGCCGTCGAGCAGTGCGGCGGCGACGGCGAACGGGGTGGAGAACATCGCCGACAGCCGGTTGTCCCACTCGGCGGACGCGAGGCCCGCGCCCAGCGCGTGCGTCTCCACCAGGACGGACGTGATCCGGGACGGGTCGAGGCCCGCACGCAGATCGAGGGCGGCGTCGGCCGCCGGGTGGGTGAACGAGCAGGACGCGTGCCGCTTGAAGTAGCCGCGCGTGACGTCCCACCGCTCGCCGAGGCCGCCGGTCAGCTCGGCCGTGTCCAGCTCGCCGAGCAGCGTCCCGAGGGACAGCGCGGCCGTGCCGGTGTTGCGGGCGACCCCGGCCGCCGCCATCCTCGCGGCCGCCAGGCCCGAGACGTTCGACGCGCCCATCCACGCGTTGCGGACCGGGTTGCCGTCGTCGCGGACGCGAATGCCCGGCGACCGGGAGGCCCGCGCCCGCGTCGATCGCGGCGGCGGTCGCGGCGGCGTCCAGGCCGAGCAGCCGGGCGCAGCCCGCGAGCGGCGCCCGCGACGCCCCAGTTCCCGTGCGGGTGGGCGCCGTCGCGGAGCCGGGCGGCGCGCCCGAACCGGGCGGCGACCTCGTAGGCGGCCAGCAGCGCGGCGGCGGCGGTGTCGGCGCCGGTCGCGACCCGTTCGGCGGCCAGCGCCAGGACGGCCGGGAACCCGTGCGCCGCCGGATGCCCCTTGGCGTACTTGTTGCCCTCGTCCAGTTCGAGCGAGACCAGCGCGTTCGCGTTCAGCCAGGCGGCGGCGTCCACCGCGACCGACCACCGCCGGGATCAGCGGCGCGGGCCCGTCCGGCGCGCTCCAGGCGGCGCGCAGCGCCCGCTGCTCGTCGAGCGCGGCGCCCAGCGCCGTCACCCCGAGGGTGTCCAGGAGGACGAGCGAGAGCCGGTCGAGCACCGGCCCCGGCACGTCCGCGGCGTCGAGCCCGGCCGCCCACTCCCCCAGCCGCGCGGCGGCCTCCCGCGCGCGGTCCGTCATGTCCGCATCTGTCACAGCCCCAGGTACGCCTTCCTCACCTCGGCGGAGCCGGCCAGCTCGGCGCCGGTGCCGTGCAGGACGGTCGCTCCGCTCTCCATCACGTACGCGCGGTCGGCGATGCCGAGCGCCTGCTTGGCGTTCTGCTCGACCAGCAGGACGGCGACGCCGGTGTCGCGGATCCGCTTGACGGCGTCGAGCATCGTCCACGTCAGCTTGGGCGACAGGCCGGTGGACGGCTCGTCCAGCATCAGCAGCCGGGGGCGGGCCATCAGCGCACGGGCGATCGCGAGCATCTGCTGCTGCCCGCCGCTGAAGGTCTGCGCGACCTGGTGGCGGCGTTCGGCCAGGATGGGGAACAGCTCGAACACCTCGCGCATGGACTCCTCGGCCTCCGCGGCGGTGCGCGTCCACCCGCCCATCCGGAGGTTCTCCTCGACGGTGAGGGTGCCGAACAGGGCGCGGTCCTCGGGGACGTGCACGAGGCCGTCCCGGACGAGCTCGTCGGGGCGGCGGCCGAGGGTGGAGGCGCCGTCGAAGGTGATCGTCCCCGAGCCGGGGCGGAGCTGGCCGCAGACGGCGCGCAGGGTGGTCGTCTTGCCCGCGCCGTTCGCGCCGACGAGCGCGACGATCTCGCCCTCGTCCAGGTGCAGGTCGACGTCGTGCAGGATCTGCATGCGGCCGTAGCCGCAGCAGACCCGCTCAAGCTTCAGCATCGCCGGGCTCCTCTCCGAGGTACGCCTCGATCACGCGGGGGTCGGAGGTGACCTCCTCGGCGGAGCCGGTCGCGAGCACCGTGCCCTGGTCGAGGACCAGGACGCGGTCCGACAGCCGCATCACCGCCGCCATGATGTGCTCGATGAACAGCAGGGTCGTGCCGTCCTGCTCGCGCAGGTCCGCCAGGAGGTCCAGCACGGGTTCGCGCTCGGACGGCACCAGTCCCGCGAGCACCTCGTCGAGCAGCAGCACGCGGGGCTTCATCGCGAGGGCGCGGGCGAGTTCGAGGCGCTTGAGCCCGGCGGTCGGCAGCTCGGTCGCGGGGCGGTGCGCCCAGCCGCCGAGCCCGACCCGTTCGACGATGTCCATGGACGTCTCGCGCAGGCGGCGGGCCGGCAGCCGCTCGTGCTGGGCGGCGAGGCTCACGTTCTCCTGCACGGTCATGCTCGCGAACGGCCGCATGAGCTGGAACGTGCGGACCATGCCCGCGCGGGCGATGCGGTGCGGCTTGTGACCGGTGACGTCCTTGCCGCCGAACACGACGGTGCCGGTGTCGGGGGCGAGGGCGCCGCACACGACGTTGAACAGCGTCGTCTTGCCCGCCCCGTTCGGGCCGATGATGCCGAGGATCTCGCCCTGCTCGACGCGGAAGTCCACGTCGGACAGCGCGCGCAGGCCCCGGAAGCCCTTGCCCACGCCGGTTGCTTCGAGGATGCTCATCGTCTCCTCCACCTCGCGGTCAGCGTCCCGACGATCCCCTTGGGCAGCAGTCGGACGATCAGGATCAGCAAGATCGCGTACAGCGCGACGTCGAGGCCGCTGCGGCCCTGCAGGAAGTTCAGGAACTCCGGCGGGGTGCGCAGCAGCGTCGCGGTGACGTCGGACAGCGAGCCGACGATGACCGCGCCGACGACCGGGCCCCAGATCGTCCCGATGCCGCCGATGACCACGGTCGCGATCGCCTGGACCGACACCGAGGAGCCGAACGCCAGCTCGGGGTTCACGAACAGGTAGTACTGCGTGTAGAACGCCCCGGCGACCGCGGTGATCGCGGCGGAGAGCGCGACGGTGATCAGCTTGTACCGCATCACGGGGGCGCCGAGGGACGCGGCGGCGAGCTCGTCGTCGCGGATCGCGGTGACGTACCGTCCGGTGCGCGAGTGCAGGAACAGGATGCTGACCAGGGCGGCGAGCCCGGCGAGGGCGAGCGCGACCCAGAAGTAGGCGGGCGAGTCCGCCGGGAACTGGATCTTCCACAGCGACGAGCCGTCGATCAGCGGGACCGTGAACCCGACCGCCTTGTTGGTGAAGTCGGTCGTGGTGACGATCAGCCGCAGCATCTCGGCGAACGCGAACGTCGCGAGCGCGAAGTACGCGCCCTGCAGCTTGTACCGGAACGCGAAGTATCCGATGACCACGGCGGCGAGGGCGGCGACGGCCATCCCGGCGAGCATCCCGATCCACGGCGAGACGCCGTGGTTCACCAGCAGGTAGGCGCTGGTGTAGGCGCCGAGGCCGAAGAACGCGGCGTGGCCGAAGCTGAACATGCCGCCGAAGCCGCTCATGGTGTTCCAGCCGATCGCCATGATCGCGAAGATCAGGATGCGGACGGCGACGGCGCCCTGCGCGGACGGCAGCAGCAGCGGCAGCGGGATCGCGACGAGCAGCAGCACGCCGAGCACGATCAGCTGCCGGTTCTGCGGCCGCAGCGGCGGCGCCTCGGCGGAACGGTCGGCGGCCGCGTCGCGCCCGCCGGTGATGGTGATGCCGGTCATGCGCGCCTCCCGAACAGACCCTGCGGCCGCAGGAACAGCACGACCAGGAAGACGACGAACACGCCGAGCAGCGAGCTCTGGCCGTCCATGTAGATCGTGGTGAGCTGCTCGACGAGCCCGATCAGCAGGCCGCCGACGAGCGCGCCCGCCACGTTGCCCATTCCGCCGAGGACGACCACGACGAACGCGGTGATGTTGAACTGCTCGCCGAGCGTCGGCGTCACCGTGACCAGCGGCGCGGCCAGCACGGCGGCCGCGCCGGCGCACGCCGTCCCGATGCCGAAGGTGACGGTGTGGACGCGCCGGACGTTCACGCCGACGAGTTCGGCGCCCTGCCCGTTCGCGGCGACCGCGCGGATCGCCGTCCCGAACCGGGTGCGGCGCAGCAGCCAGAACAGCACCGCGCCGATGAGCAGCGCCCCGGCGAACGCGTACAGCCGCCCCCCGGCGACGACGGCGCCGAAGAGGGAGAACTGGAAGTCGCCGGGCAGCGCCACGTTCTTGGGCTCGGCGCCGAAGAACATCAGCAGGCCGTTCTCCAGCAGCAGCGACAGCCCGAGCGTGATCAGCAGCTGGTTCTCCAGCGACGCGCCGCCCGTCCCCGACAGCAGGCCGCGGTGGACGACCGCGCCGATGAGGAACAGCGCGGGCACCGCCACCAGCAGCGTGAGGTAGGGGTGGACGCCGGTGCCCTGGACGACGCCGAACGCGATGAACATCGCGATCGCCAGCAGGGCGCCGTGCGCGAAGTTGACGATGTCGAGCACGCCGAAGATCAGCGTGAGGCCCATCGCGATGAGCCCGTACAGCCCGCCCATCAGCAGGCCGGTGACCACCGACTGCCAGACGACCAGGCCGCTGCCCGACTTCAGCAGCGCGACCGCGATCGCGATGACCGCCAGGCCGCCGACGACGCCCGCGCGCCGCAGCAGGGCGCCGGTGCCGTCGGACCCGGCGAGCAGCCGCCGGATCGGGTTTGGTTCGGGGTTCGCGGGGATCGGCGCCGAGGCCGTCCCGCCGTTGTCGATTTCGCTCATGACCGCCACGTCACCGAGTAGTTGGGTTCGGCCTCGGCCTTCTCCTGCGGATAGACCTGCACGACCTTGCCGTCCTGCACCTGCATGAGAACCGGGAGGGCGTTCTCGTTGTCTCCGTTGGGGGCGAAGGAGATCGGGCCGGACCCGACCGTGAGGGGCTCGACCTCGGAGGCCGCGATCCCGTCGCGCACCTTCACCGGGTCGGTGGCGCCCGCGCGTTCCACGCCCGCGGCGATCGTCTGGACCGCGTCGTAGGCGAGGACCGCGCCCGTGCGCATGGGGGCGCCGTAGCGCCGCTGGTACTCGGCGCGCAGCTTCCGCGTCTGCGGGTCCTGCGCGTCGAAGTGGTAGTTGGTGCTGAAGTACCGCTCACCGAGCGCACCGGTGTCGGTGACGAACTTGGGCTGGTCGAACGCCCCGTTGGAGACGCCCCAGACGGCGTTCAGATCGGGCTTGACCGCGTTGATCGCCTTCGCGGCGAGCAGCCCGTCGCGGTAGTAGCCGGCGATCGCCAGGACGTCCGCGCCGGACGCCTTGACCTGCGTGATCTGCGCGGTGAGGTCGGAGACGGTCGCCGCGTCGTAGCTGATGACCGGGTCGACCTCGATCCCGAGCCCCGCGGCGGCCGCGGCGAACGCCTCGGCGGCGCCGCTGCCGAAGTCGCTCTGCTCGTGCAGGAACGCGACCTTCCGCACCGGCTTCCCGGCCTCCTGCGAGACCGCCTTCAGGTACTTCGCGGCGGCGGCCGAGATGACCGCGCTGCCGGGCTGGACGCGGAACGAGTAGTCGTAGCCGTGCGCGAAGATCTCGTCCGACGCGGTGACGTCCATGACGAACGGCACCTCGTTGCGTTCGGCGACGACCGCGACGTTCGTGCTGACGGCGCTCTGGTAGGTGCCGACGATCCCGACGGCGCCTTCGGAGATCAGCCGCTGGGCTTCGCTCTGGCCGACCTCGGCCTTGCCCTGGGTGTCCCCCGCGACGATCTCGACCTTGCGGCCGCCGAGGGCCTTGATGCCCCCGTTCGCGTTGATCGCTTCCGCCGCCATCCGCGCGCCGCGCCGCATCTGCTGGCCGTCGACCGCGTTGCCGCCGCTGACCGGATGCAGCGCGCCGATCTTGACGGGCCCCTGGTCGCGTCCGCGCCCGCTCCCGCGGCACCGGACGGCGCCGAGCCGCCGCAGCCCGCGGCGGCCAGCAGGACCGCGCAGGCGCCGAGCCCGGCGACGAGCTTTCGAGCCGACATTCACCTCTCCCGCCATGCGTGTCCGGCGCTGTTCGTCTCTGCGATCGATCTTTGTTCCGCTTAGAGAAACGCCGGACAACCGATGCGCCATCGTGGCACCCGTCACGTCATCAGGTCAATATCTAGGTGAAACTTGACTGAACTCGATGACCGGTGCCAACTTGTGAGGCACCGGGACGATAGTCCGATCCTACTTACATCGGCTATCGTTCCTCCAAGCGAAACACAGGCGTAACAGACCGACCGAAGGCGGTAGCCCCATGACCGACGCCCTGTCCGGAGTCCGCGTCCTCGACGCGGCCACGCTCTTCGCCGGGCCGCTCGCGGCGACGCTGCTCGCCGACTTCGGGGCCGAGGTCGTCAAGATCGAGCACCCCAAGGGCGACCCGGTGCGCAGCCACGGCGCGCAGCGCGACGGCGTCGGGCTGTGGTGGAAGATGCTCGGCCGCAACAAGAAGGCCGTCACCCTCTACCTCGGCTCCCCCGAGGGGCAGGAGCTGTTCCGCAAGCTCGCCGCCGACGCCGACGTCGTCATCGAGAACTTCCGCCCCGGGACGCTGGAGCGCTGGGGCCTCGGCTACGACGAGCTGAAGAAGATCAACCCCGGCCTGGTGCTGGCCCGCGTCACCGGCTTCGGGCAGACCGGCCCCTACTCGCGGCGCCCCGGCTTCGGGACGCTCGCCGAGGCGATGAGCGGGTTCGCCGCGATCACCGGCGAACCGGACGGCCCGCCGACGCTGCCGCCGTTCGGCCTCGCCGACGGGATCGCCGCGCTGACCACCGCGTACGCGGTGATGACCGCGCTGCGGGCGCGGGAGGCGACCGGCGAGGGCCAGGTCGTCGACCTGGCCATCATCGAGCCGATCCTCACCCTGCTCGGCCCGCAGATCATCACCTACGACCAGCTCGGCGAGCTGCAGGCGCGCACCGGCAACCGGTCCCACAACAACGCGCCGCGCAACACCTACCGCACCCGCGACGGCGGCTGGGTCGCGATCTCCACCAGCGCCCAGTCGATCGCCGAGCGGGTGATGCGGCTGGTCGGGCGTCCCGAGTTCATCGACGAGCCGTGGTTCGCGACCGGCGCGGAACGCGCGAAGCACGCGGACGAACTGGACGAGGCCGTCGGCTCCTGGATCGCCGCGCGGGACCGCGACGAGGTCGTCCGCGCGTTCGAGGAGGCCGAGGCCGCCGTCGCCCCGATCTACACCGCCGCCGACGTGATGACCGACCCGCAGTTCGACGCGCTCGGCACCATCGCGACCGTCCCCGACGACGAGCTCGGCCCGGTGAAGATGCAGAACGTCCTGTTCCGCCTGTCGCGGACGCCGGGCCGCATCGAGTCGGCCGGGCCGCCGCTCGGCGCGCACACCGCCGAGATCCTCGGCCGGTACGGGGTCGGCGAGGCCGAGCTGGACGCGCTGCGCGACAAGGGCGTGATCCGTTGATCCCCCGCACCTGGCTGTACGTGCCCGGCGACCGGCCCGACCGCATCGCCAAGGCCCTGGGCTCGGACGCCGACACGGTGATCCTCGACCTGGAGGACGCCGTCGCGCCCGCCGCGAAGGCGGACGCGCGCCGCCACCGTCGCCGACGTCCTCGCCGGCCTCGACGGCGGACGCCGGGCGCACGTGCGGATCAACGCGCCCGCGACGCCCGAGAGCGCCGACGACGTCACCGCCCTCGCCGCGGCCGTCGCCGCCGCCGACCCGGCTCGCTCGCCGGCGTCCGGATCCCCAAGTGCGAGGACCCGGACGAGCTGCGCCGCGTCGCCGACGACGCTGGGCGCGCCCGTCCTGCCGGTCGTCGAGTCCGCCCTCGGCGTCGAGCGGGCGTTCGCCCTGGCCACCGCGCACCCGCTGGTCGCGGGGATCTCGCTCGGCGAGGCCGACCTGTCGGCCGACCTGCGCGCGGGCGCGCCGCCCTGGCCTGGCCGCGCTCGCGGATCGTCGTGGCCGCCCGCGCCGCCGGGCTGCCGAGCCCGCCGCAGAGCGTCTGGACGGCCGTCCGCGACCTGGACGGGCTCGCCGCCGACACCCGCACCGGGCAGCGCGCCGGGTTCTTCGGCCGGTCGGTGATCCACCCCGCGCAGATCCCCGTCGTGCACGACGCGTGCGCGCCCGACCCGTCCGACGTCGCGTGGGCGCGCGACCTGATGGACCGCCTCGCCGAGCGCGGAGAGGCCGCGTGGATCGACTCCACCGGACGCTTCGTGGACAAGGCCGTCGTCGAGCGCGCCACCGGAATTCTCGAGGCCGCGCAAGCCGCCGCCGGGACCGCCCCCAAGGAAGGAACACGATCATGAGCACCCCCGACCCGCTGCTCGCCGCCGTCGCCGGCGGCGTCCGGCTGATCGAGCTGGGCCAGCCGTTCTTCACCGGCATGCCGTGCTCGCCGAACCATCCCGGGTTCCGGATGACGCTGATCCGGCGGCACGGCGACATGATGCGCCCGGACGGCGGTTCGGCCGCCAACGAGATCATCGTGACCGGCGGGCACGTCGGCACCCACATCGACGCGCTGTCGCACGTCAGCCACGACGGCGAACTGCACGGCGGCGTCGACGCCGCGACGCGCAGCGCGGCGGCGCCTTCACCAGCCACGGCGCCGAGAACCTGCCCGGCCTGCTGCGCCGCGGCGTGCTGCTGGACGTCGCCGCCGTCCACGGCGTCGACGTCCTGCCGCCCGGCTACGGCGTGACCGCCGAGGACCTGGACCTGGCCGCGAAGCGGGCGGGCGCCGAACCCGCGCGGGCGACGTCGCGCTGATCCGCACCGGCTGGGCCCGCAACTTCGGCGACACCACCGCCTACCTGGGCAAGGAGACCGGCGTGCCCGGCGCGACGCCCGAGGCGGCGCGCTGGCTCGCCGACCGCCGGATCGTCGCGACCGGCGCCGACACCACCGCCTACGAGCAGATCCCGGAGGGCGCGGGCCACGCCGTCCTGCCCGTCCACCGGATCCTGCTCGTCGAGTCGGGGATCTTCATCATGGAGCACCTGAACCTGGAGGCGCTCGCGGACGAGGGACTGCACGAGTTCGCGTTCGTCCTGGCCCCGCTGCGGATCAAGGGCGGCACCGGTTCGCCGGTGCGCCCGCTCGCGGCCGTTTCCGCGGGAACGGGGTCGGCATGACCGCGACCACCGTCGACCTCACGCCCGTCCAGCGGCTCGCCGCGCTCGCCGAGCGGGTGCGGGCCGAGGGCCTGCCCGCCGAGCTGCGCGACGACGCGGCCCGCCGCGTCCTCGACGTGCTGGGCAACAGCCTCGCCGCCACCGGTGAGCCCCCGGCCCACGCCGTGGGGTCGCTCGTCGCCGAGTGGGGCGGCGCGGGCCGGGCCACCGGAATCGGCACCGCCGCCCGGCTGCCCGAGCCCAACGCCGCGCTGCTGAACGGCACCCTCGCGCACTCCCTCGACTTCGACGACACGCACCTGCCGTCGGTGCTGCACCCGTCGGCGTCCGTCGTGCCCGCCGCGCTCGCCGCCGCCGAGGCGCACGGCGCGTCCGGCGCGCGCTGCTGGACGCGGTCGCGTCGGCGTCGAGATCACCGTCCGGATCGGCATGGCCGGGTACGACCGCGAGCTCGGCAACTCGGTGTTCTTCGAGCGCGGCCAGCACGCCACCGCGATCTGCGGGGCCGTCGGCGCCGCCGCGGCCGCCGCGATGCTGTCCGGCCTGGACGCCGCCGGGATCGCCGACGCGATGGGCATCGCGTCGAGCATGGGCTCGGGGATCCTGGAGGCCAACCGCACCGGCGGCACCGTCAAGCGGGTCCACTGCGGCTGGGCCGCGCACGCCGCCGTGACCGCCGCCGGGCTCGCCCGCGCGGGCCTCACCGGCCCGCCGACCGTCCTGGAGGGACGGTTCGGGCTGCTGCAGGCGTTCTGCGGCGACCGGGTCGACCTCGCCGCGCTCACCGACCGGCTCGGCGAGCACTGGGAACTGCCGGGGATCTTCTTCAAGCCGTACCCGTGCAACCACTTCACCCACGCGGGCGTCGACGCCGCGCTCGCGCTACGCGCGCGCGGGCTCGACCCGTCCGACATCGAGGACATCGAGCTGGGCGCCCCGACCCCGGTGCTGCGCACGATCGGCGAACCCCACGAGGACAAGATCCGCCCGAAGTCGGGCTACCACGCGGCGTTCTCCGGCCCGTACACGGTCGCGGCGGCGCTGCTCGGCGGCGGCGGGCTCGGCGTCTTCCACGAGGACTTCACCGACGAGGCCGCCGCGACCCGGACCGGCTCGCGCTCGCCGCGAAGGTCCGCTGCGTCCCCGACCCGCGCTGCGACGAGATCTTCCCGCACCAGTTCCCCGCCGTGCTGCGCGTCCGCACCCGCGGCGGCGCCGTCCTGGAGGAGCGCGTCGACGCCAACCGCGGCGGCCCCGGCAACCCGCTGTCGGCCGACGAGCTGGCGACGAAGTTCCGGCTGAACGCGTCCCGGACGGTCCCCGCCGACCGCGCGGACCGCATCACCGGACTCGTCTACGGGCTCGCCCGCCTGGACGACCTCACCCCGCTGACGTCGCTGCTGGCGTGACCGGGCGGACGGCGGCCGCGGTGCCCACGCCGTCCACACCGTCCGCCGGGAGCCGTGCGGCGGTCCAGCCGGACCGGTCGGCCGCGTAGAACGACGCGCCGTCCGGCCCGGCCGGGCCGTCCGGCACCGGCCGCATCCCGAGCCGCTCGGCGACCCGCATCGACACGGCGCTGTCCGGATCGATCTCGGCCGCGACCCGACGCAGGCCCACCACGCCGAACGCGTAGTCCAGCACGGCGCGGGACGCCTCGGCGGCCAGGCCCTCGCCCCAGTGCTCCGGCTCCAGGCTGTAGACGATCTCGACGCCCGCGCCCGGCCCGTCCCGGCCGGTCAGCCCCGCGACCCCGACCAGCGGTTCCTCGCCGCGCAGGGCGCGGCGCAGCGTCCACAGCCCGTAGCCGAACGACGCGAAGTCCCGCCGGCTCGCCGCGATGATCTCGGTGACCTGGACGGCCGAGACCGCCGCGTCGCCGAACAGGTGGCGGCGCACCGGCGGGCTCGTCCAGTGCGCCAGCAGGGGCCGGTGGTCGCGCATGCTGACCGGGCGCAGCGCGAGCCGCTCGGTGCGCATCAGCTCACGCATCGCCGTCCCCGTCCCCGTCCCGCGGCCATTCCGGCGCGGGCTCCCCCTCGGGCACCCCGACCCGGAACACGCGCAGCTGCATCGCCAGCGCCTCGTAGTACCCGACGAGCGTGACCAGCTCGACCACGGCGGCCCGGCCGAGCGTCGCGACCGCCTCCGCGTACACCGCGTCCGACACGTCGCCCTCGGCGGCGAGCTGCCGCGCCGCCTCGAACACCACCCGCTCGCGGACGTCGCCGAACATCGGCGCGCGGCCCGCGCGCAGCGCGTCCATCTCGTCCTGCGAAAGGCCCGCGCGCCGCCCGATCCGTTCGTGCGCGTACCACTCGAAGTCCGAGCGCAGCCGGGCCGCGACGACCAGCGTCGCGATCTCCCGCTCCCGCTTGGTGAACGCCGTGCGGAACCGCAGCGCGGCCCCGAGGTCCTGCAGCGGCAGCCCGACCGACGGGCTGTACAGCATCGCGTTGAAGGGGCCGAGCAGCCGCCCGTCCGCGTCGGTCATGCGGAACGCGGCGCCCGGCCGCCCCGCGGCCCGCCCGTCACCGCCTCGTACACCGCCCGCTGCTCCGCGGCGAGGGCGCCGGGCGACAGCAGGGGCAGCCGCGCCGCGGACGGTTCGCGCCGCAGCCGATCTTCAACGTGCTCACCGCTCACCGGGTCGATCACGTACCGCACGGTAGGCGGTCGGCGCGGGCCGCTCAAGACCCGTCCGGAATATGGAACCGTCACCCCGCGCGGACCTGTCGGTCGCGGCGGGCGGCGGCGCTGGCAGGATGGTCGGGTGACCGGCATCTACGACGACCCGTGGGCCTACGAACTGGCGTGCTCGTTCCGCGACGTGGCCCCGGAGGCCGGTGTCCTGCTGGCCTGGTGCGCCCGGCACCGCGAGCCGGACGCGGCGCCCGTCCGGACGGTGCTGGAGCTCGCCGCCGGGCCCGCCGAGCACGCCCGCGAGTTCGCCCGCCGCGGCCTGGCCGCGACCGCGCTCGACCTGAACGCCGCGATGTGCGGGTACGCGGCGAAGTCGGCCGCGCGGGACGGCGTCGAACTCGACGTCGTCCGCGACGACATGACCACGTTCGACCTGGGCCGCCGGTTCGACCTCGTCGTCACCATGCTCGACTCGACCTCGCACCTGATGACGCTCGACGCGTTCGTCGCGCACCTGCGGCGCGTCGCGGCCCACCTGGCGCCCGGCGGCCTCTACATCGTCGAGATGTCGCACCCGCGCGACCGGCTCGGCGACGACGGTCCGAGCGTCGGCACCGCCTGGACGGTCGAGCGCGACGGCGTGCACGCGTCCGTCCGGTGGGGCGGGCCCGACGACCGGCTGGACCCCGTCACGCAGATCGCCGACGACCGCGTCACGATGACGATCACCGAAACGGGCACCGGGGGCGACGCCGTCCGCACGATCCGCGACCTCGTCCCCTACCGGTTCTGGACGGCCGGGGAGCTCGACGCCGCGATCCGCCTCGCGGGCGGCCTGACGGCCGTCGCGCGGTACGGCGACTTCGGGGACGTCGACCTGACCGCCCCCGAAGCCTGGCGCATGATCACCGTGCTGCGCGCCGCCGCCTGACCGCTAGCTCGCGGGCGCCCACCCGGGCATCGGGTGGTCGGCGAGCAGCTCGCGGATCTCCGCCGCGACCCGGTCGAAGACCGCGTCGTCGTCCTTCGCGACGGCCTGCACGACCTCGTCCAGCCACGCCGCGATCCGCGGCATCCGCTCCTCGGTCAGCCCGCGGGTGGTGATCGCGGCGGTGCCCAGCCGCAGCCCGGACGGGTCGAACGGCTTGCGCGGGTCGAACGGGACGGCGTTGTGGTTCAGCTCGATGCCCGCGAGGTCGAGGGCCTTCGCGGCGGGCTTGCCCGCGACGCCCTTGTTCGTCAGGTCGATCAGGATCAGGTGGTTGTCGGTGCCGCCGGACACCAGGTCGTAGCCGCGCTCGGTCAGCGCCGCGGCGAGCGCCTTCGCGTTGGCGACGATCTGCCGCGCGTACGCCGGGAAGTCCGGCTGCGCGGCCTCGCGCAGCGCGACGGCGATCGCGGCCGTCGTGTGGTTGTGCGGGCCGCCCTGCAGGCCGGGGAAGACGGCCTTGTCGATCGCCTTCGCGTGCTCGGCCGTCGACATGATCATCGCACCGCGCGGGCCCCGCAGGGTCTTGTGGGTGGTGGTGGAGATCACGTCCGCGTGGCCGACCGGGGACGGGTGGGCGCCGCCCGCGATCAGCCCCGCGATGTGGGCGACGTCCGCCGCCAGCACCGCGCCGGTCTCCCGCGCGATCTCGGCGAACGCCGGGAAGTCGATCGTGCGGGGCACGGCCGTCCCGCCGCACCAGATCAGCTTCGGCCGCTCCTTGCGGGCGAGGTCGCGCACCTGGTCCATGTCGATCCGGCCGTGTCGGCGCGCACCTCGTACCGGACGGGCCGGAACCAGGCGCCGGTCGCCGACACCGACCAGCCGTGCGTCAGGTGGCCGCCCATCGGCAGCGACAGGCCCATCACCGTGTCGCCCGGCTTCAGGAACGCCATGTAGACGGCCAGGTTCGCGGGCGACCCGGAGTAGGGCTGGACGTTCGCGTGCTCGACCCCGAACAGCGACTTCGCCCGCTCGATCGCCAGTTCCTCGATCGGGTCGATGTTCTGCTGGCCCTCGTAGTAGCGGCGGCCCGCGTAGCCCTCGGAGTACTTGTTCGTCAGGACGGTCCCGGTCGCTTCCAGGACGGCCGGGGACACGTAGTTCTCGGACGCGATGAGCCGGATCTTCTCGAACTGCCTGCGGGCCTCGTCCTCGACGAGCCGCGCGATGTCGGGGTCGGCCCCGTGCAGATGGGACACGGCGGTCGATCCGGGGGTTTCGTGCACGTCGCTCTCCGCGCTGTCGGCCGGGACGGCAGGGCGCCCCGGTGAAGGGGGCCCGAACACCCAGGCGCGCGGTGCGCGGACTACGGTCGCTCCCCGGTGGTCGCCTCCACCTTGACTGCGCCAGTCGCGTTGACGTCATCATACCGATCGGGCCGCCGGAACGTCCGCGGGAGCGTCCGCGGGAGCGACACGACGGCGAGCCCGCCGAGCAGCAGCACCGTCCCGGCGACCACCGGGAGCGGCATCGGCTCGCCCAGGACGAGCACCGCGAGAACGACCGCGACCAGCGGCTCCACGAGGCTCAGGGTCCCCGCGGTCGCGGCGCTGACCCGTCCGAGCCCGGTCACGAAGCACATGTAGGCCGCGGCGGTCGCCGCGACGCCCAGCCAGCCGACGAGGACGGCCGCGCGCGGCTCGGCGAGCGCGGGGAGCGCGGCGATCGTCCAGGGCAGCAGGGCGGCGCCGCCCTCCAGCAGCGTGACCGAGACGGCCGCCGCCATGCCGACGCCGCGGCCGGTCAGCAGCTTCGCGGCGACCGTGTAGACACCGAAGCAGCACCCGGCCGCCAGGCTCATCGCGATGCCCGCCGGGTCCACCCGGACGGCGCCCTGCGGCACCGTCAGCAGCGCGCGCCCGCCACGGCGCACACCGTCCCGGCCCACCACGCGCGCCCCGGGCGGACCCCGAGCGCGACCCGCTCGCACACGCCCGTCGCCACCGGCACCACCCCGAACACCACGGCGGTCGCGACGGCCGCGCCGGTGCGGTCCACCGCGCTGAAGAACAGCGCCTGGAAGGCTCCGGTCGCCGCCGCGGCCGCGAGGACGGGCCGCCACGCGTCCCGTCCGAGGGCGAAGGACCCGCGTCCGGTCGCCAGGACCACCGCCGCGAGGATGGCGCCGCCGAACAGGATCCGCGCTCCCCCGAGCGCGACCGGGCTCGCGGGCGCCGCCGCCAGCACCTGCGCCGGTCCCACCGTTCCCCACAGGACGCCCGCGGCCAGCACCAGCGACGTCCCAGACCTGTCACTCCATCGGTACATGCGAACGACGCTAGAAGGACATACGGAACTTAAGCGTTCGCATCACTCATAAGTTCGGCTGTCGCGGGGCGGGTCGTCACTTCTTCGGTCGTGGACGGCCCGATCGAGGATCACGCGTACGGCGTTCGGCGTGCACGCTCGTCGGCCGCCGGAAGTTCGGACTGCTCGACCGGCTGCACGTGGTCGTAGACGACCGTGGTGCGCACGTCCACGAACTCCTTGCGCCGCGCCAGCCGGTCGAGCACGAAGTCGCGCAGGTACGCGGTGCTCGGCACCGCCACGTGCACCAGCAGATCCTCGTTGCCGGTGACGACGAACACCCCGATCGCCTCGGGCATCGCCGCCATGCCGTCGCGCGCCGACTCGATCGCCTCCCGCGACTGCGGCCGGATCCGGATCGAGATCAGCGCCTGCACGCCCCGGCCGAGCCGCTCCAGATCGACGGCCGCGTGCACCCCGGTGAGGACGCCCCGCGCGCGCAGCGCCCGCGTCCGCTCCAGCGCCGTCGACGGGGCGACGCCCACCGCCTCGGCGAGCTCCCGGTTCGTCTGCCGTCCGTCCCGCTGCAACCGCCGCAGGATCGCCTGGTCCACCGCGTCCACGCCGCGCCTCCCGTTCATCGCCGCCGAGCCGAACCCCCGCACGCACTACCACGTCCGGACGCCGGTCACTCCGAAGAATATTCGGCCGCCGCACGGACCGCTCGTCCGGCCGCCCCCCGGCGACACCGTCCGGCCGGAGGCACGCGGACGCGCTGCGGCCCGCGGCCTCCATGTGCTGCTTGACGGCGGCGCGCTTCTGGCGGAGCTTGGCGAGCGCCTCCTCGAGGATGGCCTCGCCGTCCTCGTCGCTGCGGCGCTCCTTCACATAGGCCAGGTGCGTCTTGTACGGCTCGGTCTTCGGCGGCGCCGGCGGGTTGTCCGAGTCCTGCCCGGCGGGGAACCCGCAGCGCGGGCAGTCCCACGTCTCGGGGACCGCGACGTCGGTCGCGAAGCTGGGACGGGTCTCGTGCCGGTTCGCACAGTAGAAGGTCACCCAGACGCGCGGCGCGGCGTCGCCGCGCTCCGCCTCTCCCATCGGACCGGCCCCGACACGGCTGCCCCGAATCGCGTTGCCACTACCCACGGACTACTCCTCGTTCATTCTGCCGTGGCCGCCCGTGACCTCGGGAGGACGGCACGGCGCTCGTACGGTGGATCAGGCGGCTCAGCCCGCGTCGCCCTTGAACAGCAGCGCCAGCACGACGATCGAGGCGAACCAGATCACCCCGGTGGCGACCGTCAGCCGGTCCAGGTTGCGCTCCACCACCGATGACCCGCCGAGCGACGACGAGATGCCGCCGCCGAACATGTCGGACAGGCCGCCGCCCTTGCCCTTGTGCATCAGGACGAGGACGACCATCAGGAGGCTCGAGAGGATGAGCACGGCGGACGTTGCGATGATCACGGTTCAAGCGCCTTCTCTGGCCGGACCCGCGTGCGCGGGACGTGTCTGTGGTTCAAGGTCGAGGGTCGAGCCGGGCGGTTTACCCGTCCGTCTGAAAGGGTACGACGAACTACCCGCTGGTTCGGCAAGAACCCCCATGTCACGAGGAATTGATCACTTTTGATCAGGCCGGAAGGTCCCGGTACCGGCAGATCTTGACGAATTCGCCGGGGTCGAGGCTGGCACCTCCGACCAACGCGCCGTCCACGTCGGGCTGCGTCATGAGCGCGGCGACGTTGTTCCCCTTCACCGAGCCGCCGTACAGGACGCGGACCCGGTCGGCGAGGTTCCCGTCGTACAGCTCCGCGAGCCGCGTCCGGATCGCCGCGCAGACCTCCTGCGCGTCCTCCTTGGTCGCGACCTCCCCGGTGCCGATCGCCCAGACCGGCTCGTAGGCGATCACGATCTTCTCGGCCTGCTCGGCGGGGATCTTCTCCAGCCCCCCGTCGACCTGCGCGAGGACGTGCGCGACGTGCTCGCCCGCCTTGCGGACGTCCAGGCCCTCGCCCACGCACAGGATCGGGGTGAGCTCGGCGGCCAGCGCGGCCTTCGCCTTGGCGTTGACGACGGCGTCGTCCTCGTTGTGGTACTGGCGGCGCTCGGAGTGCCCGACGACCGCGTAGGTGCAGCCGAGCTTGGCGAGCATCGACCCGGCGATCTCCCCGGTGTAGGCGCCGGACGCGTGCTGCGACACGTCCTGCGCCCCGTAGACGATGCCGAGCTTGTCGGCGTCGACGAGGGTCTGCACCGAGCGGATGTCGGTGAACGGCGGGATGACCGCGACGTCCACGGCGTCGTAGTCGGCGTCCTTGAGCGCGAACGCCATCTTCTGGACGAGCGCGATCGCCTCGAGGTGGTTGTTGTTCATCTTCCAGTTGCCCGCCATCAGCGGCTTACGGGAAGGTGCGGCGGCTGCCATCGGTCAGTCCTCCAGTGCCTGCAGGCCGGGGAGCGTCTTGCCCTCGAGGTATTCGAGGCTCGCGCCGCCGCCGGTCGAGATGTGCGAGAAGGCGTTCTCGTCGAAGCCGAGCCGCCGGACGGCCGCGGCGGAGTCCCCGCCGCCGACCACGGTGAACGCGCCCGAGTCGAGGAGCCCCTGGGCGACGGCGCGGGTGCCGTGCGCGTAGGGCTCCATCTCGAACACGCCCATGGGGCCGTTCCAGAACACCGTCCCGGCGCCGTCCAGCCGGGACGCGAACAGCTTGCCCGACTCGGGGCCGATGTCGAGGCCGATGCGGTCCGCGGGGATCGCGTCGGCGGCGACGACGTCGTGCTCGGCGTCCGCGGCGAACGCGGTCGCGGCGACGACGTCCACCGGCAGGACGAACTCGACGCCGTTCTCCTCGGCGCGCCGCAGGTAGTCGCGGACGGTGCCGAGCTGGTCCTCTTCGAGGAGGCTCGCGCCGACCTCGTGGCCCTGCGCCTTGAGGAAGGTGAACACCATGCCGCCGCCGATGAGGATGCGGTCGGCCTTGCCGAGCAGGTTGTCGATCACGCCGAGCTTGTCGGAGACCTTGGAGCCGCCGAGCACCACCGCGTACGGGCGGGCGACGTCGTCGGTGAGCCGGCGCAGCACCGACACCTCGGCGTCGATCAGCTCGCCGGCCGCGTGCGGCAGCCGGGCCGGGACGTCGAAGACGCTGGCGTGCTTGCGGTGCACGGCACCGAACCCGTCGCCGACGTAGCAGTCGGCGAGGCCGGCGAGCTTGTCGGCGAACGCGCCGCGCTCGGCGTCGTCCTTGCTGGTCTCGCCGGGCTCGAAGCGCAGGTTCTCCAGCAGCGCGACGTCGCCGTCGCCGAGGTCGCCCACGGCGCCGCGGGCGGACCCGACGACGACGTCGTCGGCGAACACGACACGGACGCCGAGCAGCTCGCCGAGCCGGATCGCGACGGGGCGCAGCGAGAACTCGGGCTTGAACTCGCCCTTGGGGCGGCCGAGGTGGGCGCAGACGATCACGCGGGCGCCGCGCGACCGCAGCTGCGTGATCGTCGGCAGCGCCGCCCGGATCCGTCCGTCGTCGGTGATCTTCCCGTCCTCCAGCGGGACGTTCAGGTCAGCGCGGACGAGCACCCGCCGTCCGGCGACGTCGAGATCGTCAATGGTGCGCATCGGGATGCGGTGTCCTTCCGGATACGGCCCCGCCGCGGCCGCGCGCGTCGCGCGGCCACGGGCGGGAAAGACTGGTCGGGCGGTGCGGTCAGAGCTGCGCGCCGACCAGCTTGACGAGGTCGACGAGGCGGTTGGAGTAGCCCCACTCGTTGTCGTACCAGCGACGACCTTGACCTGGTCGCCGATGATCTTCGTCAGGCCGGCGTCGAAGATGCAGGACGCCGGGTCGGTGACGATGTCGGCCGAGACGATCGGGTCCTCGGTGTAGGTGAGGTAGCCCTTCAGCGGGCCCTCGGCGGCGGCCTTGAACGCGGCGTTGACCTCTTCGACGGTCGTGTCGCGGGACACCTTCGCGGTGAGGTCGGTGGCCGAGCCGGTCGGCACCGGGACGCGCAGCGCGTAGCCGTCCAGCAGGCCCTTCAGCTCCGGCAGCACCAGGCCGATGGCCTTGGCGGCGCCGGTGGAGGTCGGGACGACGTTCAGCGCGGCGGCGCGGGCGCGGCGCAGGTCGCTGTGCGGCGCGTCCTGCAGGTTCTGGTCCTGCGTGTAGGCGTGGATCGTCGTCATCAGGCCCTTCTCGATGACGAAGTTGTCGTGCAGGACCTTCGCCAGCGGGGCCAGGCAGTTGGTGGTGCAGGACGCGTTGGAGATGACGGTGTGGGCCGCCGGGTCGTACTGGTCCTCGTTGACGCCCAGGACGACGGTGAGGTCCTCGTTCTTGGCCGGGGCCGAGATGATGACCTTCTTGGCGCCGTTGTCGGCGTGCACCTTGGCCTTGGTGGCGTCGGTGAAGAAACCGGTCGACTCGACCACGACGTCGACGTCGCCCCACTTGATGTTGGCGGGGTCGCGCTCGGCGAACGCCTTGATCGTCTTGCCGCCGACGACGATCTCGTCCGCCGTGGCGTGCACGTCCTCGGGGAAGCGGCCGAGGATGCTGTCGTACTTCAGCAGGTGGGCGAGCGTCGCGTTGTCGGTCAGGTCGTTGACCGCCACGATCTCGATGTCGGCCCCGCTCGCCTTCACGGCGCGGAAGAAGTTGCGGCCGATCCGGCCGAACCCGTTGATGCCTACTCGGATGGTCACGGAACGGCTCTCCTCGTACGTCGATCGCCCGGCGCGTCGTCCAGGACGGTTACGGTCGGTGCGGGGATCCCCCGAACGGGCTCTCCCCGCCCCCGACCCTATCCAATGACCCGCCGGTAGCTTGACACCGGTCACGTGGGAATCGGGGGGTGATCCGCTTTCCCCCGCGCGGGGGAGACGCTCCTCGGTACCGGAAGTCCGTCTCGTCGATCGCCCGGTGCCGCCGGCCGGTCGCGTGGAGGACGCCCGACCGGATCCCCCGGGCTTCCGCGCTTTCAGCGATCGCCACGTCCGTCATGCCCCCGAACCGGCCGCAAGCGGACACCCGGATCGCGAGTTCACCCGGTCTTCACCCGGCGCCACCGGACATTCATGATCACGACATTCGCGCAGGTCATCTCCATGGGGACGTCCATCGTCTCTGCCACATGATGATCCAGAACCCACGGGCGGCGACCGCCGCCGCACTCGCCGCACTGCTGCTGGCCGCGTCCGGATGCCGGGACGCCGCGCCGCCGGTCCCGGTGCCGCCCGCGGCGGCCGCCGCGGCCACCGCGAGGCCGTGTGGCGCTCGGCTACAACGGGCTCGACCGGCTCAACCCCGCGGACGCCGTGCGGGCCGGGCGGTTCGAGACGGTCGGCAAGGAACCCGTGCGGGTCGGTTCCGGGACGGACGTCGACTGGCACCTGAACCCGTACGGCGACCGGACCTGGCTGCTGTGGTTCCACTCCCTCGAATGGCTCGGCGGCACGATCGAGGAGTACGAGCGGACGGGCGACGCCGCCGAGCTCGATCTCGCGGCGGGGATCGTCCGGGACTGGCTGGCCGACAACGGCGCCCCCGAGCGGTTCGGGGAGGACCGGCGGGAGGCGATCGCGGAGGGGACCAAGTTCCGCCTCGCCACGCTGGTGTGCCTGCGCGCGCACCGCGCGGCCCCCTGGCTCGACGACGCGATCGCCCGGCACGCGTCCTGGCTGGCCGACCCCGAGCACTACTCGGGCCCGTGGAACCACGGCACCGACGAGTCGATGATCCTGCTGACGGCCGCGTGCTCGATCGGCCGCGACGACCTCGCGGACCTCGGCCACGACCGGCTGCTGGACTCGGTGTTCGACCCGCCGGGCGGCGTCCGGCCCGCCATCGACGCGCAGGGCGCGAACAACGAGCAGTCGACGCACTACTCGGTCTACAACCGGTCGCGGTGGCGCAAGGCGATGACCGTGATCCGCGCCTGCGGCCGCGAGGTCCCGGCCGAGCTCGAACGCCGGCACGCGCTGATGGACGAGTTCATCGCGTTCCAGACCACCCCGGCCGGGGACCTCCTGCAGATCGGCGAATCGCAGGCCGCGCGCGCCGCCGACACCGGCGCGTCCGACGACGGGCCGCTCGCCTACGTCGCGTCCCAGGGCGAGAAGGGGACGCCGCCGGACGCGCGGGCGCGCGTCTACGAGGCCGGGTACGTGGTCGGCCGCTCCGGGTGGGGGAAGGGCGACCGCGCCTACGAGGACGAGACGGCGTACACGGCGCGGTTCGGCCCCGGACGCTACGCCCACGGCCACAACGACCACATGGCGCTGACGTTCCACGCCCTGCGGCACGACGTCCTGGTGCCGAGCGGGCACGTCGGCTACAACGACGAGGCGTGGCGCGAGTGGCTGCACTCCCCCCGCGCGCACAACACGTTCGTCGTGGAGGACGCGACGTTCCGGCACGGCGCGGCCACCGAGCTGATCCGGCACCGGTTCCGGGAGGGCGCCGACACGTTCGCCTTCTCCGACACCGCGTTCGCCGGGACGACCCGGACCCGCTCGGTCCTGGCGGCGTCCGGCCCGGACGCGCTCGTGGTGCTCGACGAGGCGCGTTCGGCGGCGTCCCGCGACATCACGCAGTTCTGGCACCTGCCCCCGGAGTACACGGCGAAGGCGGGCGGGACGGGCGCCGTCGCGTCCGCGGACGGCGTCCGCGTCCACTTCCTCCGGATTCCGCTGCCGGGCGCGGCGGCACCGGGCGCGGCCGAGGTCGTCCGGGGGCGGCCGTCACCCCCGCAGGGCTGGATCTTCCCGTCACCGGGGAAGAAGATCGCCGCACCGACCGTCGAGTTCCGGGCCGCCGGGGCGCGGGCCCGGATCCTGACGCTGATCGCCCCGGTCCGGGGCGCGGCCGCACCGACCGTCCGGACGGCCCCGCTGCCCGGCGGCGGGGTGCGCGTCGACGCCGTGCTGGACGGGCGGCGGCTGACGTTCACCGCCGCCGCCGACGGCACCCTCCACCGCGAACCCTGACCCCGGCCCCGACGCCCTGCCTGCCCCTGCCGACCGGACGCGCCTGCCGAGGGGTACTGACAAGCGGCACCGCCCGAACGATACGAACCGCCCGCCACCCACCGACCATCCGCTGACCGGACGCGCCGAGGGCGGCCCCTGCCGAAATCACTGACAGGAACTACCGCCCGGACGGGACAACGCGCCCGGCGCCCGACCCGGCATCTGCCGACCACGAACGCGGCGGCGTCCGCCGACGGGGCGCGGGGCGGGGCATGGGGCCACATTGGTCCGGTATGGCGGAATTTTGGTGGCCGGAATGCCTTTTATCGGGCCGACCCCTAAGATCCCGTACCATGCTGCGGATCGCGTTCATGCTGATGGCCGCGGTGCTGCTCGCCCTCACGACGCCGACCGCGGTCCTCGCCGGTCCGGCCGGGAGCGCGTCCGCCGACGGGCTGCGGGCCGAGCGGATCGCCCGCGCGCTGCGGGAGAACCCCGTGTACGTCACCGACCACATGCTCCGTGCCGTCACGCCCGACACCGGGACGCGCGTCGCGCGGGCCCTCGACCGGCTCGACGTCCCCTACTACGTCGCGCTCCTCCCCTCCTCGCTCGGAGGCCCGCTCGACCAGGAGAAGTTCGCCGCGCTGCTGTACGACCACCTCGGCCGGCCCGGGCTGTACCTCGTGATGGACGACGGCCGCGGGACGGCGCGGATGTTCGGCGGCGGGCATTCGCTGCGGGCCGAGGACGCGTGGCGGTCCGCCGAGTCCCGGCTGGCCTCCGACGCCGGGCCGGTCGCGCTGGTGGAGACGTTCGTCCGGGTCGTCGGGGACGGCACCGCCGGGCAGTACCTTCCGGCCGACCAGCGGCCCAAGTCGCGCACCCGCATCGAGCTCGACCGGCGGGACCGGCAGGAGGCCGCCGCTGCCGACGCCGAACGCACCGCCGTGATCGGCGGCGCCGCCCTCGGCGCCCTTGCCGTCATCGGGCTGCTGACCGGGGCCGGGTGGGCCCGCGCGCGGCGAGGCGGGAACCGATGAGGAGATCGCCGCGTCGCACCGCCGCGCTGCTGACGGCGATCGCCGCCGCCGTGTTCGCCGTGCCCCTCCTGGCGCCGCCCGCCGGAGCCGATCCGGACGACCCGCTGCCGCGCCTGCCCGAGCACGGCTACGCGCGGGTGGACCGGATCGCCGCGGCCCTCGCGCGCGGCCCCGTCTTCGTCGACCCGGACCTCCCGGCGGCGCTGCGCGGCACCGATCTCGCCGAGGTCCGGCTGGCGGCCGGGGACGCCGCCAGGGAACTGGACGCCCCGGTCTGGGTGGTCGTGGCCCCCAACCCGGTGGAGTCGGAGTCGCAGGGCCGGAACACCCTGCTCGCCCGCCTCCTGCACGAGCGGACCGGGAAGGACGGCCTGTACGTCGTCGCCGACGACCGCGGCTGGATCGACACCGTCGCGTTCGACGTGCGGCGCAGGTTCTCCGCCATGGACGGCGAGTTCGAGCGTCCGCCGGAGACGGACCGGCTCGCCGGGCTGGGCGGGCGGATCATCGACCGGATCGAACGGGTGCGGGGCCTGCCCGTCACCGACGCCCCGCAGGACGACAACCTGTACGGGCGGCTCGTGCCGTTCGGGGAGGAGGACCGTCCGCTGCGCGACGTCGAGCCCGAACGCACCGGCCCGTTCCTCACGGGCCTGCTGCTCATCGGTCCCGTCGGGGGCGCCGTCCTGTACGCGTGCGTCCGGCTCGTGCTGCGGCGGCGGCGCGGCGCGGCACCGTCCGTCCGGCGGCGGCGCGCCCGAGAAGCGGGACGCGCCGTCCAGGCCGAGCCTGCGCGCGCTCCGCCGCATCGCCGGGGACGACCTGGCCGCGCTGCGCACGGCGCTGGTGGACGACACCGGCCGGGACGCCGAACGCGGGCGGCGGGCGACGGCGGCGTTCGACGCCGCGCAGATCCTGTTCGACGACGCCGGATCCGATCCGGGCCGCGCCCACGACCTGGTCGTGGTGATCGTGCTGGCCCGGGAGGGGCTCGCGGCACTCGACCGCGACGGGGCGCCGTCCCCGCCCTGCTTCGTCAACCCGCTGCACGGCCCGGCCGACCGCCGCAGGCGGATCCGCGCCGTGGACGGGGACGGGCGGCGGCGCGTCTGCGCGGCGTGCGCCGACGCGCCGCACGACCGGCTCAAGTCGCTGACCCTGCGGATCCCGCACCCCGGCGGGCGGGTCCCCCACCACGCGCTCCGCGGCCCGTGGATCGACGTCGAGTACGGTGCGCGCTCGTCCCTCGCCCGGCAAGTCCTCACCCACCTGGAAGTCGAGTCATGACCGCCCCCTCCCCCGGCGAGCGGATCGCCGCCGAGCTGCGTCGTTCCCCGCTGCACATCGACCCGTCGCTGGAGTCGGCGCTGCCCGCGGACCGGCGGCGGCGGGTGCTGGCCGAGCTGGCCCGCCAGCCGCGGCCGACCTACGTCGTCCTGGTGCCGATCATCGCGGGCGGCACCTGGCAGGAGCCGGACCAGCTCGCCTCCGTCGTCCAGTCGCGGCTGGGCCGCCCCGGCGTCTTCATCACGCTCGGGCGGTACGCCGACGACCTGAACGCCCGGCTGCTGCCGGACGACCCCGGAAACGATCAGGCGACCGGGGTGCGCCGCGCCGCCCTGGCCGTCTCCCTCGACCCGGACTTCCGGAAGGCGCCCCTCGCCGACCGGCTCGACCGGACGCTGGAGCTGCTGCGCACCGGCAAGGGCGAGGAGGAGTACCGGCGGCAGTCGGCGGCCCTGCGGGAACGGTCCCGCTCCCGCGAGGCCGCCGACGGGGGCGGTTCCGGGGACGGCGGCGGCGGGGCCCTCGTGCCCGCGCTGGGCGGCGCGGCGGTCGCGGCGGCGGCCGTCGGCGGGCTGCTGCTGTGGCGGCAC
>NZ_MKJY01000591.1 GCF_001942465.1 Actinomadura sp. CNU-125
GCGTTCGCCCCCATCGGCGACCCCGTCGCCGCGCCCGCCCCCGGCGCCGAGCGGCGGGACGCGCGCGCGCGGCGGCGGCCGTCCGGCGCAACCCGTACGCGATCATGGCGGCCGCCACCGCGGCGTTCGTCCTGCTGGCCGGGCTCGTGCTCGCGGGCAACGCCCTGCTCGGGTCCGGCGACGAGGACGCCGCCGAGGACACGGCGCGCGACTTCATGATCGCGTTCACCGCCGAGGACCACCCGGCGGCCTGCCGCCTCGGCACGGCCGCGCTCCCCGAGGACCTCGACTGCGCGGTCCGGGGCGAAGCCGCCGCGCTGTCGGGCGACGGCCGGTACCGCGACATCGTCACCGACATCACGGACTTCACGGTCGACCTGGACGACGCCGCCGGCACGGCCACCGTCACCTGCGTCATCCGGGTCACGCCCGAGGTCGTCCGGGAACTGGACGACCTCTACATCGAGGCGTCCGGCCGCGACAGCTACATCTCGTGGGAGAAAGCCCCGCCGCGCGTGACGTCCCGGATCGACATGCGGAAGATCGGCGACCGCTGGCTCGTCGACTCGTACCGCCTGGTCGGCACCGCGTTGTCCTGACATCGGCCGCCGCCCGAACCCGCACCGGCTACTCGGGCCGGGGGCGGAGGCCGTCCTCGTCCGGACCCGTCGCCGACCGCGCCAGGTGGAACGCGCGATGGCACCCGTCGCCGCGCTCCGCGTACGCGGCGGCGAGCGCTCGGTGCGCCTCGATCCTGCGGCCCAGCGGCTCGTCCCCGTACGCCGCCGTCCGGATCAGCGGGTGCCGCACCTCGATCCGTCCGTCCGCCGTACCGCGCAGCAGGCCCGCGCGCTCCGCCGGTTCGAGGTCCCGGACGGACGCGCCCAGCCGCGCCGCCGCGTCCGTCACGACCCCGACGTCGCCGAGATCGTCGGACGCGACGAGCAGCACGAACAGCCGCGACGGTTCCGGCAGTCCCGCGAGCTGCGCGGCGAACGACCGCCGGATCCGCTCGTACGCGGACGAACCGCCCTGCGTCCCCGGCAGTTCCAGCAGCGCGAGCGGATTGCCCATCGCCGTCGTCAGCACGTCGCGCCGCACGTGCTCCGGCAGGTCCGCCGCACGCTCGTCCAGCAGCCGCGCCGCCGACAGCGCGTCGAGCCCGCCGACCCGCAGCTCCGGCAGGCCCGGCGCCGCGAAGTCCCCCCCGCGCGCAGCAGCAGCGCGATCGGCTCCGCGCGCAGCCGCCGCGCCCGCGACAGCAGCGCCTCCGCCGACGGGCCGTCCAGCCACTGCGCGTCGTCGACCAGCACCACCAGCGGCCGCTCCTCCGCCAGCTCGGCCAGCAGGGTCAGCACCGCGAGCCCCACCAGGAACCGGTCGCCGCCCGCGCCGCCCATCCCGAGCGCCGCCCGCAGTGCCCCGGCCTGCACGTCCGGCAGCCGGTCCAGGCCGTCCAGGTGCCGCCCGAGCATCATGTGCAGGCCCGCGTACGGCATCCCGCTCTCGTACTCGACGCCCGTCGCCCGCAGCACCCGCGCCCCGCCGGCCCGGCCCGCCGCGTACTCCAGCAGCGCCGACTTCCCGATGCCCGCCTCGCCCCGCAGGACGAGCAGCCCGCTGCGGCCGCCCCACACCCCTTCGAGCAGCCGGTCGATCTCCGCCGTCTCCGCATTTCGCCCGTACAGCACGATCGCCAGGCTACTCAGGCGTCGATCGCCTCCCACCGGGTAGCCGTCCCGGCATGAACCAGGACAAGCGCGACGCTGACCGGCGCGACACAGACCGGCGCGACGCGGACAAACCGCTCGCGGACCGGCGCGACGACCCGGGCGAGCCCGAACCCGACTTCGCGGAGGAGCACACGCCGGGTCCGACCGACCCGCCCAACGCCGAGGCCGACACGCCCGGCGGGGAGGACGACGGCTACACCCCGCAGACCCGAACTTAAGGCGCGTCCGGGCCGTTAGTCTGATCGAGAGTGCGGCCGCTCCCCCGTTCCGGTCGCCGGTTTCGGAGGTTTCGGCCCATGGTCAGCGAGCACGCCCGGACCCGCGACGGCCGCGAACTCCACCTCGAACGGCACGGCGAGGGGTCCCCCGTCGTCGTGTTCGAATCGGGCGCGGGCGCCTCCCGCAACATGTGGGGCACCGTCGTCCCCGCGATCTCCGGACGCACGACCGCCGTCGTCTACGACCGCAGCGGCCTCGGCCGCAGCCCCGCCGACCCCGGGCCCCGCACCCTGTCCCGCCTGGTCGAAGACCTGCACGACCTCCTCGACCACCTCGGCGACGGCCCGTTCGTCCTGGTCGGCCACGACTGGGGCGGCCCGATCGTCCGGTGCGTCGCGGCCGAGTCGCCCGGCCGCGTCACGGGGCTCCTGCTCGTCGACCAGGACGACGAGGCCAGCGACCACTACTTCATGCCCGGCACCAAACGCCGGATGCGGCTCAGCGCGCTCACCGACCCCACCGCCGCCCGGCTCGGGCTGTTCCGGTTCAGCCTCAACCGGCTGGCCGCCAAACTCCCCGAACCCGCCGCGACCGCCCTGCGCGAGGAGGACGGCACGCTGGAGGCCACCCGCGTGCAGATGGCGGAGAGACCGGCCTCATCGACGACCTGCGGCGCCTCCGCGACGACCCGCCGAAACTCCCGGACGTGCCGGTCACGCTGATCTCCGGCCGCCGTTCCGGTTCGCTCGGCGGCGGCGGCCGCGCCTCGCTCAACACCGCGCACCGGGCCCGCGCCGAGACGCTCCCCCGGGGCCGGCACGTCGTCGCGGAGAAGTCCGGCTACCTCGTCCCGTTCACCGAACCGGGCCTGCTCGTCCGCGAGATCCTCCGCATCCTCGACGTCACGCGCTGACCCCCGCACCGGACGAACGTTCCCCCGAGCACGCGCGGACCGCCGGGGCCGCGCGGCCCCGGCGGTCCGCCGTCCGTCAGTCGGGATGCGGCGGCTGCTGGTCCGGCGGCGTCCCGCCGCCCTCGCCGCCGCCCTTGTTCCCCCTGTCGGTGCCGTGCGCGTGGCCCTTCGCCCGCGTCGTCTTCGGGTCCGTGGCCTCCGGCGCCGGTTCGTTCGTCACCGCGGTCCGCTCGGTCCGGCGGATTTCCGGTTGCTGCGGATTCGGCATGATCTACCTCCTCATCCGCTGATTCGTCATGCGCTGGACGGTTCCGGACGGAGCGGATCGTGGCCCACGCTCATCAGCTCGTGCCGCCACCGCTCGTCCAGGTTCTCCTCGGGCGGAGGGTGGTCCAGGTGCTCCTCCACGTAGTCGACGACCTCCTGCATCACCTCGGCGTCCCCGTCGGTCAGGTCGACCTTCCGCTTGCGCAGAATGTCCACGACCCGCGCGCCGAGCTCCGACACCCCGGGACCCTCGCCGGGTTCCGGGAAGGCGTCCTCCCCGGACGCGTCGGTGAGCAGCCAGGTCCGCAGCTCGTCCGAGGTCATGTTGACGAGCCGGTGGAAGTCCTCCCAGGCCAGCTCCGCCTCGGCCGATATCCGTTCGTTCATCGGCACCTCCCGTGGACGTCCGAATCCCCGCCCTACCCGCCCGTCCCCGTCCCATTCACCTCTCTTGAACCTCGGCGCGGCCGCCTGGTGAGATCATGCGAAGCACCGCAGCCTCGACGGAAGGGGACCCGGCATGGCCGTCGTCCACCGCACGACCCTCCGGCCGACCAAACTGGAGCTGCTCGCCGCCTGGCTCCCCACCCGGCCCTGGTACTCCGGCACGGGCGGACCGGAACCGGTCGACGCGGGCGGTTTCCGGCTGGACGACCCGGAGGGCGAGGTCGGGATCGAGTTCAAGATCGTCACCGACCCGTCCGGCACCTACCTGGTCCCGCTCACCTATCGCGGCGCCCCGCTCGACGGCGCCGAGCACGCCCTCGTCGGCACGATGGAGCACGGCGTGCTGGGACGGCGCTGGGTCTACGACGGCTGCCACGACCCGGTGCTGGTCGCCCAGCTCCTCGCCCTGATCGAGGGACGGGTCGAGGCGCAGGCCCAGAGCGTCAGCGACACCCCCGACCGCGAAGTCACCCGCTCGCACACCGGCGGCGGGCTCGCCGCCGCGGACTTCGCCACCGCCACCGACGACCGGGAGGGCACCGCGGTGCATGGCCCGCCCGGCACGACCCTTCGCCTGCACCGCGTCCTGCGCCCGTCCCCGGACGGCCCGTCCCCGGACGGCCCGCCCGAGGCGACGGGCCACGTCGCCGGTTCCTGGCGCACACCGGACGGCGCCCGCGCGACGGGCACGTTCGCCGTCCTTCGCACCGTCCCCTGAGGAGGGCCCGCGCCCACCGGACTTGACCCTCACGTAGCGTGAGGCCGGAAGGTGGGGCGCATGAGCGACCACAGCGACCACTACGACGCGTTCGAGATCAGCCCCGTCCCCGCCCCCGGCCCGGACGCGGTCCCGCCGGAACCGTTCCGCGGCATCTACGGAATGCCCGCGTTCGCGACGATCCCCACGGACGACCTGGCGGCGTCCGTCGACTTCTGGACCCGCGGGCTCGGCTTCTTCGAGCTGTTCGGCATCCCCGGCACCCTCGTGCATCTGCGCAGGTGGGCGTTCCAGGACGTCCTCCTCGTCGCGGCGGACGAGGTCCCGGAGCGGGCACCGGCGATGAGCCTCGGCTTTTCGTGCGTGCTCGGCGAGGTCGACGGCCTCGTCGAGTCCTGCCGCGCGCTGCGGCCGGACTCGGTCGACGGCCCGCGCGACACCCCCTGGAACACCCGCGACATCGAGGTGATCACCCCGGAGAACGCGCGGATCGTCGTGACCGCGGCGAAGCCCTTCGACCCGTCCGGCCAGGAGGCGCGGAACCTCGCGGCCATCGGGATCGCCCCGCCGGAAACCATCGACAATGGGGACCATGCCTGATGCCGACGCCTCCGGCCTGACCGTCGGTCAGGTCTCGGCGCGCCTGGACGTGACGGTCCGCGCACTGCACCACTGGGACGAGATCGGTCTGGCCCGGCCGTCGCTGCGCACGGCGGCCGGATACCGGCTCTACACCGCCGGCGACCTGGAACGCCTGCACCGCATCGTCGTCTACCGCGAGCTGGGTGTCGGCCTGGACCGGATCCGGACGATCCTGGACGACCCGGCCACCGACGTGCCCGGCGCGCTGCGCGCGCAGCGCGCCCGGGTCACCGAGCGGATCGACCGCCTCCGCGAACTCGGCGCCGAACTGGACCGGATGATCGACGCCCACGAGCGCGGCCCGCTGCTGACCGCCGAGCAGCAGACCGCGATCTTCGGCCCCGACTGGAACCCGGACTGGCCCGTCCAGGCCCGCCGGCGCTGGGAGAACACGCCCCAGTGGCTCCAGTACACCGAACGCTCGGCCTCGCGCGACGCGGCGGACTGGCGGGCCGTCGCCGACGCCGTCACCGACCTCGACCGCGCCCTCGCGGACGCGATGGACGCCGGTGTCGCACCCGGCGGCCCGGAAGCGAACCGGCTCGCCGAACGGCATCGCGACGTCTTCGCGTCGTACTTTCCCCTCACCGTCGAGATGCAGGTCTGCCTCGGCCGCATGTTCGAGGCCGATCCGGGATTCGCCGCCCACTACGACGGCGTCCGCGACGGCCTCGCCGCCTGGTTCCGTCAGATCATCGACGCCGCCGCGCGCGCCCAGGGCGTCGACCCCGACACCGCGACCTGGCGGTAGAACGCGAAGCAAGATCGACACGGACGGCTCGGAGCCTGCCCCACCTGCCGGATCGTCCCGAATTCCGCCGGTCTAAGGTAAGGCGATGCAGCCCACCCCGCCGCTGCGGACACCAGCGAACGAACTCCGGCCCGGCCGTCACTGGTACGTCGCCGCGGCCGCGATCGCCGTCGCGCTGATCGCGCTCGGCGTGGTCGTCGGCGCTTCCCGGCTCGGCGACGCGACCGGCGCGGTGGACACCGGCCGCCGGTTCGCCAACGGCGACACCGTCACCGTGCGGGTCGAACCCGGGAGCGAGGTGGCGCTCTGGGCCAAGTTCCCGGGCAAGTCACCCGGCCCGCAGTGCGACATCACCGGACCGGGCGACCCCGCCCTCACCGATCCGGGAACCGACCTGTTCCTCACCCGCGACGAGTCCTGGGCGCTGCTCTACACCATCGACGTGTCGCAGGCGGCCGGCTACAAGATCGTCTGCGAGTCCGAAGCACTGTCCCGGTACGCCTTCGGGGGCACCGGTGGCCTCTTCTCGTTCGTCGGTTGGCTGATTGCGGGCGTCCTGCTCTCGGCCGCCGGCATCGGCGCCGGCGTCGTCATCGCGATCGTCACCGCCGTCCGCCGCCGCGCCCATCGCAGGCGCCTGCGCGCCGAACGCGACGGCCGTCCCGTGCTCCCCGAGCCGGTGCCCGCCTCGACCGACGGCTGACGCCGCACCGCGCGGCGGCCCGCGCGGCGGCCGTGCTCAGGCGTGCCGCCGCACCGAGGTCGTGTCGCTCGTCAGCGGCGTTCCGTCCGCGGCGACGGGCCGGAGGTCGGGCACGCGGACGCCGTCGCCGTCGACCAGGACCGAGTGCGTCTCGCCCGCGTCGAAGGCGTGGCGCTCGCCCCACTGCCGCATCGTGACGATCACCGGGAAGAGGTCCTTGCCCGCCTCGGTGAGCGTGTACAGCCTGCGCCTGCCCGAAGGCGCGTCGACCTGCGCCAGCAGGCCGTTGGCGGTGAGCTTGCGGAGCCGGTCGCTGAGGATGTTGCGGGCGATGCCCGTGCTCCGCTGGAGATCGGTGAACGAGCGCGCGCCGTCCATGGCGTCGCGGAGGACGAGCAGGCTCCACCGGTCGCCGACCAGATCGACCGTGCGGGCCACCGGGCAGTTCGGGTCCGTCCACGCGTCGCCCGCCATCGCCCCTCCTTCGGTTGCAGAATGAAACCATTCTGTCCTACGCTCCAGCGAGTTGCAAAATGCAACCAATTGGGGGCGAGATCATGGACCGGAAGACGAGAGCGCTGCTGGCGGTCGTGTGCGGGGTCGCGGTGGCGAGCGTCTACGCCGCGCAGCCGGTGCTGGGCCCGATGGGGCGCGACCTGGACGTCCCGGTCGACTCGCTCGGCGGGCTCGTGGCCACCGGCCAGCTCGGCTACCTCGCGGGGCTGGTGCTGCTGGTGCCGTTGGGCGACATGCTCGACCGCGGGCGCCTGATCGCCGCGCACCTCGCGCTGGTGGCCGCGGGAACGGCGCTCACCGCGGCCGCCCCGGCCGCCTGGGCGGCGTTCGCCGGACTGGCGGCGGCGGGCCTGTTCGCGGTGGTCGTGCAGATCGCCGTCGCGTACACCGCGTCGGTCTCCCCGCCCGGCCAACGCGGCCGCGACCTCGGCGTCGTGACCTCGGGCGTGGTGATCGGCATCCTCGGCTCGCGCGTCGTCGCGGGCGTCCTCGCGGACCTGTGGGGCTGGCGGAGCGTCTACCTGGTCCTGGCGTTCCTCACCGCCGTCCTCGCGCTGCTCGCCCGCACGCTGCTGCCCGCGGACGTCCGCCCGGGCACGGCCCCCGGGTACGGGCGAACGCTCCGGTACGGGCGGCTCCTCCGGTCCTTCGGCGGGCTGTTCGCCCAGCCGGTCTTCCTCGGCCGGGGCCTGATCGCGTTCTTCCTCTTCGCCTCGTTCGGAACGCTGTGGAGCGGCATGGCGCTGCCGCTGGCGGGCGCGCCGTGGCACCTCGACGAGACCCGGATCGGGCTCTTCGGCGTCGCCGGGCTCGCCGGGGCCCTCGGCGCCGCCCGGTCCGGACGCTGGGGCGACGCGGGGCACGCGCGCCGCGTCACCGGCCTCGCGCTGGCGCTCCTGCTCGCCTCCTGGGCGGCGATCGGGCAGCTCGCCTGGTCGCTGCCGCTGCTGATCCTCGGCGTCGTCCTGCTCGACTTCGCCGTCCAGGCCGTGCACGTGAGCAACCAGCACGCGCTCGCCACCGCCTATCCCGGCGGCACCAGCAGCGTCATCGGCGCCTACATGGTCTTCTACTCCCTCGGTTCCGCCCTGGGAGCGGCCGCGACGACGGCCCTGTACGGTGCCGTCGGCTGGCTCGGCCCGACCGTCCTCGGCGCGACGCTCGCGCTCTGCGCGACCGCCGTCTGGGCGTTCGGCACCCGTCCGTCGGAACGTGCCACCGGCACCGTCGGACCGCGCTAGCGGACGAGGCGTTCGATCAGCACCTGCCAGGCGTCGGCGAGCATGGGTTCGACGTCCGGTTCGAGGGGCGGGGCGGTCTCCGCCGCGGACAGCGCGAGCAGCATCGGGCCCTCCAGGGCGGCCGTGAGCTGGACCGTGACGCCTTCCATGTGCGGCATCCGCACGCCCGCGCGGTCGAGCAGGACGCGCAGGTGCAGTTGCGTCATGTCCGCCGCGATCGGGGCGGGACGGTCGCGTTCGAGCGCGGCCCGCGAGATGTCCTGGTGGTCCAGGAGGAAGGCGATGCGGGCGCGGCCGTAGGCGACGAGCCGGTCGATCGGGTCGGCTCCGGGGCCGAGCGGCGGCGGGCCGGTGAGGACCCGTTCCTGGAAGCGCCGCTCGTCCGCGTCCAGGAGCGCCCGGAAGATGCCCGCGCGGGTGCCGAAGCGGCGGAAGACGGTGCCCTTGCCGAGCCCGGCGCGTTCGGCGAGGCCGTCCATCGTCACCTTCGCGACCCCGTGCTCGGCGATCATCTCGCGCGCCGTCGCCAGCAGGAGCTCGCGGTTGCGGGCCGCGTCGGCGCGCTCGCCGCGCGGTTTTCCGTAGGGCAGTACGTACCGGGCCACGAGAGCAATCTATCGGCGGGAATGAAAGCGGGGTAAAGTCCGCTTATGCTCTGGGAGCGCGGCACCCGCCGACGTCCCCGTGTTCTGAAGGAGTGACATGAAGCTGTTCCGCCTGGACGCCAGCATCACCCCCGGCACCTCCGCCAGCGCCGAGATCGCCGACCTCGCCGAAGCCGGATGGACCGCCGCGAACCCCGGCACCACCGTGACCCGCCGCCACCTCGGCACCGACGCGCTGCCGGGCGACGCCTGGACGCTCGCCGTCACCGCCGGATTCACCCCCGAGGACGACCGCACCCCGGCCCAGCGCGACGCCCTCGCCCTCGGCGCGACCCTCGCCGCGGAGTTGCAGGACGCCGATGCCGCGATCCTGGCCGTCCCGCTGTACAACTACGGCGTCTCCCAGCACTTCAAGACCTGGGCGGACCTCGTCATCGCGGGCGCGGGAGCCACTACCCCGGTGCTCGAGAACACCCCCACCGCGCTGGTCACCACCCTCGGCGGCGGCTACGGCGCCGGGGCGCCGCGCGAGGGCTGGGACCACTCCACCCCGTACCTCGAACGGGTCCTCGGCGACATCTGGCGGGCCGATCTGACCGTCATCAAGCGCGAGTTCACCCTCGCCGCCACCACGCCCGGCATGGAGGGCCTCCGGGACATCGCCAAGGCCCACCACGACGCCGCGCTCGCCGCCGCGCGCGACTTCGGCTCCCGGGCGCTCGCCGCGAGCTGACGACCCGCCCGGTAAACTCGCGGGCGCCCGAAGGCGACCGGACGCTCCTCAGCGGACGCCGACGACCTGCGGGCGCCCGCACACCGCATTCGCGCTGAGGAGCGTCATGGAACTCGTCCACTCGGGCAAGGTCAGGGACGTCTACGCCGACGGGGACGACCTGATCCTCGTCGCGTCCGACCGGGTCAGCGTGTACGACGTGGTGCTGCCGACGACCGTCCCCGACAAGGGGAAGATCCTCACCCAGCTGTCCCTGTGGTGGTTCGAGCAGCTCGGCGACATCATCCCGAACCACGTCGTGTCGGCGGCGGACGTGCCGGACGAGTGGGAGGGCCGGGCGATCCGGTGCCGCCGGCTGTCGATGCTGCCCGTCGAGTGGATCGCCCGCGGCTACCTCACCGGCCTGGGGCTGAAGCAGTACGAGAAGGACGGCGCGGTGTCGGGGATCGCGCTGCCGGACGGGCTCGTCGAGGCGTCGAAGCTGCCGGAGCCGATCTTCACCCCGACCACGAAGGCCGTCGAGGGGCACGACGAGTTCATCACGTTCGACGACGTCGTCGCGGAGATCGGCGCCGACACCGCCGAACGGCTGCGCGACGTGACGCTCGCGATCTACCGGCGCGGCGCCGAACTGGCGCGCGAGCGCGGCATCGTCATCGCCGACACCAAGCTCGAATTCGGGCGGGCCGCCGACGGGACGCTCGTCCTCGGCGACGAGGTCCTCACGCCCGACTCGTCCCGCTTCTGGCCCGCGGACGACTACGCGCCCGGACGCGCGCAGCACTCCCTCGACAAGCAGTTCGTCCGCGACTGGAGCAGCACCCTCGACTGGGACCGCACCCCGCCCGGCCCCGAGATCCCGCAGGACGTCGTCGACGCGACCCGCGCGCGCTACATCGACGTCTACGAACGCCTGACCGGCCGCACCTGGTCCTCCTGAGGCCGCCGCGCACCCGGCTTCCCCGCCCTGATCCGGTCGATCGCCTTCGCGCATGCCCGCACCTCTCGACGAGCCGGGCCGGACGCCCGGGCGCGCGGTGTGAAGCGGTGCGAACAAGCTACACGGCGGATGCCGTCCCGTCTGACAGGCTGGGGACGAACGCCCGATCCCGCCTGAAAAAGGATGTCGCGCATGACGGACACGGCCCTGCTGGTCATGGACGTGCAGAACATGATCGTCCAGCGTGTCGGCGACGCGGGGTACCTGCCGCGGCTGGCGCGGGCGGTCGGCGCCGCGCGTGCCGCGGGGGTGCCGGTGATGTACGTCGTCGTCGGGTTCCGGCCGGGCGACACCGACTACCACCCCGACAACCGGATCTTCAGCCACGACCGCGGGTTCGCGGACGCCGGTCCGGCCGCCGACGTCCACGCGGACGTCGCGCCGCGCGAGGGCGAGCCCGTCATCACCAAGAAGCGGATCAGCGGGTTCGCCGGAAGCGACCTGGAGCTGGTGCTGCGCTCGAACGGGATCCGCCGCCTCGTGCTGGCGGGGGTCGCGACGAGCGGCGTCGTCCTGTCGACGCTGCGGCAGGCGGCCGACCTCGACTACCGGCTGACGGTGCTGTCGGACGGCTGCCACGACTTCGACGACGAGGTCCACCGGGTGCTGATGGAGAAGGTGTTCCCCATGCAGGCCGACGTGGTGACGGTCGACGAGTGGGCCGGGGGCGGCCGGTAGGGCTCGGGGCCCGGGCTCAGCGCTCGCGGCGGGTGCGGGGGGCGGCGGAGCGGGGCGGCTGGGCGCGCATGTGGTCGCGGACGCGCGTCATGATGTCGCCGAGCCGCCGCAGGTCGTCGCCGGAGAGCGGGTCGAAGAGGAGGCCGCGGGCGACGTCGACGTGGCCGGGCAGGACGCGGTCGACGAGGGCGCGGCCGTCCGCGGTGATGGCGACCAGGGTGGCGCGCTCGTCGTCGGGGCTGGGCCCGCGGGTGACGAGACCGGCCTTCTCCAGCAGCCCGGCCTGGTAGGTGAGGCCGCTGCGGCTGTAGACGACGCCGTCGGCGAGTTCGGTCATGGTGAGGCCGCCGGGGGCTTCGGCGAGGCGGGTCAGGAGCTGGAACTGCACGTAGCTGAGGTCGCCCTCGGCGCGCAGGTGCTGCTCGACCCGGTGCTGGAGCAGGCTCACGGCTTCCATGAGCGCGAAGTAGGTCCCGAGCTGCTGCGGGTCGAGGCCCGGGCCGCGGGTGTCGGGGTTCGTCACGCTCCGATTATATGTTTCGAATTCTCAGCAACGTGACGACCGTCACCCTTCTCTCCGGATTGCTTCGAACTCGAAGCGGGTTATGGTGAGTACCTGCTTCGAATTCGAAGCAGACTGGGCGAAGGAGAGATCATGAAGGCAGTGCGCTACCACTCCTACGGCGACAGCGACGTCCTCGTCTACGAGGACGCGGACCGTCCGGCCGCGGGCCCGGGACAGGTCGTCGTGCGGGTCGCGGGAACCGCGTTCAACCCGGTCGACGTGCCCATCCGCATGGGGTTCATGCAGGAGGTCTTCCCCGTGACGTTCCCGCACGTCCCGAACTTCGACATGTCCGGCGTCGTCGCCGAGGTCGGGGACGGGGTCGACGGCTGGGCCGCCGGGGACGCCGTCGTCGCCTTCCTCCCGATGGACGCGCCCGGCGCCGCCGCAGAGTACGTCGCCGTCCCGGCGGCGGCGCTGGCCGCCGCGCCCCGCACGGTCCCGGTGGCCGACGCCGCGGCGCTGCCGTCGTCCGGGCTCACCGCCTGGCAGGCGCTGTTCGAGCACGCCGGGCTGAAGGCCGGGCAGAGCATCCTGGTGAACGGCGCCGGTGGCGCGGTCGGCGGGTACGCCGTGCAGCTCGCGGCGCGGGCGGGCGCCGCCGTCACCGCGACCGCGAGCCCGCGCAGCGCCGACCGCGTGCGCGCCCACGGCGCGGGCCGGATCGTCGACCACACCGCCGTCCCGCTCCCGGACGCCGTGGCCGGGGAACGGTTCGACGTGGTGCTGAACCTCGTGCGCAACACCCCGGAGGAGGCCGCGCGGCTCGCCGGCCTGGTCGCCGACGGCGGGACGTTCGTCAGCGCCACCACCCCCGGCCCCGCGGACGCCGGGCGCGGGGTCCGGACGGTGCAGCAGTTCGCCCACGACGACGCCGCCCGGCTCGCCGAACTCGTCGCGCTCGTCGACGCGGGCGAGCTGACGATCGACGTCGGCGAGCGGCGGCCGCTGGCCGAGCTGGCCGACGTCCACGACGCGGCCGTCGCCGGGCGGCTGCCGGGCAAGGTCGTCCTGACGCCCTGAGCCCGGCGCCCCCGGTGTCAGCGGACGAGGGCGAAGAACCTCCGCAGGTCGGCGGCCACGGCGTCCGGGCGTTCCATCGCGATGAAGTGGTGGCCGCCCGGGTTGTCGTCCGGCCAGTGGACGATCGTGTTGTCGCGCTCGGCGAGGCGGCGGATGCCGGGCGGGCCGCTGTACAGGCCGGTCGGGACGAGCTTCTGCCCCACGGGCCACACCGACTCGGGCGTCCCGTCGCCGCCGGCCTCGTAGTACTGCCACGCGGCCGTCCCGAACGACTCGGTGAACCAGTACAGGCTGACGTTCGCGAGGATCAGGTCGCGGTCGATCATCTTGTCCGCCGGGACGTCCGAGGCGTTGAAGTCCTCGTACTTCTGCATCATCCAGGCCAGGGCGGCGACCGGCGAGTCGTTCCACCCGTACGTGAACGTCTGCGGCGCGGCGCGCTGGATCGCGTGGTGGTCGACGCCGCCGGTCGACCACTTCTGCATCATCTCGTAGTGGGCCAGCTCGTCGGGCGTCATGTCCGGGACGTCCTTCTCGGTGGGCATGCCGAGGCCGCTGATCACGTACACGCCGAGCACGTTCTCGGGGGCGGCCTTGGCGACCTCGGGCGCGACGTAGACGCCGAAGTCGCCGCCCTCGACGCCGTACCGGTCGTAGCCGAGCCGGTGCATGAGCCCCGCCCAGATCCGGCCGACGCGCGCCGCGTCCCAGCCGGGTCCGCGCGGCGCCGCCGAGAACCCGTAGCCGGGGATGGACGGGACGACGACGTGGAAGTCCGCGAGGTGCCCGACCAGTTCGGCGAACTCGACGAACGAGTTCGGCCAGCCGTGCGTGAGGAGCAGCGGGACGGCGTCCGGATCGGCCGACCGGACGTGCAGGAAGTGCACGTCCTGCCCGTCGATCTCCGCCATGAACTGCGGGAACTCGTTGAAGCGGGCCTCCATGGCGCGCCAGTCGAAGCCGGTGCGCCAGTACTCGGCCAGCTCCTTGAGGTAGGCGACCGGGACGCCCCGGCTCCAGCCCTCGCCCGGGAGCTGCCGGGGCCACCGGGTGCGCGCGAGCCGGTCGTTCAGGTCGTCCAGGTCGGCCTGCGGGACGTCGATGCGGAACGGTCGAACGGTCATGTCTCCTCCTCCGTCGTGGAAACGAAAGTAGGATGGGTTTAGGTCAGCTCCTGTCCGCAACCGCACGGAACCTGGAAACCATGACGGACACTCCCGGACGCCTGCTCTCCCTGCTGTCCCTGCTCCAGACGCCGCGCGAGTGGGCGGGCGGCGAACTGGCCGACCGGCTCGGCGTCAGCGCCCGCACGGTCCGCCGCGACGTCGACCGGCTGCGCGGCCTCGGCTACCCGATCGAGGGCACGACCGGCCCGGACGGCGGTTACCGGCTCGTCGCCGGGGCCGCGATGCCGCCGCTGCTGCTGGACGACGAGGAGGCCGTGGCGATCGCGGTCGGCCTGCGGACCGCCGCGGGGACCGCGGTGACGGGCCTCGGCGAGGCGGCGGTGCGGGCGCTCGCCAAGCTGGAGCAGGTGCTGCCCGCGCGGCTGCGCCGCCGGGTGGGGGTGCTGAACGCGGCCACGGTCGCGCTGCCCGTCCCCGGCGGGCCGACCGTCGACCCGGACGTCCTCGCGGTGACGGCGGCCGCCGTCGCGAACACCGAACTGCTGCGGTTCGCCTACGTGAGCGCGGGCGGCGCCGGGAGCCGGCGGCGCGTCGAGCCGTACCGGCTGGTCGCGGCGGGCCGCCGCTGGTACCTGCTGGCCCACGACACCGAGCGGGACGACTGGCGCGTCTTCCGCGCCGACCGCGTCCGGGACCCGTTCCCCACCGGGCAGCGGTTCGCGCCCCGCGAGGTGCCGGGCGGGGACGCCGTCGCGTTCGTCACCGACCGGATGTACTCGCTCGCGCCCGTCCACACCGCGACGGTCACGCTGCACGCCCCGGCGGACGAGGTGCGCGCGGCGCTCGGCGCCGACCCGGGCGACGTCACGCCGCTGGACGCACGGTCGTGCCGCCTGGAGGCCCGCGCCGACACCCTGCCGTGGCTGGCGTCGCGGCTGCTCATGCTCGGCTGCGAGTTCACCGTGCACGACCCGCCCGAACTGGTGGAACACCTGCGCGACCTGGGCGCCGCGCGACCCGCGCGCGGCGGGCGTCCGCTCAGCCGATGAGCGCCTCGGCCAGCGCACGCCACTGCGCGCGGGGAGCGGCGCCCGCGTCGGCGCCCGCGTCCGTCGGCTGCACGGTGAGGACGACCTGGTCGGCGCCCGCGTCGAGGTGGCGCGTCACGCGCGCGGCGACGGCGTCGGCGTCGCCCCACGCGACCAGGCCGTCCAGCAGGCGGTCGCTCGTCGCGGCGATGTCGTCGTCGGCGAACCCCATCCGGCGCAGGTTCTGCGCGTAGCCGCCGACCTTCGTCAGGAAGCCGATGTTCTCGCGGACGGCGTCCCGCGCCCGTCCCGGGTCGCCGTCGAGGACCACGTACTCCATCACGGCCAGGGTCGCCTCGCCGCCCAGGATCTCCCGGGCCCGCGCGGTGTACTCCGGGGTGACCAGCAGCGGCACCGCACCGGCGGCGCGGTCGCGGGCGAGCTCCAGCATGCGCGGGCCGAGCGCCGACAGCATCCGGGCCCCGGCCGGGACCGCCGGGGCGGCGGCGTCGAGGGCGTCGAGGAAGGCGTTCATGGCGCGCAGCGGACGCTCGCCGTGCATGCCGCCGAGCCCGGTGATCAGCCGCCCCGGATCGGTCGCCTCGATGTCGCGGCGCAGCGCGATCACGTCCTCGGGCGTGTACTTCCAGCCGGGGATGATCGCGCTGCCGACGGGGATCGTCCGGGTCGCCCGGACGACGTCCCGCAGCGGATCGAGCGTCTCCAGTTGCCCGCCCGCGATCCAGATCGAGGCGTAGCCGAGCTCCTCCAGCATGGCGGCGTCGGCGAGGTGGCCGCCGTCCGCGCGCACGTCGAGCGTTGCGCCGATGGGGCCGAGGTCGCCCAGGTCGAGCCGTGTCATCTGCCGAAGCCTTCCGTGGTGGGGCCTTCGCGGAACGACTCCGACGCTAGAGGCTCAACTTAAGTCGAGGTCAAGTGCCCGGCTCGTCCGGCGCGGCGATCCGGCGAAGCCGTTCGTCCACGGGTCAGTTCACGGGGTCGGCCCTTCGAACTCTTCGACGCCGAAGGGGTTGTCGATGACGTACCGCCAGTATCCGTCGTTTCCGCGACGGGCGACATCTGTCGCGATGCCCTGGATGTGGACCGGTTCGCCGTCCGGGCCGGTGCCTTCGATCGTCCAGTCGACGATGAGGAGCGCCAGGTCGCCGTTCACGTAGCACTGCCGGGGACGGACGGTGATGGGCGCGCCGAGCGACTGCAGGCGGGCGTTCGCGGCGTGCGCGGCCGCGCCGGTCAGGGGCCCGCCGAGGATGAGCATGCCGTCGTCGGCGTACACCTCGGCCAGGGCCGCCGGGTCGCCGCCGTTGAAGCGGTCGGCGAAAACGGACGGGACGTCCTCGGGGCGTTCGGCCAGCCGCCGCATGGTGGATCCTTCCAGTAGAGGGCGAGTGACCGAGACCGTAGGAGGCGCGTCCGTGGCTAACCAAACGGTTATCCGGCCGGGGTTGCCGGACGATCCGCGCGCGGCGGTGGCCGCGCCGGAGCCGGGGTGCCCGGTGGAGATCGCGCTGGCGGCGCTGCGCGGCCGCTGGACGACGCTGGTGATACGCGAACTGCTGAACGGCGGGCGGAGCTTCAGCGACCTGCGCGAGGCGTTGCCGGACTTGTCGGACAAGGTGCTGTCGGATCGGCTGGCCGGGCTCGTCGCGGCGGGCGTGGCCGAACGCCACCGGCTGCCGGGCCGTCCCGTCCGGACGCGGTACGCGCTGACGCCGCGCGGCCGCGACCTCGGCCCCGTCCTGCAGGCGCTCTGGGACTGGGGCGCGGCACAGCAGTAGTTCGCAACACGAACTCAAATCGCCCGAACCGATACACTGGCCATGTGCTTGAAAACGAGAACGGCCGGATCGGCGCGGTGCCCGCGCTCGTGCGATCCACTTTCCTGGTGAACGCCGTGTACGGCGAGTCGGCCAGGGAACACGGCCTGACGACCCAGCAGGGACAGTTGCTGTGCGTGCTGATGGGGCAGCCGTACGGCATGGGCGAACTGAGCGCGATGCTCGGGCTGGCCAAGTCGAGCCTGACCGGCCTGGTGGACCGCACCGAACGAAACGGCCTGGTCAGGCGTGAGGCGGACGAGCGGGACACGCGAGCCGTGCGGGTCGCGCTCACCGCGAGGGGCGGGCGCCTGGCGAGGGACTTCTACACCGAGACCTGCCGCCGGATCGAGGAACTCCTGGATCGCCTCGACGACGCCGACCGCGACGCGCTCGCCCGCCTCCTCGGCCGGGTGGTACGGGACAACGACGCCCCGGCCGTCTTCCTCGAACCCAACGAGTGACCCCGGGACCGCCACCGGCTTGCAGTTCGCGAGACGAACTAATACAGTTCGTCCTGCGAACACAACGTGCCGGCCGATCCCGTCCGGCACGGACCGAAGGAGCGGCGCACATGGAATACACCCGACTGGGACGCACCGGCCTGTCGGTCTCCCGGCTCGTCCTCGGCACCATGAACTTCGGCACCGAGACCGCCGAGGCGGAAAGCCACGCGATCATGGACCGGGCGCACGAGCACGGGATCAACTTCTTCGACACCGCGAACGTGTACGGCGGGCGGGGCGGCGCGGGCGTCGGCTCCACCGAGGAGATCGTCGGACGGTGGTTCGCCGGGGGCGGCGACCGGCGCGCGAACACCGTGCTGGCGACGAAGGTCTACCTCCCGATGAGCGACCGGCCCAACGACTCGTACCTGTCCGCGCTGAACATCCGCCGCGCGGCGGACGCGTCGCTCAGGCGGCTCGGCACCGACCACATCGACCTGTACCAGATGCACCACATCGACCGGAACGCTCCATGGGACGAGGTGTGGGAGGCGTTCAACGTCCTGCGGCAGCAAGGCAAGGTGCTGTACTTCGGGTCGTCCAACTTCGCCGGGTGGCACATCGCGCAGGCGCAGGAGGCGGCGCGCTCGCGGCACTTCCTCGGGCTGGTGGCCGAGCAGTCGATCTACAACCTGATGACCCGCTGGGTCGAGCTGGAGGTGCTGCCCGCCGCCCGCGAGTACGGGCTCGGCGTGATCCCGTGGTCGCCGCTGCACGGCGGCGTGCTGGGCGGCGTCCTGCGCAAACAGCGCGAGGGCGGCGCCGCGCGCGGCGCCTCCGGACGCTCGGCCGCCGTGCTCGCCGAGCACCGCGACGCCATCGAGGCGTACGAGAAGCTGTGCGCCGGCCTCGGCGAGGACCCGGCGCACGTCGGGCTCGCGTGGCTCCTCGCGCAGGACGGCGTGACGGGCCCGATCATCGGGCCGCGGACGGCCGGGCAGCTCGACGGCTCGCTCCGCGCCCTCGCCATCGACCTCGACGGCGCCACCCTCGCCCGGCTCGACGAACTCTTCCCGCCGCCCGGGCCGAACGCCGCGAACGGGGCGAAGCCCGCCCCCGAGGCTTACGCCTGGTGACCGGCGGCCAACGAACGGAAGGAACGGCCATGACCATCCCGGATGTCGTTTTCGGGTTCGGTGCGCACACCGGCATCGACGAGGCGCCCGAACTGCTGCGCATGGTGCGGCGGGCCGACGACGACGGCCTCGACGTCTTCTCCCTCTCCGACCACCCGTACATCGGCGACCGCCTGGACGCGTACGCGTCCATCGGGTTCGTCCTCGGGCGGACCCGGCACATCGCGGGCTTCGCCAACGTCAGCAACCTGCCGACCCGGCCCGCCCCCATGCTGGCGCGGACGGTGACGACGCTGTCGGCGCTGTCGGACGGCCGCGTCGTGCTCGGCATGGGCGCGGGCGGGCTGTGGAACCGGATCGCCGACATGGGGGTGCCGCGGCTGTCGCCCGGCGACGCCGTGGAGGCGTTCGAGGAGGCGATCGTGCTGGTCAAGAAACTGTCGGGCGGCGGCGGCCCGGTCACCCACCACGGCCGCCACTACCGCGTCGACGGCATCGACCCGGCGCCGGTGCCCGCACCGCCCGTCTGGACCGGGTCGGTCGGGAAGAAGTCCCTGGCCGCGACCGGCCGGGTGGCCGACGGCTGGCTCCCCGGGCACGCGGCCGACTGGCTCAGCGAGCGGTACCGGACGTCGCGGCCGGTCATCGACGAGGCGGCGGCCGCCGCCGGACGCGACCCGGGCGAGATCCGCACGGTCTACAACCTGCCCGGCCGCATCACCGACCGGCCGCTGCCCGCCACCCGCGACGGCGACGGCCGCTGGCTCGGCGGGTCCCCCGAGCAGTGGATCGAGGAACTGACCGGGGCGGTGCTGGAGCACGGCGCGTCCGGGTTCCTGCTCTTCCCGCCCGGCCACGACGCGCACGACGACGTCTCGCTCGGCCGCTGGGGCGCGGAGATCGCCCCGGCCGTCCGCGAGGCGGTCGCGAAAGGGCGCTAAGGCGGGGTCAGCGACCGGACGATCTCGGCGGCGGGCGCGTCCGTCGCGTGCCGCCACGACGTCCCGGCCCACAGGTTGACGCCGTCCGGGTCCCCCGCGGCGACCGCGGCCTTGCGGAGCGGTGCGGTGACGAAGTGGACGTCCGGGTACGCGGCGGGCGCGTGCGCGTCGTGTTCGGTGAGGAACCGGTTGACGAGCCCGCGCGCGGGCCGTCCGCTGAACGCCCGGGTCACGGCGGTCGAGGCGAACCGGGGATCGGCGAGCGCGGCCTTGTGGACGGCGTTCGCGCCGCTCTCCGGGCAGCGGACGAACGCGGTGCCGAGCTGCACGGCGACGGCCCCGAGTCCGAGCAGTTCGGCGACGTCGGCCCGGGTGGCGGCTCCCCCGGCGGCGATGAGCGGACGGTCGGTGACGGCCCGCACGGCGGCGAGGAGGTCGCGCACCGCGAGCCCCCCGTCGAGGGTGTTGGTGAAGGACGCGCGATGCCCGCCGGCTTCGGATCCCTGCAGGCACAGGGCGTCCGCCCCGGACGTCCGCAACGCCTGCAGGGCCTCGTCCACGTTCGTGACGGTGACGACGACGGTGACGCCGCGTCCCTGCAGGGCTCGTGCCACGTCGGGCGCAGGCGTCCCGAAGGTGAAGCTCACGAAGGCGGGCGGGTCGTCGAGGAGAGCGGCGATCTTCGCGTCGTACCCGTCGTCCCGCGCGGACGCGGACGGGTTCGCGGGCCCGGGGACGACGCCGAGCCGTTCGGCCTCGGGGCCGAGCCGGACCCGGTAGCCCTCGACGGCCGCGGGGTCGGCGTCGTCGCGGGACGGCATGAACACGTTCGTCCCGAACGGGCGGGACGTCAGTTCGCGGGTGCGCGCGATTTCGGCGCGCACGGCCTCGGCGGTCTTGTACCCGGCGGCGAGGAATCCGAGGCCGCCCGCGTTCGAGACGGCGGCGGCGAGTTCGGGCGCGGACGGCCCGCCCGCCATCGGCGCCTGCACGATCGGCGCTTCCGGCCAAGGGCTCACGCGCTCAACTCCGTTCCCTCCGAGCATGCGTCATGATCGGGAAGGTACCCGGGGAATCGCGGCGCGGACCTCCGGGTTCACGTTTCCGGAAGGAATGATCGTGATCGATCGTGTTCGAGAAAGGTCCGGGATGCGCGTTCTGCTGCACTACGACATGGATCATTCCGCCCCCGGGCTGGACGTGACGAGCTGCCCGGAGGAGGACGAGGCGCGGTTCGCCGGGCTGCTCCCGGACGCCGAGGTGATCTGGCACGTCCTGCGTCCGCTGACCGGCGCCGACATGGACCGGGCGCCGAAGCTCCGGCTGATCCAGAAGCTCGGCACCGGGGTGAACACGATCGATCTGGACGCGGCGGCGGAGCGCGGCATCGCGGTCTCGAACATGCCGGGGCGCAACGCGCAGGCGGTCGCGGAGACGAGCCTGCTGCTGATGCTGTCGGTGCTGCGCAGGGTCGTCACGTTCGACGCGCGGACCCGCGGGGGCGCGGGCTGGCCCGCCGACCGGGCGCTGGTCGGCGGGGAGCTGCGCGGCCGGACGGTCGGGCTGCTAGGCGGCGGCGAGATCGCGGGGCTGCTGCGGGGGATGCTGGAGGCGATCGGCGCGCGCGTGCTGTTCACGTCGCGGCGCCCGCGCCCGGACGATCCGGCGTGGCGCGACGTGGACGGGCTGCTGCGGGAGAGCGACGTCGTGTCGGTGCACGTCCCGCTGACCGGCGACACGCACCACCTGCTGGACGCGCGGCGGCTCGCGCTCCTCCCGGACGGTGCGGTCGTCGTGAACACCGCGCGCGGCCCGGTGATCGACGAGGCGGCGCTCGTCGCCGAGCTGGAGTCGGGACGGCTCGGCGGTGCGGGCCTCGACGTGTTCGAGTCCGAGCCCGTCGATCCCGCGAACCCGCTGCTGAAGCTGGACAACACGGTGGTCCTGCCGCACGTCGCGTGGCTGACGCGCGAGACGTGGGACCGGTACTTCGAGGTCGCGGTGGAGAACTGCCGCCGCCTGGAGCGCGGCGACGACCTCCTCCACCGCGTCCGCTAGCCTCGCCGCCGGCCGCCGCCCGCCACGCGTCTACCCGTTCGGGAGCAGGACGGGCTTGACGACCTTGCCCGCGTGGGCGTCCGCCTCCGCCTCGTTGATCTTCTCCAGCGGGTAGGTGGCGATCAGCCGGTCGAACGGGAACCGCCCCTGCCGCCACAGCTCGATCATCTTCGGGATGAACGTGTGCGGGACGGCGTCGCCCTCGATGATCCCCTTCACCGTCCGGCCCATGAGCAGCAGGTTCGCGTCCAGGCGGTACTCGGTCGCGCCGACGCCGACGAGGCCGCAGACGCCGTTCGCGCGCAGCGACGCGACGGCGGCGGAGACGACGTCCGGGACGGCGGTGGTGTCGAGCGCGTACCGGACGCCGCCGCCGGTCAGCGCCTGGATCTGCGCGGCGACGTCGTCGTCGGCGCCGTTCAGGGTGTGCGTGGCGCCCAGCTCGCGGGCCAGTTCCAGCCGCGATTCGTGCAGGTCGACCGCGATGATCGTGGCGGCCCCGGCGAGCCGGGCGGCCATCACGGCGGCGAGTCCGACCGCGCCCGCGCCGAACACCGCGAAGGTGTCCCCGGCGCCGACGCCGAGCGCGATCAGCGCGGACGCGGCGCCCGTCTGGACGCCGCAGCCCAGCGGGCCGAGCCGTTCGATCGGCGCGTCCCGGGTGACGGGCACGACGTTGCGGACGGTGCCGAGCGCGTGCGTCGCGAACGACGACTGCCCGAACCACCGGTTGTGGACGGCCGCGCCGGACGCGTCGGTGAGCCGTGCGCGCCCGTCCAGCGGGGCGGCGAGCATGTTGTGCGCGACCATCTGCGGGCAGAAGCCGGGGTGGCCGTCGCGGCAGTCGGCGCACACGCCGCACGAGTCGAACGACATGACCACGTGGTCGCCCTCGGTGACGCCGGCGGCCCCGGGGCCGACGGCCTCGACGACGCCCGCGCCCTCGTGCCCGAGCACGACCGGCTTCGCGACGAGGTCGCCGGGGATCCGCCCCATCTGGTCGGTGTGGCACATGCCGGTGCCCGCGATCCGGACCAGGACCTCGCCGGGGCCGGGGTCGGCCAGGTCGAGGCTCTCGATCGTGAAGGGGGCGTCGAAGGCCCGCAGGACGGCGGCGTCGATGTTCATACGGGCTCCTGGAAACAGGGGGAAGAGGGGGAAGAGGGGAGGTCGGGAGGGGTCAGGCGATCTTGTACCGGATCGGCAGGCGCTTGAGCCCGCCGACGAACGTGGTCGCGATGCCCTGCGGCTCGCCCGCGAGCTCGATCGAGCGCAGGCGCGGCAGCAGTTCCTCGAAGAACGCGCGGACCTCGATGCGGGCCAGGGCGGCGCCGAGGCAGTAATGGACGCCGAACCCGAACGCCAGGTGCTTGTTCGGGTCGCGTCCGGCGTCGAACCGGAACGGGTCGGTGAAGACCTCCTCGTCCCGGTTCGCCGACGGGTACGACAGCAGCAGCGCGTCGCCCTCGCGGATCGGGACGCCGCGCAGCTCGTAGTCCCGGACGGCCGTACGCATGAACTCCTTGACCGGTGTCGTCCAGCGGATCATCTCGTCGACGGCGAGCGGCATCAGCCCGGGGTCGGCGCGGAGCCGGTCGAGTTCGCGGGGGTGCTCCAGCAGCGCGTGCAGGCCGCCCGCGATGGTCGCGCTGGTGGTGTCGTGCCCGGCGGTCGCGATGATGACGTAGTAGGACGCGGTGTCGAACTCGTTCAGCGGCTCCCCGTCGACGCGGGCGTTCGCGACCGCGGACGCGAGGTCGTCGGTCGGGTGCGCGCGGCGCGCCTCCGTCAGCTCCTGGAAGTACGCGAAGAAGTCCATGATGACCTGCAGCTTCTCTTCGCTGCTCTGGCCGCGCTGCCGCTCGTCGTCGTCGCCGCCGAAGAGCTCCTGCGTGAGGGTCAGCATCCGGTCGAAGTCGCTCTCGGGCAGGCCGAGCAGCGACAGGATGACGTACAGCGGGAAGTGGACGCTCACCTCCTGCGCGAAGTCGCACTCGCCGCCGAGGTCGACCATCCGGTCGACGTACCGTTTCGCCAGCTCCCGGACGCGCGGTTCGAGCGCCCGCATCGCGCGCGGCCGGAACCAGTCGGCGCCGATCGCCCGGATGACCCGGTGGTCGGGGTCGTCCATGTGGATGAGGGTGCGCAGGCCGATGCCCTGCGCGGCCCGCTCCCGGTTCAGCTCGTCCAGCTCGGACGTCGCGAGCAGCGGGCGCGGCGCGTTGAGGAACAGGTCGTGCGCGCGCTCGATCTCCATGACGTCGGCGTGCCGGGTGACCGCCCAGAACGGGCCGTAGCCGGGCGCCTCGACGCGGTGGACGGGCGACTCGCGGCGCAGCAGCGTGAGCGCGTCGTGCAGCCGCCGGTCGTCGGCGTACGCCTTCGGGTCGGCGAGCGCGAGGCCCGCCTGTTCCACGGTCAGGGTCATGCATCGGCTCCCTAGGTCGCGACGGCCGCCCGCACAAGGGAACCTAAGACCCGAATCGCGTTCGGTCAACGTTCACAGGTCGTCGAAATCACCGTGTCGTCCGTGCCCGTCCGCGAACCGCCCGGCGCCCGTGAGGGCGTCCCCGAGCGATCCCAGCCCGTGCCGGTACTCGACTCCCAGCGCCTCCTCCTCGGGGAGCCCCTCGGCGTCCAGCACGGACGCCCGGTCGTTGCGCAGGCACGCCTGCGGGAACCGCGCCAGCTCCGCCGCCAGTTCCTCGGCGGCCGCCCGGCTCGTCCCGGGCGGGACGAGCCGGTTCGCGAGCCCGATGTCGAACGCCTCGCGCGCGTCCACCGGACGTCCCGTCAGGACGAGGTCCATCGCCCGGCTCGTCCCGATCAGCCTCGGCAGCCGCACCGTGCCGCCGTCCACGAGCGGGACGCCCCAGCGGCGGCAGAAGATCCCGAACACGGCGTCCTCCTCGACGACGCGCAGGTCGCACCAGAGCGCGAGTTCCATGCCGCCCGCGACCGCGTGCCCGGCCACGGCCGCGATGACCGGCTTCGACAGCCGCAGCCGGGTGCAGCCGAGCGGCCCGTCGGCCGGCGGCGGGTCGACGCGCGGGCTGCGCGCGGTGCCGATCGACTTGAGGTCGGCCCCGGCGCAGAACGTCCCGCCCTCCCCCCACAGGACGGCGACGCTCGCCGCCTCGTCCGCGTCGAACGCCCGGAACGCGTCCGCGAGCTCGCCCGCCGTCGCCGCGTCGACCGCGTTGCGCGCCTCCGGCCGCGACATGATCACCGTCGTGACGGCTCCGCGCCGCTCGACCCGCACCGGCATACGGTCATCCCTCCGTGAAAGCCCCGCCGACGAGTTCGTCGAACCGTTCGAGATCCTCCGCCGGGGCGTCGATGCCGCGCAACGGGCCCTGGTCTGCCAGGTGGGCGCGCGCGTAGAGGCGCGCTACGAGAGCCTTGCGGTCCGTACCCGCGTCCTCGCGTTCCCATCCGGCCTGCTCCAGGAGAAGCGCGGCCGCGTACACGTCGGCCATGTACTGGGCCAGAGGGTAGAGGCGAGCCTCCGCGACACTTTTCTCCAGCCCGCGCCACACTTCTATGGCCTCGCGGAGATGCCCGATGCGGTCGCGGACGAGCGCGGCCGTCGCGTCGTCCCCGGACGGCGCCCGCCCGGCGGCCTCCGCGACCCGGGCGAGGAACGGCTCGTGCGCGTCCTGCCGCTCGATCGCGCGCCGCACGTCCAGGCACAGGACGTTGTCGCCGCCCTCCCAGATCGGGTTGACCTGCGCGTCCCGCAGGATCCGCGCCACCGGCCACTGCTCGATGTACCCGTTCCCGCCGTGCGCCTCGATCGCGTCGCTCGCCGCCGTCACACCGAGCCGCGCCGCCCGCAGCTTCACCAGCGCGGCGCCGATCCGCAGCGGCGTCAGGTACCCGTCGAACACCAGCGCCTGCACGGCCTCCGTCTCGACGACCAGCTCCGCGAGCTTGCGCCGCATCAGCGGCCGGTCCGCCAGCGGCGAGCCGAACGCCTCCCGCGTCCGCGTGTAGCAGAGCGCCTCGACGAGCGAGCGCCGCGCGCAGCCGAGCCCCATCGTCGCGATGCCGAGCCGGGCACCGTTCGTCAGCTCCATCATCCGGGCGAGGCCCCGGCCGTCGCCGCCCTCCCCGGCGCTCGACGCCGGGGCCAGCAGGAACGCCTCGGCGCCGGTGAACTCGATCTCCGCCGACGCGACCGACCGGGTGCCGAGCTTGTCCTTGAGCCGCCGGATCCGCACGCCGTTGCGCGTCCCGTCCCGCCGTTCCCGCAGGACGAGGAACGGCGCGATCCCCCGCACGCCGTCGGCGGCCCCCACCGGTTTGGCGAGCACGACGAACGCCGAGCCGTTCGCGTTCGACGCGAACCACTTGAACCCGTCGAGCCGCCACGCGTCCCCGTCGCCGTCCCGCACGGCCGTCGATTCGAGCGCCCCGAGGTCCGAACCGCCCGACCGTTCCGTCAGCAGCTGCGCGGCCTCGCCGGAGAACGCCCCGGCGGCGAACAGCTCGCGGACCCGCGCCTTCACGTCGTCCGGCGCGAACGCCTCGGCGAGCCCGACGACCATGTCGCCGCCCGTCCCGAGCGCGCACGCCATCCCGATGTCGGCCTGGTCGAGCAGGTAGCTCCACGCCACGCCGAGCGCGACCGGGTTCGCCCCCGCCGCCTTCGCCTCGCGGACGAACTCGGGGCGGGTGAACGACGTCGCGACGATCTCCCGCCGCGCCGCCTCGAACGACGGCGGCATGACGACCTCGCTGACGTCGCGCCCCCACCGGTCGTACTTCTCCAGCCGCGGCGGATTGCGGTCGGTCTCCTCGGCGGACCGGGCCACCGGGCCGCCCATCAGCGCGCCCAGCTCCCGCAGCCGCGGCTCGGCCCAGCCGAACCCGTCGCCGAGGTGGCGCCGCATCAGGAACCGCAGCGTCGGATCGCACTCGTACCAGTTGCGGCCCGCCGCGCCCCGGTACCGCTCGGTGGCGTACCGGCGGGCCTTCTCCTCGTCGCCGAACGGGAGCCGGTCGACCGGCTCGATCAGATAGCTGCCCATGACCTCGGACGTTACACTTCTCCCGCGCATGATGGAAGGTATGTAATGTGTCCGCTTCCCGATAAGGTCACTGGGACCATGGAGATCCGGGCCCTCACCGCACGGTCGGTGGTCCTGAGCACCCTGCTGGGCGTCCACCCGCCCCGCCTGCCGGTCCGCCACCTCGTTCACGTCGGCGCCCTGTTCGGCATCGCCGACGGGGCGATCCGCGTCGCGCTCTCCCGCATGGTCGCCGCGGGCGACCTCGTCCGCGACGGCGACCGCTACGGCCTCACCGACCGCCTCCTCGCCCGGCAGGCCCGCCAGGACGAGGCCCGCTCCCCCCGGACCCGCCCGTGGGACGGCCGCCTGGGAGATCGCCGTCATCACCGCCGAACGCCGCCCCGTCGCCGAACGCACCGCGCTGCGCCAGGCGATGTCGACGTCCGGCTCGCCGAACTCCGCGAAGGCGTGTGGATGCGCCCCGCGAACCTGCTGCGCGCGCGTCCGGACATCGCCGTCCGGCAGTGCACGTTCATCGAGGGCCGCCCCGAGAGCGACCCCGCCGCCCTCGCCGCGTCCCTCTGGGACCTGGACGCCTGGGCGCGCCCCGCCCGCGACCTGCAGGCCGCGTTCGCCGCCGCCGACGGCGACCTCGGCGACCGGTCCGCCCTCGTCGACCGGTTCACGCTCGCCGCCGCCGTCGTCCGTCACCTCATGGACGACCCGATCCTCCCCGCCGCGCTCCTGCCCGCCGACTGGCCCGGCGCCGACCTGCGCACCCAGTACGAACGCTTCCGCACCGACTTCGCGCGCCTGCTCAGCGACGAGGTCCGCACCTGACGGACGTCTGTGTGGGGCGCTCCCGGACCACTCGTACCCCATGGGGCAGCATGGACCCCATGACGACGACTCTGCCGCTGAGCCCCGACGAACTGCTGACCACCACCCGGGCCGTCCGCAAGCGCCTCGACCTCGCGCGTCCCGTCCCGATGGACCTGATCCGCGAATGCCTGGAGATCGCCGTCCAGGCGCCGAGCGGCAGCAACGCGCAGACCTGGCACTGGGTCGTCGTCACCGACCCCGGCAAGCGCGCCGCGATCGGCGACCTGTACCGCCGCTCCTTCGCCGCCTACGCCGAGTCGAAGTCCTTCGCCGGGAGCCTGCACGCGGACGACCCCGACCGCGGCGCCGTCCAGCGCCGCGTCGGCGACAGCGCCGCCTACCTGGCCGAGCACATGGGCGAGGTCCCCGTCCTCCTCATCCCCTGCCTGCGCGCCCCCGGCGAACTCCCCGCCGCCAACCAGGCCGGCCTGTGGGCCTCGCTGCACCCCGCCGTCTGGAGCTACGCCCTCGCCGCCCGCGCCCGCGGACTCGGCACCGCCTGGACGTCCCTGCACCTCGTCTACGAGCGCGAGGTCGCCGAACTCCTCGGCATCCCCGCCGACATGCGGCAGGGCGCGCTGATCCCCACCGCCTACTACACCGGCGACACGTTCAAGCCCGCCGCGCGCGAGCCCATCGACACCGTCCTGCACCACGACGCCTGGTGAGACGTCCGCCGGGCGGCGACGGCCGACGGGCCGGCGTCCCCCGCACGGCCCGGACCCTTCACGTCGCGCCCGCCCCGTCCCCGCCGTTCGCGAAGCGGCCGGGCGTGGTCCCGAACGCCTGGCGGAACGCCTGGACGAACGCGCTCGGGCCGCTGTAGCCGCAGCGCGCCGCCACGCTCGTCACCGACGCGCCCGCCGCCAGCAGGATCAGGGCCCGGTGCAGCCGCACCTGCGCCCGCCACTGCGGGAACGTCATCGTCATCTGCTCGCGGAAAAGCCTGCTCAGGGTGCGTTCGGACGCGCCGACGGCCCGCCCGAACGCGGCGAGGGTGCGGGGATCGGCGGGATCGGCGGCGAGGGCGTCCGCGATGGCCGCCAACCGGTCGTCCGCGGGCGTCGGCAGGTGCAGCGGCAGCTGCCGCACCGCCCGGATCTCGTCGAGGGCCACCCGCCGCAGATTCTCGCGGCGGCGCGCGCCGGGGTCGTCCCGTCCGGTCAGCGCGACGATGACCTCGCGCAGCAGCGGCGAGACCGCCACGACCACCGGCCCGCCGAACCCGGCCCCCGGCCCGCCGACCTCGAAGTCGACCGTCCGCAACTGCGTCGGCCCGTGCGCCCGGTGCGCGTGCGCGACCCCGGCGGGCAGCCACACCGCCCGATGCGGAGGGACGATCCAGGTGCCCGCGTCCGTCGACACCTCCAGCACACCGTGGCTCGGATAGGCGACCTGGTGGTGCGCGTGCTCGTGCCGGGGGACGTGCTGCCGGTGCGTCAGCCGCAGCAACGGTTGGCGGGTCGGCGACATCAACCGGCAGGATATCGCTAGCCCGCAGGAACCGACGGTCGCGACCCTGGTCACGTGGCAACGATCACCAAGACGGAGCCGGTCGTGCGGCGCATGGGAACGTGGGCCGCCGCGCACGCGGTCGACGACTTCTACCAGGGGCTCGTGCCCGCGGCCGTCCCCTACTTCGTCCTCGAACGGCACTACGGCTACGCCGCGGCGGGCGGCCTCACGCTCGCCGCGACGCTCGGCAGCGCCCTGCCGCAGCCCTTGATCGGGCTCGCCGTCGACCGGTTCCGGCTGCCCCGCCTCGCCGCGGGCGGCGTCCTGCTCGCCGGGGCGGGGTTCGCGCTCGCCGGACCCGCCGGGCCGTACCCGCTCGTCCTCGCGCTGCTCCTGCTGTCCGGGCTCGGGACGGCGATGTTCCATCCGGCCGCCGGGAAGGCCGCGCGGGACGCCGCCGGGGACAGCGTCACCGGCATGAGCGTGTTCGCGGCGGGCGGCACCGTCGGGTTCTTCCTGGCGCCCGTGCTGGCCGTCCCCGTCCTCACCGCGTGGGGCCTCGGCGGCACCGCCCTGTTCCTGCCGCCCGCCGTCCTCGCCGCGTTCGTCCTGGCCAGGAACGCGCGGCGGCCGACACGCGGCCCCGGCGGCGCCGCCGAAGGCCGCGACCGGTGGGGGCCGTTCGCGACCCTGACGGCGATCACGGTCGTCCGGTCGGCGCTGTTCTCCGCCATCGCCACCTTCATCGGCCTGTACTGGATCCGGCACCTGCACGGCTCGCCCGCGCTCGCCGGGGCGGCCCTCGCGTGCTTCCTCGGCGGCGGCGTCGCGGGCACGATCGTCGGCGCCCGCGCTCGCCGACCGGGCCGGGCTCGTCCGGACGATCCAGATCGGCGCGGCCCTCGCCGTCCCCATGCTCGCGGGCCTGCGGCTCGCTCCCGGCCCGTACGCCCCGCTGGTCTTCGCCGTCCTGACGGGCGTGGCGGTGAACGTCCCGTTCGCCGTCCTGGTGCGGCTCGGCCAGGACTACCTGCCGGGACGTCCGGGCACCGCGGCGGGCATGACGCTCGGCCTCGGCGTCAGCGTCGGCGGCCTGGCGACGCCGCTGTTCGGCCTGGCCGCCGACACACACGGCACCCCGCTCGTGTTCACGCTGCTGTGCCTCGTCCCCCTCGCCGCCCTGGCACTCGGCCTCCTCCTCCCCACCGAAAGGCGCTCATGACTTCCCTTTCCGTCCACGCCGACGACGGCCTCGCGCTGACCGCGGACGTCCTCGGGTCCGGGCCGCCGCTCGTCCTGCTGCACGGCGGCGGACCCGACCGGCACAGCCTGCGCCCCCTCGCGGACCGGCTCGCCGATCTCGCCACGGTCGTCCTGCCCGACATCCGCGGGTACGGGGCCTCGGTCTGCGCCGATCCCGCTCTGCACACCTGGGACCGCTACACCCGCGACCTGCTCGACGTCCTCGACGCGCTCGGCCATCCGCGGGCAGTGCTGGCGGGCACCGGGCTCGGCTCCACCATCGCGCTGCGCACCGCGCTGCACTTCCCCGGACGGGTGCGCGCCGCGATCCCCATCGGCGTCGAGGACATCGAGGAGGACGCCGCCGCCAGCGCCGAGATCGCCTTCCTGGACGCCTTCGCCGCGCGTGCGGCCGCCGACGGGCTCGCCGCCGCATGGGACCCGATCCTGGACAACTTCCCGCCGGTCGTAGGGGCGATGGTGCGGGACGCTATCCCGCGCAGCGACCCCGCCAGCGTCATCGCCGCCGCCGCCATCGCCCACGACCGGTCCTTCGCCTCGGTCGCCGAACTCGCCCGCGTCTCGGCGCCCGTCCTGGTGTTCCCCGGCACCGACGACCGCCACCCCCGGGCGCTCGCCGAACGCTGCGCGCGGGTCATGCCCCGCGCGTCCCTGGCCCCGGTCGCGATCTCCGACCGGCTCCGCACCGCCGCCGACCTCGCCGCCGCGGTCGCCCCGACCATCCGGGAGTTCCTCCGCGCCCTGCGCCCATAACTTCCATGTGACCTGCGGTTATGTCACGATGAAAGCGGGACCGAGCGGCACCGCGCCCCGTTCCCCCCACTCGCGCGGCGACGCCCGACGCGAGAGGAGGCACCATGCGGAAAGTGGTCGACTGCAGGGACATGCCGAGCGAATCCGGTTGCACCCTGACCATCAGCGGCGAGGAGGACGAGGTCGTCCGCGCCGCCGCCGAGCACGCGGCCTCCGTGCACCGGCACGAGGACACCCCCGAACTGCGCGAGCAGATCCGGAACAACCTCAAGGAAGAGCAGCTGAGCACGCGGTAGCCCGCGCCCATCACCGAACGGGCCGGAGATCGGCGATCGCCGATCGCCCGGCCCGTCCCGCCGTCCCGCTCACCGGACGGTCGCGGGGGCCGATCGGCTGGGCGCGCCGCTGACGTGCCGCAGGTGCGCGGACGTCCCGAAGGGCTCACCGATCTGCCGACGCGCGGCGGCCCGGCGGACGTTCCGCGAGTTCAGGAACGACTGACGCCGAGGTCGTGCAGGGCGGCCGCGCCGCGCGCCGCGTGCTCGCCGCCCGCGAGCACCAGCGTGCGGGCCGCCTGGTAGCGGCAGCCGGCGGTGTCGAACGCGGCCGACGCGGCGAGCAGGCCCGCACCGTCCCCGTCCAGCAGCGCCTCGGCGCGGTCGACGATCGCGCCCGCGATCGGGTTCCCGGACGTGAGCTTGCGCGCCTCGGCCAGCCGGTCGCGGGCGCCGGGGGCCCCGGCGAGCACGGTGGCCTCCGCACGCAGCGCCACGTACCAGTGGAGCCACATCCACGTGACCCACCGCCGCACCTCGCCGGGCTCGGGCGCCAGCCGGTCCAGTGCGTCCACCGCCCGCCCGTCGTGGAGCAGGAGCACCGCGTCGCCCCGGGACCCGGCCCGGCGTCACCCGGCGACGTG
>NZ_MKJY01000592.1 GCF_001942465.1 Actinomadura sp. CNU-125
ACCGGCAGCGGCCTGCGCATCCGCCGCCAGGGCGTCCGCAAGCTCGCCGACTTCTGGGGCCACTGCTGGCAGTCGGCGGTGTTCCCGAGCGGACGCGCGTTCGGCTACATCGCCTACCCGCCGCGCCCCGACGGGCAGCCGACCTTCAACGAGGGCTTCGTCTTCACCGGCGACGGCGACCTCGTCCCCGCGCGCGTGGTGCGAGCCCCCTGGCTGACGAGGCTCCGCGCCCTGGGCGAGGACGTGTCGCTGGTCCTGGAGACCGAAGCCGGGACCGTCGAGATCGAGGGCGAGACGGTGTTCTCCACCCACGACGTCCACCACGGCGACGACACCTACTCGGTGCGGGCCCTCAAGCAGGAGATCTCCGACTTCCCGGCCGTCCACCAGGCCGGTGTGCGTTACCGCTGGGACGGCGAGGAGACCTTCGGAATGCTCGAACGGTCCAACCCCCTCGACAAGATCTCGCGCGACTAGAGAACACGGAGAAACCGGAGCGACCATGCGCGGACTGCGCGGCAAGACCTTCATCGTGGCGGGCGGCGCCACCGGGATCGGCGCGGGCACGGCCGAGCGGCTCGCCGCCGAGGGCGCTTTCGTGACCGTCGGCGACATCAACATCCAGGGCGCCGAGGCCACCGCCGAACGGATCGGACGCTCGGGCGGCCGGGCCGTCGCCGTCGAGTTCGACCTGTCCGACGACGAGTCGGTGCGGGAACTGGTCGGCCGGACGATCGCCGAGTTCGGCGCCGTGGACGGCCTCCACAACGTCGGCGCGGACCTGTCCCCGGACAACATCGGACGCGACACCTCCCTGCTCGACACCGACATGGACGTGTGGCGGCGCACCCTGGACGTCAACCTGCTCGGCTACGTCCGCACCAGCCGTGCCGTCCTGCCCCACCTGCTGGAGAAGGGCGGCGGCAGCATCGTCATCACCTCGTCCGGCGGTTCGCTGGGCACCGACCCGTCCCACGTCGCCTACAACGCGTCCAAGGCCGCGGTCAACCAGCTGACCCGGCACATCGCCGTCAACTGGGGCGGGGCGGGCATCCGCAGCAACGGCGTCATGCCGGGGCTGGTCATGGGCGAAACGCAGGAACAGCAGAACGACCTGGAACTCCAGCAAGCCTTCATGGCCGCCGCCAGGACCACCCGCCTCGGGAAGCCGAGCGACCTGGCCTCGGTCGCGGCCTTCCTGCTCTCCGACGAGGCCGAATGGATCAACGGCCAGGTCTGGTACATCGGCGGCGCCTCCCACCTCCGCCAGTGACCCTCCCCGTCGCCGCCTGCGCATTCCTTGATCATTCTAGATTTCGGCATGGGGTGCGGATTCTTTGCGTCCACCGATGTTTCATATAGAGGAAACCGTTCTGACCTGTAGCCGACCTCCCCCATACCGATTCGGGCTTGAGTGACGACCACGGGCGCTGTTAGCTTCACCCGGTGGACGAGATGCGTGCACAGGCGGAGGCGATCGCGGATTTCGCGGCGGCTCTGAGAGAACTACGCAACTCGGTCGGCAACCCGCCTTTCCGGCAGATGTCCGGCCGGTCAGGGGCGATTTCGCACACGACGTTACATGAAGCCGCGAAGGGTAACCGACTTCCGAGCTGGGGAACGACGGTCGAGTTCGTCAAGGCGTGCGGCGCGGACCCGGGCGAGTACCGCGAACGCTGGGAGACGGCGAACCGGGCGGTCCGGTCGGCGACCGCGCGACCGCCGCGAGCGCCGTCGCGGCCCGTCCGCCGGGCGAACTCGCGGTCACCGCGCCGGGCGCCGCCGAAGGCGCCGCCGGCCACGACGCCGTCCACGTGGCCATCGAGCCGTCCGAGCCAGCCGAGCCGTCCGAGCGGTCCGCGTCGTCCGGCGAGGGCGCGGTCCCCGTACCGGCGTTGCCGCCGGACGGCATCACGGGCGGCCGCGCGGGCCGTCCCGTGCGGGGAGCGCGGCCCGCGGGGCGGTTCCGGTTGCCCCGTTCGGCCGCGGCGGCGCTCGCGACGGCGGCCGTCGGGGCGGGGACGTCGCCGGCGTCGTGTCGCCGTCGACCGTGGTTCCGAACCCGCCGGGCCCGGCGCGAAGCCGCCCGGCGGGCTGTCGAAGGCGGCGCTGTCCCCGGCCGACTGCCCGGTGCGCCAGACCAACCCGCCACCGGCTCCGCCGAACCACCGGGGCGACGCCGCCGCGTTCATCGCCGACATCACGCTGCCCGACTGCACGCGGGTCGGCCCCGGCGAGACGGTGACCAAGGTGTGGCGCCTCAAGAACGCCGGGACGGTGCCGTGGAAGGGGTATTCGCTGCGCCGCCTCGACCTCCCGCAGCGAGCCGACCAGTGCCAGACGATTTCCGACGTGCCGATCGAAGACACACGTCCGGGCGAAATGGTCGACATCCGGACCGACATCACCACTCCGCGAAATCCGGGCCTGTGCTTCGTGCGGTTCAAGATGGTGGATCCGTCGGGGAAGGTCGCGTTTCCCGGAAGCAGGCCGGTCAACTTCCAGGTCGTCGTCGAAAGCCCGTTGTTCCCCGCCGCGGACGACACGGCGGGGAACTGATTCCGGACGGGCCGCGGGGTCAGGAGAGAGCGATCCCGCTGTAGTAGGCGTGCAGAATTCGTGAGTGGCTCCAGCCCGCGTTGGCCTTGTCGCGGGAGCCGTACTGCGACATCCAGTCGCCGGTGACCCACCCGCCGCACGCCGTCGTCGTCGCGCAGTAGTGGGCTTGCAGGATCTTCCCGCCCCGGGTCATCCGCGTGCCCCACGTCGCGTCCACGGCGGCGTTCGTCGACGCCTTCGCCGAGCCGGGCTTGTACACCTGGCTCGACGTGTTGTCGTAGACGTCGAAGCAGTCACCGCCCGACGTCTTGCGCGTCGAGTGCAGCGCCCAGTACCAGCCGAAGCTCTTGACGGCCATCGCCCCGGCCCGCAGGGACTCCCGCGGCCAGCTCGGCACCCACTCGTTGGGCAGGACGTTCTTGACGTAGGTCTTGAACGGCACCCGGTCCACGCGGTTGAGCGACACCCGGTAGACCAGGATCGTCGTGGGCAGTTTGCTGTTCGTGCCGTCGGTCTTGCAGCCGGTCGGCGGCGTGGAACCGAGGAATCGGTGCGAGGCGTTCTGGTTCTTGAGGCTGGAGTTCAGGTTGCCTTTGGCGCCCGCCTTGAAGTCTTGGTAGGTGCCGCCGTAGTTGCTGTTGTAGTAGACGCGGACGGTTTTGCTGCTGCGGTTCCAGACTGAGGCGGCTTCGTTCTTGATGCATTTGCCTTTGCCGTTGCCCGCGCCCTTGAAGTCGTAGCACGAGGGCTGTTCGGTGCCGTAGTCGGCGACCGACCCGGTGAAGTCCGAGAGCGATCCCTGGTTGCCGCTGTTGAAGTAGTAGCAGAACTCGCCGCTCTCGCACACGCCGTTGCGGCCCGCCGCCGCGGCGGGCGGCACCGGGGCGAGGACCGCCCCGGTGACCGCCGCCGCGGCGGTCACCGCGAGGAGGCGTGCGAACAGCCGCGCACGTGGTGTCGACACAGTGCCTTCCCCTTCTGTCGGAGGCCGCGCGCTATCGGATGTTGTAGCCGCGGGCGTGCCAGAAGGAGGTCGGGTTCGGGTTGTCGAGGGTCGGGTCGTTGACGCTCTTGGCGGCGTGCGTCCGGCGTCCGGGGCGCATCTCGACGTGCGTGTGCGCGCCCGAGCTGGACGACACCCCGCGCCACGACTCGTCGGCGATGATCTGGCCGCGGCTCACGGACTGCCCCACGCTCAGCGACGACCGCGGCGCGGAGTGCAGGTAGATAACCGTCTTGTTCAGCGACGCGTTGTAGACGGAGATCGTGGAGAGCCCCGAGCTGCCGGTGTGCCCGCGCGCGATGTAGATGATCTTGCCTCCGACCAGGGCGCGGACGTCCGAGCCGACACCGCGCGCGATGTCGATGCCCTCGTGCCGTCCGGGCGTGCTCGTGTAACCGTCGAAGCCGCAGGTGATCCGGCCGCCGCTCGCCTTGTACAGGCCGTACGACATGTTCGTCCGCGACGACGGCGAGAACTGGTGCGAGGCGTTCTGGTTCTTGAGGCTGGAGTTCAGGTTGCCTTTGGCGCCCGCCTTGAAGTCTTGGTAGGTGCCGCCGTAGTTGCTGTTGTAGTAGACGCGGACGGTTTTGCTGCTGCGGTTCCAGACTGAGGCGGCTTCGTTCTTGATGCATTTGCCCTTGCCGTTGCCCGCGCCCTTGAAGTCGTAGCACGAAGGCTGTTCGGTGCCGTAATTGGCGACCGATCCGGTGAAGTCCGAGACGGAGCCCTGGTTGTTGCTGTTGTAGTAGTAGCAGAACTCGCCGCTCTCGCACACGCCGTTGCGGGCCGCCGCCGACGCGGGCGACGCGAGGACGGTCACGGCCCCGCCGAGCGCTATCGCGGCGGTCGTCGCGGTGAAGATTCCCTTGCGCTTGCTCATGCTGTTCTCCTTCTGTTCGCACGGTTCTGTTTCGCGCGGATCGGTCGCACGATCGGTTCGCACGGTCCGGGTTTCGGACGGGTCAGCGGCGCCGGTACTCCTCCCAGGTGCGGATCGTCACCTTCGGGCCGTCGTCCGCCCCGCGGTCGGCGAGCCCGTTCAGGCCGAGGTAGTAGTCACCGGTCTGGTGCTGGGCCTGGCTGGACAGGTCGGTGTCGTTGATGGCGGCGGCGTGGATGTGCCACGGCCAGTCGCCCTGGCCGGGGCTGCGCACCCACGCCGCGAAGCCGACCCGGCGGAGCGCGCGGGCGGTCGCGGTGCGGGGCGGCCGGGGTCATCCCCCGCACCGAGATGTCGACGACGCCGCCGCCGTCGTGGGTGCCCGCGGACGTGGGGTCGCCGCCGGGGTTGTAGGAGCCCTGTTCCAGGACGAGTCCGCGGCCGAGCAGCCGCTCCGCCTCGGCCAGCATGCGTTGGGTGCGGGTGTTGACCACGACGCCGCCGGTGGACACGCGGGACCCCGGTCCGATGACGCGGGTGACCGTGAAACGGCCGTCCCCGAGCTTGGTGAGCGACGTCCTGCCCGGCAGCCCGCTCGCGTCGAGGCCGGTGTAACCGAGCGACTTCTGGTATTTCGCGTAGGCGGCGACCGTCGACGTGCCGAAGTACCCGTCGACCCACTTCGCGTCGAGCAGCTTCCGGTCGCGCAGTGCGCGTTCGACGAGCAGCACGCTCTTCTCGGCGCCCGGAGTGCGGGTGTCGTCGGCCCGCCGCGGGTCGATCTGGGCCGCCTTGACGGTGGCTTCCATGTTCACGTTCGGAAGCGCGGCGGCGTCGCGGGCGGCGGTGCCGGCCGCGTGCGCCGTCGGCGTCCCGGACGCTCCGGCCGGAATGGTGAGCAGGGCCGCCGTCACGAGTGCGGCGGCGGATGAGGACAGCTTCATGGATTCCCCTGATCGCGGGAGCTGGGAGCGAAGCCCATGGCGGAATCCACCGTCGCCCGTCGATCATCGATCCACAAGAAGATCAGTGTTGTCAGGTTGTCCGCCGCTCACTTCCGTACAGGCGAACACGGCATCTGACAGGTGTTACGGCAGGTAGAACGCCTCTACCGGACTGTTCGCCGGAGCCGCGTCGCGCGGAAAACGCGTCGCCGCGAGGGCGGGGACGCGGGCATGATGCCCGCGTGAAAGAGGACGGGGATCGTCGCGGGCGCGGCCGGTACACGCTGATCGAGGAGGAGAACGAACACGTCCTGGGCGTGTGCGCCGCGGTGGACGGCCTCTTCGGCGAGCCCCCTCGCGGGACGTACGAGCTGTTCGGCTGGGAGCCGGAGACCGGCGACGTGCACGGCTGGCTCGGCGACCGGGTGTGGCTGGTGCCGGAGGACGAGGCGTTCGGCCCCTGGCTGCTGGAGGACGCCGAAAGCGCGGGACGGCACGCGGCGACGGGCGATCTGCTGCTCACCGGCCTGGACGACTACGAAGGTCCGCCCGAGGGGTACCGGGAGCGCGTCCGAGTCCACGACGGGCACCGGTGGCTGGGCTCGTGCGCCGAGTTCGCCCGCATCCTGCCCCCGAGCCGGTCGCGCCCCCGCTCGTCCTGCGGGGGCTGCGGCCCGGCGACCGGCTGCGGGACGCGCTGTCGAAGGGCACGCGGCGGGCGCTGGACCTCGGCGTGGCCGTCCTGGAGATACGGGACGACCTGGGCGAACCGCTCACCGACCGGTCGTTGTGGGCGAAGGTCGGCGCATGGCGCCCGTCCCCGGACGGGATCGAACCGATCGATCTGGAGTTCGAGGAAGGGCACTTCAGACCCGTCCCCGAGTACGTTCGGCCCGTCTGGGAGCGGTGGTTCGCGGGGCCGCCGGACGTCCCGAACGCGTGGGCGGCCCTCGACACCCGGCTCCGCGGAGCCTGGCTCGACACGGTCCGCGAGCGGGCCGGCCGGCGCCACCGGAGCGACCGCCGCGACCGTCCGGCCGGGCATGCCTACGAGCTGGACGGCCGGTACGTCACCGACCGGCCCGGCCTTTACCTGGCGCTCGGCGAGGCGGTGAACGGGCCGGGCGGCTACTTCGGCGGCTGCCCGGACGCCCTGGACGACTGCCTGCGCGGGACGTTCGGGTACACCGCCCCCGCGACCCTGCTGTGGCGGGACGCCGAGACCGCGCGCGGGCACCTGTCCCGGACGCTGACCCCCGAGGGCGAGCCCGACGACCTGTTCGCCCTGGTCCTCGACGTTCTGGCGGACGGCGGGATGCGCGTCACCCTCGCTTAGACGCGCGAAGGCGCCCGGCACAATCGGCCGGACGCCTTCGCGGATGAACGTTCGTTGATCAGGCGGCGTAGTCGGGGTAGCCGTAGCCGACGACCTCGCTCTTGTCGCGGGTCTTCTCCTGGACGGAGTTGTCGACGTTGCCCTCGATGGTGCTGATGGTCCCGTCGCCGTTGTCCTTGTCGACGATCCCGACGTGGTCGATGTCGCCGATGGAGCCGTCCGAACCCGCGCCCCAGTCGTAGAAGACGACCGCGCCGGGCTTGGCCTCGTCGCCCCACTGCCCGTTGTCCTTGAACCAGCTCGCGTGCTGCACGGTGTAGGCGTCCCAGCCCATGTTCTTGACGCCGGTCTGGGAGCCGAGCCAGGACACGAACATGTCGCACCACTGGGCGCCCTTGTAGGCGTCGACCGAGAAGCCTCCGTCACGGGCCGCGGTCGCCTCGGCGTGCGGCGTGGAGACGTACCAGTCGTGGAACTTGGTCATGTCGCCCGCGCCCTCTTCCTCGATGCCGACCTGCTCCTTGGCCAGGTCGATCACCTCGGACGCCTCGACGTCGTGCGGCGCGACCTTCCAGCCCGCGGCCTTGGCCTCGGCGGCGGTCATCGCGCCCGTGGCCGACTCGGAGTTGTGCGACACGGCGGCCGCCTTCGCGGCGTGCGTCCCGGACGCCTGCGTGGTGGCGGCGCCCGCGTCGCCGATCGGCTGGAAGACCGACAGGCCGACGGCGCCGGCCAGCACCGCGCCGACGGCGATGCCGACGGCCCGGTCCTCGGGGGACATGCGCTTGATCGCGTGTTCGGAGGCCAGCCGCTTCACGGCGGACTGGGGGTTGAGGCGCTTGGCGGACTCGGTGAGTCGATCGAAACGACCGGTCATACAGGGAATCTCCTTGTCTCCCATTGGGCCTACCGGGTTAGCTGTCGGATTCGGGCATGGAAGAGCCCTACGGCGTGCTGGAAGCGCACCGATTCACCCCGTGGAACGTGGGTCCCCGGCTCCGCTCGGCCCCGACGGGCCCGGGCGGACTCGGCCTTGGCGCCGCGCATGCGGCGCTGGCTTGTCGGATTTCTCTGAGCGACTGCGCTCTTCAAGGGGGCGCGCGTAGATGGCGCGCGTCGCGTGCGTGATCCGCTCCGCGACCGGCGGCCGTATCCCTGTCACGGCCGACCGCAGCACTCGAACGTACTGCGGGATTCAGGTTGAAGGTACCAACCATGTCAAGGAAAGCAAACCGGACGAAAATTGATCTTTTCCCTGGTCAAGTGCCTTCCAAGTACCTACCAACACCCGCCCGCAGGATGTTCTTCCCGATCTTTGCCGGGTTTGCCGATTCCCCTGTGCGCAGGGGGTCGCGGCACGGGAGGCTGTGCTCGACGTTGAACGGGTGGTCTCGCGGGAGCGGCACGCGAGCCGACGGAGATCGGCGGATGCGATGGGACGGACACCGGCCGGACCGGACCGGCGGCGGCTGCGGGCGCTGGTGCTGACCGCGCTCCCCGTGGAGTACCGGGCGATGCGCGCGCACCTCGCCGACCTGCGCGAACGTGAGCACCGGACGGGTACGCGGTTCGAGGTCGGGCGGCTGCGGGCCGCCGAGTGCGAGGTGGCGCTCGTCCAGGTCGGCCGGGGCAACGTCCGGGCCGGAGTGATCGCCGAGCGCGTCATCGGCCTGTTCCGCCCGGATCTGGTGCTGTGCGCCGGGGTGGCCGGGGCGCTGCACGACGACCTGCGCCTCGGCGACATCGTCGTGGCCACCCGCGTGGACGCCTACCAGGGCGGCACCGCCGCGGAGGACTTCCTCGCCAGGCCGCAGACCTGGGCCGCCCCCTACCGGCTGGAGGAACTGGCCCGGTCCGTCGATCTGTACGGCGGCTGGCGGGACGGGCCCGGCGACGGCGCGGGCGACGACGGCGCGGGCGACGCGGACACGGGCGCGGGCGTCCACTTCCGGCCGATAGCGGCGGGCGAGGTCGTGCTCGACAGCCGCGACTCGGCGCTGTTCGGCCAGTTGCGCCTGCACAACAACGACGCCGCCGCGATCGACATGGAGGACGCGGGCATCGCCCAGGCCGCGCACCTCAACGACGTCCCGGCGCTGGTGATCCGGGGCATCAGCGACCGCGCGGACGGGCGCAAGGAGGCGGCCGACCGGGCCGGCTGGCAGCGCCGGGCCGCCGAAGCCGCCGCGGCGTTCGGCGCCGCCCTGCTCGCGCACGGTCACGGCTCCGCGACCGGTCCCGGGGAACCGTCCGCCGACCCGGCCGAATCCGCCGAACCGGCGCGGCCGAGGACGCCCCAGGCGGCCTACCTCCGGGAGAAGACGGCCGGGTTCGTCGGGCGCGAATCCGCGTTCGCCGAGTTCGGGGCGTTCCTGGACGACCATCCGAGCGGGCATCTCGTCGTCGAGGGGCTTCCGGGCGTCGGGAAGACGTCGCTGCTGGCCGAGGAGGTCGTCCGCAACGGCTGGCCGGCCCACTTCAACATCGCCGCCCAGCGGATCAACGGTACGGCGGCGTTCCTCGCGGGCCTGCACGCCCAGCTCGCCGAGCGCTTCGGCGTCCGGCTCCCGCCGCCCGGCACCGGCGACGACCTCGACGGACGCTACCTCGGCACCCTCCTGGAGGAGACCGCCGACCGGCTGCCCCGCGACGACAAGCTCGTGATCGTGATCGACGCGCTGGACGAGGTGGAGCACGCCAGTCCGGGCGTCAACGCGCTCTTCCTCCCGACGGTGCTGCAGGCCGGGCTGTACATGCTCGTGAGCAGGCGGTCACGGACGGCGCCGCTGCGGATCGACGGCCCGTCCGCCGTCATCGACCTGATGGACCGCCCGGACGAGAGCCGCCGCGACATGGAGCGGTTCATCCGTGACTCGCTGGTCAGGCCGGAGCTGGCGGCGCGGCTCGCCGGGGACCCGGAGCGGGGGCGGGAGCGGGCCGTCGCGTCCCTCCTCGACCGCAGCGAACTCAACTTCATGTACCTCGTGTACGTCCTCCGCGACATCGAGTACGGGCGCATGGACCCGGACGACCTGTCGAGCCTGCCCGCGGGCCTGTCGCAGTACTACGAGCGCCACCTGGAGCAGATGCTCGCCAAGGGCAGCGCCGCGGCCCTCAGCCTGCGCACCGTCTACGCGCTCGCGGCGATCCGCGAGCCGGTCCCCGCGTCGCTGCTCGCCGGAGTGGTGCAGGTGAGCGAGCTGAGGGTGGTGCGGCTGCTGGCCGACTGGGCCCAGTTCCTGCACATCGAGTCCGGGCTCGGCGCCACCACGTACGGGTTCTACCACCAGGGGTTCTGCGACTTCCTGCTGCGCAACGACACCATCCGCGCCGCGGGCGTCGACATGGCGGAGATCGGCTCGATGGTCGGCCACCGGCTCATCGCGAGCCTGGGCCTCGATCTGGACGATTGACCCCGGGCGGGACGGGCTCGACGACGTGCACCGCGCCCGCCTCGTCCCCGAGGTAGAGGAGGCGGCCGTCGGGTGCGACCGCGGCGGCCGTCCAGGGGAGGTCGCCGACCAGGACGGCGGAAGACTCACGCTCCCGGCCCGTCCACAGGCGTGCGGTGTTGTCGGACGCGGCGCGCGGGACGCCGTACGCGGCCAGGACGAGCCCGCCGGACGGATCGCACGCGATCGCGGCCGGGCCGCAGCCGTCCCCCGCGAAGATCTCGGTGCGCCCGTCCGTCCCGGCGCCGAGTATTCGGCCGTCGGACAGCCCGGCGAGGACGGTGCCGCCGGGGGCGCCGATCCGGCACGCCGTGACCTTCCACCCGGCGTCCGCCGGGACGCCGTCCGCACCCAGGAGGTCGTGCACGGCCGGGCTTTCGTTGCTTCCCGGCCGCCAGGAGAACAGCCGCCCGGACTCGACGACCCAGCGCACGACGTCCCCGTGCACGTCGACCGCCACCACCCGTCCGTCCGGCGCGGTGATCGAGGTTCGCTGGTCCCCGCTCGCCAGGTCCCAGACGCGGATCACCGAGTCGGTGCTCGCCGTGACGGCGAGGCCGCCGTCGGGCGTGCAGGCCAGGCGGGCGATGTGGTCGTCCCCGGTCGCGATCGTGGCGATGGGTTCGCTCCGGTACAGGTCCCAGATGCGCAGCGTGCCGTCCCAGCCGGACGAGACGGCGCGGCCGCCGGGGAGCGCCACGACCCCGCTCACCCAGTGCCCGTGCCGGCCGATCTCGCCGCGCGGGGCGCACGTCCGCGCGTCCCAGCGCAGCACCCGCCCGTCGTGGGACCCGCTGAGCAGCAGGTCGCCGCCCGGCGCGGGCGCCAGCGCGCTCACCCGCTCCCGGTGCCGGGGCGTGCCCGGCTCCGCGAGCGCCGCGGCGTCCCAGAGCCGGACGGTCTGGTCGTAGGAGCCGGTGACGAACCGGCCGCGGGCGGCGTCCACGGCGATCGCCGGGACCAGGCCGCCGCTGCGGGGGGACGCGCCCGAGCTCCGTGCCGTCGCCGAGCGCGAGCAGCCGCAGCGCCCCGCCGTTGTCGCCCGCCAGGATCCGGTCGCCCAGCCGGGCGAGGGAGTGGAACGTCACGTGCTCGGTGGTGACGCGCCAGGCGCAGCTCAGATCGCGCAAACGCCAGGCGGACAGCTCGTCGTTGGCCGCCGCGACGACCAGGCCCGCATCGGCGTCGAGGGCGAGCGCGGTCACCGGCCAGTAATGGTCGGCGAAGATCCCCTCGCGCCGCCGGGTCCGCAGGTTCCAGCGCTGGATCGTGGTGCGGGTTCCGGCGTCCGGGTCGGTGCCGACGAGCAGCGTGTCGGCGTCGATCGGCAGCAGGACGTGCACGACCTCGCCCGCGTCGAACCGGTCGAGTTCCACGCCGCGCGCCACGTCCCACAGCCGGACGAGCCCGTCCGTGCCGCCGGACGCGAGCCGTCCGGGCCCGGCGAAGGCGACGGTGAGGGTCGCGCCCGAGTCGGGCACCAGCGGGTCGCGGCGTCCGCTCGCGAACTCCACGAGCCGGATCGGGCCCTCCCGCGTCGGGACCGCCGCGATCGTGTCGTCGCAGGCCAGGCCGGTGGGTTCGCCGTCGCCCGTCCGGTAGAGCAGGGGCGGCTCGGCGCCGGAGAGGTCCAGGACCTCCAGCCACCGCCGGTCGTCGACGACCACCAGCCGTCCCGCCGGGTCGAAGCCGACGGCGGACGCGCTGCCCCGCAGGTAGGTGACCGTCTCCCGCCAGCCCCCGGCCGTGGTCGTCAGCGGCTTCAGCCAGCCGCCGGACTTGTAGGCCGCGGCCCTGCGCACGAGCCGCCCGAGGAGCGGTCCGTCCCGTCCGCCGAGCCGGAACAGCAGTTGCTCGGGCAGCTGGCCGGGGGCGAGGCGCAGGATCCCGGACGAGCGGCGGAGCGCGACCGCGAGCGCGCGCACCTCCGCCGCGCGGGCGTCGTCGAGCCCGGCCAGGCCGCGGGCGGTGCCGTCCAGGTCCGCGAGCACCGGGCCGAGATCCCGGTCGGCCGTCGTCGTCCGGGCCGCCAGGACGTCGAAGTCGCACAGGAACCGCGCCGCCTTGGGCAGGTCGACCGCGGGTTCCTTGCCGTGCAGCAGGTTCCGGACGGACTGGCCCAGGACGGCCGCGACGGCGCGCATCGCGCCCGGATCGCCGCCGCGCACGTCCGCGATCCTGTTGTCGCGCAGGAAGGCGGCGGCCTCGAACGGGTGGTGGCGCGACTCCGGCGAGCGCCTCGGCACAAGCCCCACGAACTGGACGCTCGACACCCGCATCCCGCCGGATCCGATCACCCGATCACCCACGCACCCGATCACTCCACCGCGAAACGCGGATCGTCCTCGATCACGTCCTGGAACGCCGCGAGTTCCCCGTAGGTGTGCGCGAGGAACCACACGGCCGATATCCGCGACCCGGTTTCCGCCGCCAGGTAGTCGGCGGCGGCGCCGACCAGGACGGCCGCGGTCCGCTCGACGCTCCCGCCACCCTGCCCGGTCCCGAGCATGGGGAACAGCACCGTGACGTCCCGGTTTCCGCCGGGGCCCGGATCGGGGTCCGGTGCCCGCTCGGCCGCGGCGAGCGCGTTCGTCACGCACCGTCCCACCTCGCGGACCTGCCGGTAGCCCGCGCCCGGCTCGCCGTAGACGGCGGCGACGTGGACGACCGCGCGCACGTTGTTCGACGCGGCGAGCCCGCCGGGGCCCGTCGTGATCGCGGTGCCGGGCGCGACGGGGCCGCCGTCCGGCACCCGGCGCGCGAGCTCGTCGGCGATGAGGTCCTCGACGACCCGTCCGGCGGCGTCCCGGCGGGCGCCTTCGTAGCGGACGATCGAGGAGATCGTGTACTCCTCGACCCGCGCCATCTTCATGTCGGTGTTCTCGGAGTTGACCCACACGTCGGCGTCGCGGACGCGGCGGATGTCGCCGGTGACGACGCCCACGACCCGCCGACCGCGGGCGCCGTCCGCCGCCGGGCCGCTCCGGAGCGGGTACTCGTACCGGATGCTGTCGGGGATCTGCCCGCTCTGCGGCGTCCCGGCCCCGCGCCCGGCCGTTTCCGCCGCGCCTTCCGCGATGCCGTGCCGGGACCGCCGCAGCCGCGCGGCCGCCGTCCGCAGCGACCGCGGGTTCCCGCCGCACGACGCCGCGATGCGGGCCAGCTCGGGGCCGGGCACCGCGCCGGACCGTTCCGCGACCGCGGCGAGCAGCGCCTCGGCGTCGGTCACCGCCAGCGGCCCGAGCCGGATCGCGCAGGCAGTCGCCAGGGCGTCCAGGTGCCGCCTGCCGGTGGCGATCACCGCGCACGTCGGCGAGGCGGGGACGAGCGCGCCGACCTGCTCGGCGTCGGTGACGCCGTCCGCGACGACGAGGACGGAGCGGCGGCGCAGCACCGACAGGTACAGCGCCCGCGCCTCCGCCGGATCCGCCGGGATCCGGGCGGCGTCGGTGCCGAGCCGCGCCAGCAGCCGCGCGTACACCGCCGACGGGTCGTCCATGGCGCCGAAGTCGACGAACAGGCAGCCGTCCGGGTACCTGGCGTGCAGGCCGTGCGCGAGCCGGCAGGCGACCGCCGTCTTCCCCATGCCGCCCGGCCCGTAGATCTGGACGACGGCGGCCCGGTGCGGGTCCTTCGAGCCGGCGATCGCCGACTCCGCCCGGTCCAGTTCCGCCGCCCGGCCGCAGAAGTGGCTCGGCGGGGGCGGCACGTCGAACCGTCCGCCCATGGCGCCGTTCCCGCGCTCCCTCGCCCGGGTGTGCCGGTTGAGTTCGGTGAGCGCCTCGGCGAGGCCGCGCGCCTTCAGCGCCGTCGGCGGGTCCGCGCCGAGCGCCCGGACGATCGCCTCGGCGGCGTTCGGGCTGGGCGCTTTCCAGCCGCGCAGCACCTCGCTGACGTGGCTCGCCGCCAGCCCGCTCGCGGCCGCGATCTGGCCGATGGTGCGCGGATCTGCCGGGCGCGGAGCGTCCGGAACAGGGCGACCAGGTCTCTGGCGGGTCCGGGCGGGAGGTCGGCGTCGCCCCGGCGGGGACGGGCCGTCGGCGTCATCGGGCGGCCGTCGCGGGGGCGTGCGCGGGGCCGTTCGCGGGGCCGTTCGCGGGTTCGCCGGAGTTCTCCCCGCGATGACCGGCGTATCCGGATCGGCGCAGTTCGGCGCGGACGTCCGCGAAAGTCTTCGCTCGAATTCGCCGGACGGCGGCGAATGCGCCGTTCGCTGGTGAACTGCCCGCATGGCGGAGCGCGGGCAGCGGGGGCGGCGGGGGAATACCGGGGAGGCCCGTCATGCGCCTGTCACCCTCTCCGACAAAGGGGAATGCAAAGCGCATTCTACTGTCGACCGGCCCGCACGGCGGGCGTCCTCGGCGGGCCGGGCCGCGCCCGTCCGCCGGAAGCACCCATCGAACACGGAGGTACCCATGGCAGTCTCGACCGCGGCTCCGGCCGGCATGCCGGAGCGGGTCCGCGACCTGCGGACGGCGCTCACCGACGACCCCGCCGGGCGCGGGCTCATCGACGAGCTCCTGCCGCGCGACGTCGCCGCGACCGGGCGGGAAACCGTCGTCGACTGGTCCGACTGGACGCAGTGGAACCAGTGGCCCCAGTCCTACTGACAGGCCGCGAATAGACAGGCGGTGAACTGATGACCGAGAAGTCCGTATCGCAGCGCCTCGACTACCGGACGCTGGTGGTCCTGCAGCCCACGACGTTCTGCAACATCGACTGTTCCTACTGCTATCTCACCGAACGGGGCATCAGCGCGCGCATGACCCCCGAGGTGCAGCGGGCGGCCTTCGACAGCGTCCTGTCCAGCGAGCTCGTCGAGGATCCGGTCGCCTTCCTCTGGCACCTCGGCGAGCCGCTGTCGGTCCCGCCCCGCTTCTACGAGAACGCGTTCGCGGTCGCCGCCGAGACGGCCGACCGGTACGGCCGCGACATCAGCCACGGATTCCAGACGAACGCGACGCTGATGAGCGACCGCTGGGTGGAGCTCATCCGGCGGCACGGGGTCCGCGTCGGCGTCAGCGTGGACGGGCCCGCGTTCATCCACGACCGGATGCGCGTCGACCGGAAGGGGCGCGGCACGCACGCCGACGTCATGCGCGGAATCCGCCTCCTCCAGGAGGGAGGCGTCGGCTTCGGCGCCATTTCGGTGCTGACCGACTTCACGCTCGACCACCCCGAGGCGTACTACGACTTCTTCGTCGAAGCGGGGATCGACGACGTGGGCTACAACATCGACGAGGTCGAAGGGGCCAACACCGTCTCGTCCTTCGGCCCGCGGTCGTCGACGGGACGCTACGAACGGTTCCTGGAACGGCTGCTCGACCGGGCCGCCCACCACCGCGGCGCGGTGAAGATCCGCGAGGTCTGGACGAACACGGCCGCCCTCGCCTTCGGCGGCGACGACCCCGTCAACAACACCAACATCCCGTTCCGGATCATCAACATCGACCACAAGGGCGGCCTGACGACCTTCTGCCCGGAGCTGGCGACCGCGGACCTCACGATGGGCAGCGTCCTGGACGGACCGGTCGACCGGATGCTCGCCGACCCGGTGTTCGAGCGGGTCGCGCGGAGATCGCCGCGGGCGTCCGGATCTGCCGGGAGACGTGCGACTACTGGCGGTTCTGCGGGGGCGGATCGCCGTCGAACAAGTACTTCGAGCACGGACGGTTCGACGTCGCCGAGACCCGCACCTGCCGCGTCCACAAGAAGGCCACCGTGGACGTGCTGCTGCGCCACCTCGAACGGCGCGCCGGGCTGGACGCCGCCGTGCCGGGCGCTACCGTGCCGGGCGCCGCCGTGCCGGGTGCGGCCGAGTGATCCCCGTCGCCGTCTTCGCCTGGCGCCGTCCGGACGTGCTGGCCCGGACGGTCGAGGCGCTGCGGCACGAGCGGATCCCGCTGCTCGTCGCGTTCAGCGACGGCCCGCGGGACGCCGCCGACCGCGCCGGGGTGCGGGCCGTCCGGGAGGTGCTGCGCGGCGTCGACTGGTGCCCGGTCGAGATCGTCGAACGCGACGCGAACCTCGGTCTCGGCCGGTCCGTCCGGGCCGGGGTCGGCCATGTCCTCGCCCGCCACGAGTCCGCGATCTTCCTCGAAGAGGACATCGTCTGCCGTCCGGGCACGTACGCCTACCTCGGCGCGGCGCTGCGGCACTACGCGGCCGACGAACGGGTCGTCAGCGTGACCGGCTGGACCCACCCCATGATCGCTCCGGAGGTCTCGGGGCCCTACTTCGACGGGAAGGGGGAGTGCTGGGCGTGGGGGACCTGGCGGCGCGCGTGGGCGGGCGCGGACCGTCCCGCCCTGGACATCATGCGGGACTGCGCGGGGCGCGGCATCGACGTCGAGCGGTACGGGAGCGACATGCCGAAGATGGCCGCCGAGGCGGCGCCGCGCAACCTGTGGGCGGTCGGCTGGTGGTACCACCACATGCTCACCGGCGGGCTCTGCCTGCGGCCGCCCCGCTCCCTCTGCGAGCACGAGGGCTGGGACGACCTGGCCACCACGGCGCACCCGACCGGACTCCGCTGGCGCAACCCGCCGCTCGGCCCCTGCCCGCCCGTCCCCCGGGAATGGCCCGAACCCGTCGAACACCCGGACTGCCCGGACCTGTGGCGGGCCGCGATCGACGACCCCTGCCCGTCCCCGCGCTAGCCGCCGGGCGCCGGGCCGCCGGACCGGCCGCGTCAGAAGTTCGACCAGATCGTCTCGATGTCGAGCACCCGGTTGTGCCGCCGCATCAGGACCCGTTCGATGGCGGCGAGGATCCCGGCGAAGATCAGGACGCCGGTGAGCCACGCGGGCACCGGGATCGGCGAGGTGAACGATCCGACGGTGTCGGCGATCGGCGGAAGGCCGGTGACGATCTCGACGGCCTGCGGGACGGCCAGGACGAGGTTGACGATCAGGATCGCGATCGCGAGGGCGCCGACCGTCCGGCTCAGCCGCGGATGCCGCCGGGCCAGCCGGCCGCGCAGGGCCTCGGCGGTCCCGGCCACCGGGGCGAGGCGCCGCTCCCCGCCGTCGTCGAGGACCAGGTGCATGCGGGTGACCCCGTACATCGACGCCCCGACCTCGATCGTCCCGCCCGGGACGGCGAACGCGGCGGGCACGTCGCGCTTCTCCCGCCGGACGCCGTCCAGGTACAGCTCCGCGACCCAGCCGACGTCCTTCATGGAGACGTCCACCGTCCAGATGTGCCCGGGGCCGTCCGGGCCGTCGTGGGCGATGGTGAACAGCGAGCGGTGCAGCAGCTCCCGGCGCCGGAACGGGCGGAGCCGTTTCACCTCCGCCGCGCCGTCGCCCTCGGCGTCGCCGTCGGCGGTCGTGGACGCGCGCCAGCGGAAGCGGGTTACGAAACGAGCCACGATTCCTCCCGGCGCCGTGAACGTGCTCGCGGCGTTCCTTCCCCCAGAAAACGCAGACCACCTCACCTCGCCCGCAAAGCTGCCAGTTAAGGCTGGCAAAGTTGACCGGTTCGCGGTCATAGTGCCTTCATGAAGCGATCTCTCACGGCCCTCGCGCTGGCGGCCTCCGTCGCGGTGGCCGCAATCCCCGGGACGGCACAAGCCGCCGAGACCGACTGGAACACGGTGGAACTGCCCTTCCTCTGGCCGGAATCGGGGCTGAGCGAGGTGGCCGCGGACGGTGCGGGCGGCGTGTGGGTCGGCGGGCACCAGGGGGCGTACTGCGTGGTGGTGGTCATCATCGGCTGCGTCGCCCAGAGCGAGGGGAACCCCGTCGTGCGGCACCGGACGGGGACGTCCTGGACCGAGTACCCGATCAACGGCTGGACGGGCGAGGGGCCGATCGACCTGATCGCGTCGGCGGCGGGCGAGACGTGGATCGCCCGGATCAGGCTCGGGAACAACCCCGACTTCCTGGCGCGGTTCGACGGGACCGCCTTCCAGAAGGTCGACCTGCCGTCCGGCCTGCAGCTCGAAGCGGCCGGCACGGCGGCGGGGGAGACCTGGGTCGCCGGGTACAACAGCGAAGGGGACGTGAACACGCGCCGGATGTTCCGGCGCACCGGCGGCACCTGGACCGAGGTCGGCCTCCCCGACGGGATGGCCACGGTCTCCGACCTGCGGCCGTCGTGGGACGGCACCGAGATGTGGGCCGTCGGGCTGGGGCCCGCCGTGGAGCGGGCCGCGGCCCGCTTCGACGGGACGTCCTGGACGAGCATCCCACCGGCCCCGTCGGTCACCGGCTTCAGCGGGATCGTCCCGGTGGCGGAGGACGACGTCTGGGCCACGACCGCGACGGACGTCCTCCACTGGGACGGCACCGCCTGGACCGACGTCCCGTTCCCGGACGAATACCCGACGCGCGGTCAGTTCCAAGATCTCGCCGTCGACGCGTCCGGCACCGTCTGGGTGACGGGCGGCGGCCGGTACCTCCACCGCTACCGGGACGGCGAGTGGACGCGGGAGGCGTTCGCCCCCTCCTACGGGACGTTCCTCAACGCCCTCACCACCGTTCCCGAAACGGGCACCGTGTGGGCCGTCGGACAGGACGGCTCCGGCGCCTTCGCGTTCACGACCCCCTGAGCCCGCCCGTCACCGCGGCCCCGGGACGCAGGAAGCGCGTCCCGGGGCGCGACCTGGAAGGGCCGCGGCCGGTCACGGGTCGGATCCGGGGGGCCGCCGGAGGAGGAAGTCGTCGGTGAAGGGGACGCCCGCGAGGGCGCGTCGACGCGGGCGCGGATGTAGGCGCCGGTGACGGGGCAGTCGAGCGGGTCGTTCTGGGGGCAGTCGAGCAGGTGGTCCAGAACCGCGACGGCTCGTTGGAGCGCGCGCAGGCGCTCCAGGGTGGCGTCCCGCTGGACGGTGATCCGCGCGTGGCGGTCCCGGACGTCGCGGGCGTTCATAGTGGCGAGGGTTTCGGCGAGGGTCATCATGCCGTCCTCGTGCCAGAGCTGCGCGTAGGCGAGGCGTTCGAGGGCGGCGCGGTCGTACTGGCGGACCCTTCCCCGGCGGGCCGTGGAGCGGACGATGCCGATCTCCTCGTAGTAGCGCAGGGTCGGCACCGACAGGCCGAACAGCTCCGCCACCTCGCTGATCGAATACAGGCGTTCCACGCTCGCGCCCTCTTCTCCGCCCCGCCCCTTGCACTCAAGTGTACTTGAGTTCGCAGACTGTATCCGGCCGGAAGGGACGTGCCGTACCCGCGTTGAGCTGGGCGGACTCGTCCCCGAGGCGGGCGGAAGGGGGTGAGGGGCGATCGTCGGGACGGGTGGGCCCGCGGGCGGGTGCGTCAGTCGGCGTGCTCGGCGGGCTCGGCGGGTGCCGCGCCGTGCGCGATGGACGCGCCGAGCTTGCGGAGCAGCGAGGTCAGCCGCGCCAGCTCGTCGGCGTCCAGGAGGCCCAGCATCCGCCGTTCGGCGGCCACGTGCTCGGCGAACACCTCGTCGATCTTGGCGAGGCCGAGTTCGGTGAGTTCGGCGTACACGACGCGGCGGTCGCCCGGCAGGCGGGTGCGGCGGATCAGCCCGTCGGCCTCCATCCGGTCGAGCCGGAAGGTGATGCCGCCGGAGGTGAGCAGGGACGACTCGGCCAGCTCGCCGGCCGTCTTGCGGTGCGGTTCGCCGGAGCGGCGCAGGTTGGCCAGGACGTCGAAGGCCCCGGGGGTCAGCCCGTGCCGCTCGTGGACCGTGCGCACGACCGCGCGCTGAGCGATGTCGAGGCGGGTGATCCGGCCGAACACCCCGATCGTCTCGGCGGACACGTCGGGGCGCTGCCGGGTCCACTGGTCGACGATCTCGTCGACCTCGTCCCGGTGGTAGTCCGGTGCCGATTCCATCCGCGCCTCCCAGCGGGCCGTGAGCCGCGCTTGTCGTAGAGCTAAGTATCTTTGCTCTAAGCTATAGAAGTCGATAAGAAGTCTCTTACTTTACGGGGCCGGGGTGCGGCGCCGGAGTCCACGAAGGGGAGGTCGCCTCATGACCACACACGCGCGGCGGGCGTCGTGAAGCCCGCGCCGTTCACCTACCGCCGGGCCCGCTCGCTGGCGGAGGCCGCCGACCTGCTCTCGGCCGAGCCGGACGCCAAGGTCCTGGCCGGCGGGCAGTCGCTCGTCCCCATGCTCAACATGCGGCTCGCCCGGCCGGACATGCTCGTCGACATCGGCTCCCTCGGCGCCCTCGACTACGTCGACGTCGTCGACGGCCACCTGGAGGTCGGCGCGGCGCCCGCCAGGCCGCCGTGGCCGTCCACCCCCTGGTCCGCGCCCACCTCCCCGTGCTGGCCGCGGCGATCGGCCGCATCGGGCACTCCCAGATCCGCAACCGCGGCACCGTCTGCGGGAGCATCGCCCACCACGACCCCTCGGCCGAGCTGCCCGCGCTCGCCCTCGCGCTGGACGCCCGCATCCTCACCTACGGGACGCGCGGAACCGCCGTGCACCCCGCGGCCTCCTTCTTCACCGGGACGTTCGACACCGCGCTCGCCCCCGACGAGATCGTCACCGCCGTCCAGTTCCCCCTTCCGGAGCCGGGCACCGGCTGGGCCTTCGAGGAGGTCGCCCGGCGCAGCGGCGACTTCGCGCTCGTCGGCGGCACCGCGCTGCTGCGCGCCGCGCCGGGCGGGACGGTCGAGCGGGCCCGGATCGCGCTGTTCGGCGTGGCCTCCACCCCGGTGCGGCTCCCCGCGGTCGAGGAGTCGGTCACCGGCGCCGCGCCGACCCCGGACGTCCTGGACGCCGCCGCCCGGCTGACGGCCGAGACGCTCGACCCAGCCGCCGACAGCCACGCCTCCGCCGACTACCGCCGCGAGGTCGCCGCCCACCTGGTCCGCACGACGCTCGCCGACGCGTTCGCCCGCACCCCCGCCGGGAGCCCCGCCGATGCCTGAGATCACCCTGCACGTCAACGGCCGGGAGCACCGCCTCGACGTCCCCGACCGCATGCTCCTCACCGACGCGCTGCGCGGGCGCCTCGGCCTGACCGGCACCCACGGCGGCTGCGAGCACGGCGTCTGCGGCGCCTGCACGGTCCTGCTCGACGACCGGCCGGTCCGCGCCTGCCTGATCCTCGCCGTCCAGGCCGACGGCCACCGGATCCGGACGATCGAGTCGGTGGCGCCGTCCGAGGAGTCCCTGCACCCGGTGCAGGAGGCGATGCGCGACTGCCACGGCCTCCAGTGCGGCTTCTGCACGCCGGGGATCGTCATGAGCCTCGTCGCGCTGCACGAACAGGACGTCCGGCCCGACGCCGCGGAGATCGGCGAGGCGCTGTCGGGCCACCTGTGCCGGTGCACCGGCTACCGCAACATCACCGCCGCCGCGCACCGCGCGCTCGGCTGCCCCGCCCCCGCCGCGACCCCCGCCGCCGAGACCGCACGACCCGACACCGACGACGCGCACGAGGGAGCCGGCCGATGAGCGCAGCCGCCGCCGTCCGAGAGGGCCTGATCGGAACGCCCGTCCTGCGCAAGGAGGACGACGCCCTCCTGCGCGGCCGGGGACGGTACCTGGCCGACCTGGTCCTGCCCGACGCCCTCGAAGCGGCCTTCGTGCGCAGCCCGCACGCGCACGCGGAGATCACCCGGATCGACCTCACCGCCGCCCGCGCCCTCCCCGGCGTCATCGCCGCCTACACCTGGGACGACGTCCGCGACACCGTCTCGGAACTGTTCCTGGAGGCGGAGATGCGGGTCCCCGAGCAGGTGCGGGAGGCGATCAAGCCGCTGTCCCGGCTCCAGCCGGTGCCGCTGCTCGCCGACGGCCGCGTCACCTGCGTGGGGCAGGCCGTCGCGATGATCGTCGCGGTGGACCGGTACGTCGCCGAGGACGCGCTCGAACTCGTCGAGGTCGACTACACGCTGCTGCCGCCGCTCGTGGACCCGCTCCGCGCCCTGGACGCCGACGCGCCGATCGTCGTGCCCGGCACGGACGACAACCTGGCCGTCTCCGTCGAGGGGAAGGTCGGCGACATGGCGGCCGCGCTCGCGGGCGCCGCCCACGTCGTCACCGAGCGGTACAAGTCGCACCGGTACGTGGCGTCGCCGATGGAGACGCGCGGCGTCGCCGTCGTGCTCGACCCGCGCGGCGGCGGGCTGACCGTGTTCGCCTCCACCCAGACGCCGCACCGGCTCCGCGAGGTCATCGCGGGCACCCTCGGGCTGGACTCCGGGAGCGTCCGGGTCACCGCCCCCGACATCGGCGGCGGCTTCGGCCAGAAGGGCGTCCAGTACGTCGAGGACGTCCTGGTGCCCTACGCCGCGCACCGCCTCGGCCGGTCCGTCCGCTGGGTCGAGGACCGCACCGAGAACCTGACCTCCTCCTCGCACGCGCGGGAACAGGTCCACGACATCACCCTGGCCGCCGACGCGGACGGGCGCCTGCTCGGGCTGCGCGACGACGTGGTGATCAACCTGGGGAACGCGAACCTCACCGGCCTGGTCGTCCCGTACAACACGCTGACGCACGTCATCGGCCCGTACGTCGTCCCGGTGCTGGACCTGCGGGTCCGCGGCGTCCTCACCACCACGATGATGACGACGCCCTACCGGGGCGCCGGGCGGCCCGAGGCGGTGTTCGCGATGGAGCGGGCGCTCGACCGGCTGGCCCGCGCGGTGGGGATCGAGCCGCACGAGCTGCGGGCGCGCAACCTGGTCGGCCCCGGGGAGATGCCGCACCGGACCGGGCTCATGTACCGCGACGGCACCATGCAGACCTACGACTCGGGGAACTTCCCCGAACTGCTGCGCCGGCTCGTCGGGCACCTGCGGATCGACGAGATCCGCGCCCGGCAGGCGTCCGGGGACGTCGCGCCGGGAAAGCGCCTCGGCGTCGGCCTCGCGATGTACATCGAGGGCACCGGGCTCGGCCCGTTCGAGAGCGGGTCGGTGACCGTCATGCCGGACGGCAGGGTCCGCGTGGCCACCGGCGCCAGCTCGCAGGGGCAGGCGCACCAGACGGTGTTCGCGCAGGTCGCGGCGGACGCGATCGGCGTCCCGCTCGACCGGATCGACCTCATCGAGGGGGACACCGCCGCGATCGGCCACGGCGTCGGCACCATCGCGAGCCGCAGCATGGTCACGGCGGGCAACGCCATCCACCTCGCGGGCCTGACGGTGCGCGACCGGCTGCTGGCGGACGCGTCCGAAGCGCTCGGCACGGACCCGGCGGACATGGAGATCGTGGACGGCGTCGTCCGGCCGGTCGACAAGCCGGAGGCGGGGATCGACATCGCCGCGCTGGCCGCCCGGCGCGCGCCGCTGCTCGTGCCCGGGACCAGCACCGGGCCCGGCGCGGTGATCAGCGAGACGACCTACTTCAAGCCGCCGACCGTGACGGTCGCCAGCGCCGCGCACGGCGCGGTGGTGGAGGTGGACGAGCGGACCGGCAAGACCGAGATCCTCTCCTACGTCGTCGTGCACGACTGCGGCCGCGTGGTGAACCCGATGGTCGCCGACGGCCAGGTCACGGGCGGCGTCATGCAGGGCATCGGCGGCGCGCTCTACGAGGAGATGGAGTACGGCCCGGACGGCAGCCGCGCTCGGTCACCTACATGGACTACCTGGTCCCCACGGCCGCCGAGGCGCCCCCGTACGTCCTGGACCACATCGAGACGCGCTCGACGCTCAACCCGCTCGGGGTGAAGGGGCTCGGCGAGGGCGGCGCGATCGCCCCGGGCGCCGTGCTCGCCAACGCCGTCGAGGACGCGCTGGGGCCGGACCGCGTCCACGTCACCCGCGGCCCGCTCACCCCGAGCCGGGTCAGGGACCTCATCCGCGGGGCGTCGTCCGGCGCCTCGCCCGACGAAAGGTAAGCCATGGAGCTCCAGCACTCCTTCACCGTCCCCGTTCCGCTCCAGGAGGCCGCGGACGTCCTGCACGACGTCACCCGGCTCGCGCCGTGCATGCCGGGCGCGGTCCTGGACGGCTTCGACGGCGAAGAGTTCACCGGCCGGATCTCCGTGAAGGTCGGCGCGATCAGCATGTCCTACAAGGGCAAGGGGCGCTTCCTGCCGGGGGACGCGGCCACGGTCGCGCTGCACGTCGAGGCGTCCGAGACCAAGGGCGCCGGGGCGGTGTCCGGGGACGTGGTGTGCCGGCTCGGCGCGGAGGGCGACGCCACCCGCGTCGTCGTGGACACCAGGGTGGACATCTCCGGACGGGCCGCGCAGTTCGGCCGCGGCGTGATCGCCGAGGTGGGCGACCGGATCGTCGCGGCGTTCGCCGCCAACGTCCAGGACCTGCTCACCCGGAGCGCCGCCGAGGACGCCCCGGCGACGGCCACCGCCGCCGCGCCCGCCGAAGCCCCCGGACGGACGCCCGCTCCGGCGGCCGCTCCGCTGGACCTCGGTTCGGTCGCGGGCCCGGTGCTGCTGCGCAAGGCCGCCCCGGCGGCGGCGCTGCTCGGTCTCCTCCTGGCGTTCCTGCTCGGCCGCCGCACGGCGGGCCTCCGCCTGACCCGGGACTGAACCCCCTCCGACGTGCGAGTTAACGGAATCGTTACCCCGGGAAGCTAGGCACGACAAATCTTAGGTCTAATACTCATTGAACTAAGACTTAAAGCTCCGAGATAGGAACGCCATGTCGAAGAAGCTCCTGGCCGCCCTCGCGGCGACCACGGCCATGTTCGCCTCCGCGTGCGGCGGCAGCGCCCCCGCGCCCGGCGAGGTGACGGTCGCGCTGCCCTTCGCCAGCTGCCTGTCCTGGTATCCGCTGTACGTCGCGCAGGACCAGGGCTACTTCGACGAGGAGGGCATCACGGCGAAGTTCGAGAACACCGACGGCTCGGGCGGCGCCGTCCAGGCGACGCTGACCGGCAAGGCGCAGCTCGCCGCGGCCGCCCCCAACTCCTACCTGTCGGCGGCGAGCACCGGCGCGCAGGTCCAGGCGTTCTACGCGCTCTACCAGCGGAGCACGTTCTCGGTCGTCACCCCCGCCGACTCCGGCATCACCGACCTCGCCGGGCTGAAGGGCAAGACCGTCGGCATCAGCGCCCCCGGCGGCGGCGACGTCATCTACCAGGAGTGGCTGCTGTCGCAGGCCGGGCTGAAGAAGGACGCCGACTACACGCAGCTCGCCGTGGGCGACGGGTCCTCGGCGGCGACCGCGCTCAAGAAGGGCACGGTGGACGCCTACTCCGCGTCGTTCTTCGACGAGGAGGTCATCAAGGCCGGGGACCTCAAGGTCACCGCCCTGCACGGGGAGAACGAGCCGGAGCTCGTCGACAACTTCCTCGTGGCCACCGACAAGTGGGCCGAGAAGAACACCGAGACCATCGAGAAGTTCGGCCGGGCGCTCGCGCGCGGCACGCAGAAGGGCCTGGCCGACCCCGCGGGCGTCATCGAGCTCTGCGGCAAGCACGCGCCCGAGGAAACCCAGGACCCCGCCTTCGCCAAGGTCATCTACGACCGGGTCAGCGAGCTGCTGAAGCTCCCGGAGGCGCGCAGAACAAGTACGGCCACATCGACACGGCCGCCTTCACCGCCTTCGCCGAGCGGCTGGCCGACCTCGGGCTGATCGAGTCGGCCGACGGCGCGAAGGCCGTGACCAACGACCACGTCGACGCCTGGAACACGGCCGCCGAGTAAACGCGCCGACGCCGGTCGGAGCAGCGGGAGCGGGCAGGCGAGAGCGGGCAAGCGAGAGGGAAGAATGCCACAGCACCAGAGCACCGCGGAGCGTTCGGGCTCCGCGCTCGACACCACCGCGACGGGGGCGTCCGTGCACGTCCAGGACGTCGTGCGGACCTTCACCCGCGACGGCGAGACCGTCCACGCACTCGGGCCGGTGTCCCTGGACATCGCGCCGGGCGAGTTCGTGGCGCTCCTCGGCCCGTCCGGCTGCGGCAAGAGCACCCTGCTCAACCTCATCGGGGGCCTGCTGCCGCAGACGTCGGGCGTCGTCCGGGTCGGCGGCGGCGACGTCGTCGGCGTGCCGGACGAGGTCGGGATGATGTTCCAAAAGGCCGTCCTGCTGGCCTGGCGCACCGTCCGGGAGAACGTGCTTCTCCCGATCGAGATCGCGCAGGGCCGCAAGGCCGCCCGCGCGGCCGCCGGACGGGCCGACGAGCTGCTCGAACTCGTCGGCCTGAGCGCGTTCGCCGACAAGCGGCCGAACGAGCTGTCGGGCGGGATGCAGCAGCGCGCCGCGATCTGCCGGATGCTCATCCAGGAGCCGTCGGTGCTCCTGCTCGACGAGCCGTTCGGCGCGCTCGACGAGTTCACCCGCGAGCACATGAACGTCGAGCTCGCCCGCATCTGCGCCCTCTCCGGACGGACGGCCGTGTTCGTCACGCACTCGATCAGCGAGGCCGTCTTCCTCGCCGACCGGGTGGTCGTGATGAGCGCGCGTCCGGGCCGCATCGCGGGCATCGTCGAGGTGGACCTGGAAAGGCCCCGCGACCCCGAGGTGATGACCGCGGCCCCGTTCCAGAACTACGTCCGCGAGGCACGCGATCTGCTGAAGATCGGGTACGACGCGGCGGCGAGCACCGAGGAGCACTGACATGACGCAGCCCGCCACCGCCCACCGGCCCGGCGAAGCAGCCGGACCCGCCGGGGCCACCGCCGGGAAGGCGCCGCCCGCCAGGACCGGCAGACCCCTGATGGAGCGCGTCCCCACCCCGGTGCTGCTCACCACCGCGCTCATCGTCCTCGTCGCCGTCTGGCAGGGCGTCATCTCGGCCGGCTGGGTGAACGAGTACATCCTGCCGACGCCGTGGAGCACCGCGACCGCCCTCTGGGACGTCACCACGGACCTGTTCACCGGCGGCCCGGTGTTCGACAACTTCCTCATTTCCGCGCAGGAGACGCTCTACGGCCTGCTCATCGCCGCCGTCGCGGGCGTGGTGCTCGGCGTCCTGATCGCCGAGACGGTGATCGGCCGCCGCGTCCTCCAGCCGCTGATGATCGCCCTGTACGCGGCGCCGAAGGTGGCCCTGGCGCCGCTGTTCGTCGCCTGGTTCGGCTTCGACATGGCGCCGAAGGTCGTCATGGCCGCGGTCATCGCCTTCTTCCCCGTGATGGTCGACACCGCCGCGGGCCTCGCCGGGATCGACGAGGACGAGGACAAGCTGTTCAAGTCGCTGCGCGCGTCCCGCTGGCAGCGGTTCGTCAAGTTCAAGCTGATGAACGCGCTCCCGTTCATCTTCGCCGGGCTGAAGTCCGCCGCGGTGCTGGCCGTGATCGGCGCGATCGTCGCGGAGTTCCTCGGCGGCGGCGAGGGCCTGGGCGTCATGGTGAAGACGGCGTCCGTCGGCTTCGCGCTCGACCGGGTGTTCGCCTTCGTGATCCTGCTGTCGGCGATGGCGTTCCTCGTCTACCTGGCCGTGGACGTCATCGAACGCAAGGTCGTGTTCTGGCGGCAGACCGGCTTCCTGCCGACCGAGTCGTAGAGGACGACGATGACCGAACAACTGCGACCCATCATCGTCGGCGGCGTCCTCCAGGAGGGCCGCGGCGAACCGCTGACCAGCACCGACCCTGCGGACGGCTCGACCGTCGCGACGGTCGCGGCCGCGTCCGTCCAGGACGTCGACCTCGCGGTCGAGCGCGCCGCGGACGCGCAGGCCGGACCGGCGTGGCGGCGGATGCTGCCGCACGTGCGGGCCCGGCTGCTGGCGCGCGCCGCCGACCTCATCGAGGCCCGGCGCGACGACCTGGCGCTGCTGCAGTCCCGCGACAACGGCAAGCCGATCACCGAGACCCGGGCCCTGGTAGCCAGCGCGGTCGGCACCTTCCGCTACGTGGCGGCGGTGCTGGAGAGCTCGGACGAGCGGCTCACCGTTCCGCGCGGCCCGTACCTGACCATGTCGGTGCACGAGCCGATCGGCGTGGTCGGGGCGATCACCCCGTGGAACTCGCCGATCGCCTCCGACGCGCAGAAGCTCGCCCCGGCGCTGGCGGGCGGCAACGCCGTCGTCCTGAAGCCCGCGGGCTGGGCCCCGGTCGTCTCCCTGGAAATCGGCGAGATCCTGCTGGAAGCGGGCTTCCCGCCCGGCCTGGTCAGCGTGCTGCCGGGGTCCGGCGGCACCGTCGGGCAGCGCATCGTCGACCATCCGGGCGTGGGGCACGTGTCGTTCACCGGCGGCGCGTCCACCGGCCGCCGGCTCGCCGGATCGGCCGCGCGCAAGCTCATGACGACCTCGCTGGAGCTCGGCGGCAAGTCCCCGACGATCGTGTTCGCCGACGCCGACCTCGACCTCGCCGTCAACGGCGTCCTCTACGGCATCTTCAGCTCGCAGGGCCAGTCCTGCATCGCCGGTTCGCGCCTGTTCGTGCAGCGCCCGGTCTTCGACGAGGTCGTGGCCGTGCTCGCCGAGCGCGCCGACGCCCTGCGCGTCGGCCATCCCCGGGACGAACGCACCCAGATGGGGCCGCTCATCACCGCCGGGCACCGGGCCTCGGTCGAGGAGTACATCGCGCTCGGACGGTCCGAAGGCGGCACGGTCGTCGCGGGGGGCGTGCGTCCGGACGCGCCGGAGCTGTCCGCCGGGACCTACCTGCGCCCGACGGTCATCACCGGCGTGGGCAACGACGCCCGCGTCGCGCAGGAGGAGATCTTCGGACCCGTCCTGGTCGCCATCCCCTTCGACGACGAGGCGGACCTCATCGCGCAGGCCAACGACTCCGTCTACGGCCTGGCCGCCGGGGTCTGGACCCGCGACTTCCCCAAGGCGTGGCGGACGGCCCGCGCCCTCCAGGCGGGCCAGGTCTGGATCAACACCTACAAGCAGCTCTCCATCGCCACCCCGTTCGGCGGGCTGAAGGACTCGGGCTCCACCCGCGAGAAGGCGCGGACGCCATCCGCGCCTACCAGCGTCAGAAGAGCGTCTACGTCGACACCGGCGGCCGTCCGCTGCCCGTGGCGGCTGACCTCCGGGAGCCCGCCGGGGCGCCGTCCTTCAGAGACGCGCCCCCGGGCCCGTCTCGTCAGAGGGCGCCGCGAAGGGTCTGCAGGACGGCGTAGGGGACCACCCGGCTGGTGCGGGGATTGGCGGGGGACGGATGGTTCCGCACTTCGAAGCGGTAGTCGCCGATCGGGCCCGCGGCGGTCACGACGTGGGTCACCCGGGCGGCGGCGGGGTCGGCGATCAGCTCCACCTCGACCGGGGCGCCGGGCAGCGCCAGCGTGAGCGTCGCGGCGACGTTCATCGACCTGGGGAACAGGGCGGCGGCCTCCTCCGCCGGTCCGCTGAAGACGACGACCGGGCCGTCCGCGCGGGCCAGCTCCTCCTTCTGGGCGGCGTCCATCCAGTCCTGGACGAGCGCGGCGGGGGTCTTGGTCGTGCTCAGCCGGATCGTCGTGAAGGGCGCGGCGGAGGCCGCCGCGGTCAGGACGTCGAGGCCGCCGAGGGCGCCCGCCGTGACGAAGAGGCGGCCCGGGCCCGCCGCGCGGAGGCGTTCGCCCAGCGATCCGTCGGCGAGGGCGCCGGCCGAGGAGACCACGAGGTCCGTCCCGGCGGTCAGGGCCGCCTCGCCGTGCGCGGCGAGGGCCGCGTGCCCCGCGCACTCGACGAGCACGTCGGCCCGTCCGATCGCCTCGTCGGCGGTCACCACCGGGACGGCGACGTCCGGTGCGGCGGCGCCCGCCGCGCGTCGCGTCACCACGCAGTCCAGCCGGGCTCCGGGGACGGCTCCGGCCAGCAGCCGCTCGCACACGACCGACCCGATCGCGCCGTGCCCCAGAACCGCGATCGCTTTCGTCCCCTGCATCGACGCTCCTCCCGCGTCCCGGACGTCGTCCCGGAACGCTCGCTCGGCAACAGAACCTTCGGACCCAAAATCCTCAAAGCAAAGATACTTAGGTCTAAGATTTATGGTAGCGTGTCCCGCATGGAACTGGGATTGGCCGGCCGGACGGCCCTGGTCACCGGCGGGAGCTCGGGCATCGGGCTCGCCACCGTGGCGGCGCTGCTCGCCGAGGGCGCCAACGTCGCGACCTGCGGCCGCGACCCCGAGCGGCTCCGCACCGCGCTCGCCCCGCTGCGCGCCGAGTACGGCGAGCGGCTGCGGCACGGCACCGCCGACGTGACCCGCGCCGAGGAGATCGGCGCCTTCGTGCGCGAGTCCGCCGCCGCGTTCGGCGGGCTCGACGTCCTGGTCAACAACGCGGGACGCTCCCGCACGTCGACCTTCGAGACGACGGCCGACGACGACTGGCGCGAGGAACTCGACCTGAAGTTCTTCGGCGTGATCCACCCCACCCGCGCCGCCCTGGACGCGCTGCGCGCCTCCGACGCCGCCGCGGTCGTCAACCTCAACGCCGTCCTCGCCCGCCAGCCCGAAGGCCACCTCGTGGCGACGTCCGCGGCGCGCGCCGGGCTGCTCAACCTCTCGACCTCGATGGCGACCGAGTTCGCCGCCGACGGCGTCCGCGTCAACTCCGTCTGCGTCGGGCTGATCGACACCGGCCAGTGGCGGCGCAGGTACGAGCACGCGCGCGAGGCCGGGCAGGCCACCGCCTCCTACGAGGAGTGGGCGGGCCGGATCGCCGCCGACCGCCGGATCGCCGCCGGACGGCTCGGCACCGCCGAGGAGGTCGCGGCCGCCATCGTCTTCCTGGCGTCGCCGCGCGCCTCCTACATCACCGGCACCCAGATCGAGGTCTCCGGAGGAGTCGCCCGTTATGTCTGAGAACCCCGCACCCGGTCGCGCGCTCGACGCCACCAACGGCGGCGACCTGCTCGTCGCGCTGATGGAGGCGCTCGGCGTCGACACCGCCTTCGGCGTCGTCAGCGTCCACAACATGCCGCTCGTCGACGCCGTCGCCGCGAAGCTGCGGTTCGTCCCGGTCCGGCACGAGGCGGCGGCGGTCAACGCGGCCGACGCCCACGGCCGCGTCCGCGGCACCGTCGGCATCGCGCTGACCAGCACCGGCACCGGCGCGGGCAACGCCGCCGGGGCGCTCATCGAGGCACTGTCCACCGGCTCGCGCGTCCTGCACGTGACCGGGCAGATCGAAAGCCGCTACCTCGGCCTGGGCCGCGGCTTCATCCACGAGACCAAAGACCAGGCGGGCATGCTCGCCGCCGTCAGCAAGGCGGCGCACACGATCCGCGACGTCGACGGCGCCCCGGCGATCCTCGCCCGCGCGGCCGCGCAGGCCGCGACCGTCCCGTACGGGCCGGTCAGCGTCGAATGGCCGATCGACCTCCAGTACCGTCCGCACGAGATCCCCGTGCTGGACGTCGCGCCGGACGCCGCCGCCCCCGCGCTCGACGAAGCGGCGCTGGACGAGGCCGCCGCGCGGATCGCCGCCGCCGAACGTCCGCTGCTGTGGGCGGGCGGCGGCGCGCTCGACGCCCGTCCAGAAGTCGCCGAACTGCTCACCCGGACGCGCGCCGGGCTCCTCACCAGCAACTCCGGGCGCGGTGTGGTGGACGAGGGGCACGGCGCGTGCATCGGCAACTTCGCGCTCAACCCGGCCGTCGCCGCCGTGCGCGAGCGCGCCGACCTGCTCGTGAGCATCGGGACGCACTTCCGCAGCAACGAGACCGGCGACTACGACCTCGTCCTGCCCGCGAACCATGTACAGATCGACGTCGACCCCGCCGCGATCGGCCGCGTCTACCCGGCGTCGACCGGTCTCGTCGGGCCCGCCGCCGGCGTGCTGCGCGCCCTGCTCGACCGCCTCCCGGACCGCACCGGCACCGACGACGGCTGGCTCACCGAGGTCGCCGCCGCGCGGCGCGGCGCCCGCCAGGGCCTGCGGGAGTCCATCGGCTGGCAGGCCGAGATCTGCGACGCGGTGCGCTCGGCCTTCCCGCGCGACGCCGTCCTCGCCCGCGACGTCACCATCCCGTCCAGCATGTGGGGGAACCGGCTCCTGGCCGTGGACGACCCGTCCGTCAACGTCTTCCCGCGCGGCGGCGGCATCGGCCAGGGACTCGCGATGGGCATCGGCGGGGCGATCGCCCGGCCCGACCTGCCGACGCTGATCCTCGCGGGCGACGGCGGCTTCGCCGTCCACCTCGGCGAACTCGGGACGCTCGCGCAGGAGAACCCGTGGGCGGTCGTCCTGCTGTTCAACGACGGCGGCTACGGGGTCCTGCGCAACACCCAGGACGCCCACGTCGGACGGCGGTCCGGCGTCGACCTCGCCACGCCCGACTTCGGTCTGCTCGCCGCCGCCCACGGCCTGCCGCACTGGCGGGTCAAGAGCACCGACGACATCGAGACCGCGCTCGCCGCGGCGCTCTCGGTCCGCGGCGCCGCCGTCGTCGAGGTCGACGTCGAAGCCCTCGGCCCCATCCCGCGCCCGTTCACCCCGCCGGTGAAGATCCCGGGCTCGAACTGAGCGCCGCCCGTCCGGCCCGACCAAACGACGAGAGGACACCGCGATGACCGCCCCCGCAACTCCCCTCTTGCGGGCGCTGCGCCACGTCGCGCTGCGCACCACCGCACTGGAGGAGTCGGTCGACTTCTACACCGGCCCGTGGGGGCTCGAACTCGTCGAGCGCACCCCCGACTCCGCCTACCTGCGCGCCTCGGGGCCCGAGCACCACGTGCTCGAACTGCACGCGGCGCGGACCAACGCCCTCGACCACATCGCCTTCGCGGTGCCCACCCCCGCCGAGGTGGACGCGGCGGCCGTCTGGGCCGAGGCCGAGGGCGCCACCGTGCTGGAGCGGCCCGGCCCCATCGACCGTCCCGGCGCCGGGTACGGCTTCCGCTTCCTCGACCCGGAGAACCGGGTCCTGGAGATCAGCGCGAACGTGCACGCGGTCGCCGAACGCCCCCTGGACGTGCCCGTCCCGCGCAAGGTCGCGCACATCGTGCTCAACACCACCGACATCGACGCCCTCACCGCCTGGTACACCCGGGTCCTGGGGCTGCGCGTCAGCGACTGGTCGGAGCACCAGATGGTGTTCCTGCGGGCGAACGCCGACCACCACGTCGTCGCCTTCAACCAGGCCGAATGGGCGGCGCCCAACCACGTCGCCTACGAAGTCGGCAGCCTCGACGCCTGGATGCGCAGCATCGGCCGCCTCAAGGTCGCGGGGCACGAGACCGCGTGGGGCCCCGGCCGGCACGGCCCGGGCGACAACGCCTTCGCCTACTACGTCGATCCGGCCGGGCTCGTCCCCGAGATGACGGCCGAGGTCATGCAGATCGACGAGGCCACCTGGATGCCCCGCGTCTGGCCGCGCATCCCCGAACTGTCCGACCTGTTCCGCACCGCCGGACCGCCGTCGCCCGAGATCCGCCGGCACATGGGCGGCGTGCCCGACCCCGGATGGCGCGCCCGGCCGGCTGAGCCCCAGACCCCCGCATCACCCGACCCAGAGAGGAAGCGCCATGACCGACACGACGGCCCAGACCGGCACCCCCGAGCTGGAGGCCCTGATCGACGAGTGCTTCGCCAGCAGCGCCTCGCGCAACGTCGACTGGGACACCCTGAAGTTCCAGACGAAGGCGGGCGAGAAGTTCCGCCGCGCGCAGGTCCGCTACATCGGCTCCGGCGCGACGGGGAACCACGAGGGCGACGCCTCGATCATCCCCTCGGACCACTTCACCTTCTCGAACATGATCCTCCCCTCGGGCTGCGTCGGCCCCGAGCACACCCACCCCGACGTGGAAGAGGCGTTCTTCGTCCTGGAGGGCGAGGTCGAGTTCTCCGTCCACGACGTCGAGGACGGCACCAAGACCGCCAGCCGCGTGCTCGGCAAGTACGACCTGCTGTGCGTGCCCGCCGGGGTCCCGCGCAGCCTCAAGACGGTCTCGTCCGAGGACGCCCGCATCTGCGTGATCATCGGCACCAAGAAGCCCGCGATCCCGTCGTACCCGACGACGTCCGAGATGCACGGCGTCACCCGCGATTGATGGCGGACCTCCTCGACGCCCGGGCCGCCGCCGCCCTCCTGCACACGCGGGAGGCCGGTGACGGCCCGCTGCTGCTCTGCCTGCACGGGATCGGGTCGAGCTCCGCGTCGTTCGCGCCCCAGCTCGCCGCGTTCGCCGACCGGATGCGCGTCGTCGCCTGGGACGCTCCCGGCTACGCCGACTCGCCCGACCCGGACACGGCGCCCGGCATTGACGGCTACGCCGACATCGCGGCGGCGCTCATCGCCGCGCGCGGCCACGGCGAGGCCGTCGTCCTCGGCATGTCCTTCGGCGGAGTGATCGCCGCGCGGCTCGCCCAGCGGCACCCCCGCCTCGTGCGCGCCCTGATCCTCGGCGACAGTACCCGCGGGTCGGGCCGGTCGCCGGAGCAGGCGGCGGCGATGCGCGGACGGGCGGCCGAACTCGCCGAGCACGGCGCCGACGCGTTCGCCGCGGTACGGGCGCGCAGGCTGCTGCGCCACGACGCCCCCGAACCCGAGGCCGTCCGGGCCGCCGCGGGCGATGGCGTCGCCGTCCGGCTCCCCGGCTACGCCCACGCCGCCGACGCGATGGCCGCGACGGACCTCGACGGGACGCTCGGCGCGATCGGCGCCCCCACGCTCGTCCTCTACGGCGAAGCCGACCGGGTCACCGGCGCCCGCGAGAGCGAGCCGATCGCCGCACAGATCCCCGGCGCCGTCCTGCGGACCGTCCCCGCCGCGGGCCACCTCGCCAACCAGGAGAATCCCGCCGCGTTCAACGCGGCCGTGGCCGCCTTCCTCGACACCCTCTGAGCCGACGCACGCGAGAGGCGCGAGGGGCGCGGCCGCCCGGGTGGGGCCGTGCCGCCCTCTCGAAGCGCACGAACGAGGGGCACGGCCGCCGGTGTCACCGGTGGCCGTGCCCCTCTCGACGCGCGGGTTCGGAAGGAAGCGCCTCCGGCTCCGGCTCCCGCTTCCGCCCTGGCGCGTGCTCGCGGCACGTCGCCGGGGCGGAGGCGGGGAACCGCACGTCAAGCGACCGGAACGCTCCACGCGTCGTAGCCGTAGACCCAGTCGCCCGTGCCGGACTCCTTGAGCCACGCGTTGTCGCGCGAGGAGACCTGGATGCGGGCGGTGCGCTCGCGCCGGGCCGCCTCGTAGGCCGCGAAGGCCGAAGCGTGGTCGGCGTGCGCGTCGATCGCCCGCGCGAGGACCACGGCGTCCTCGACCGCCTGGCCCGCGCCCTGCGCCATGAACGGCATCATCGGATGGCAGGCGTCGCCGAGCAGCGTCGCCCGTCCGACCGTCCAGGAAGGCAGCGGGTCGCGGACGTAGAGGGCCGACTTGAGCACGTTCGAGCAGGCGCCCAGCAGGCGCCTGGCCTCCGGGGCGAAGTCGGCGTAGAGCTCCCGCAGCTCCGCGACGTCCCCAGGCTGGGTCCAGGACTCCTCGTGCCACCCCTCCTGCGGGATCGTGGCGAAGATGAACAGGTCGCGGCCGCGGTTCAGGGGGAACGTCACGATCTGCGTGTCGATGTCCGGCCCCCACCATTTGGTGAACGCGTCCAGGTTCGCGACCCCGGCGAGTTCCTCGACCGGGACGACGGCGCGATAGGCGACGACGCCCGTGAACGTCGGCTTCTCCGGCCCGAACAGCGCGGTCCGCACCACCGAGTGGATGCCGTCGGCGCCGATCACCGCGTCCGCCCGCGCCTCGCCGCCGTCCGCCAGGCGCAGGACGACGCCGTCGTCGTGCTGCGAGATCTCGGTGACGCGGGCGCCGAGGCGTACGCACTCGTCCGGCAGCGCGGTCTCCAGCGCGGTCATGACGTCCGCGCGGTGCATCGTGAGCTGCGGGGCGCCGTACTCGCGCTCGGCGGTGTCGCCCATCGGCAGGCGGGAGGTCTCCGCGCCGGTGTCGTAGGTCCGGCTGATCCGGTGCGTCGGCCGGGCCGCGGTCTCGCGGAGCGCGGCGCCGACGCCCAGCCCGTCGAGCGCCCGGACGGCGTTCGGCGTCAGGTTGATGTCGGCGCCCACCCGCGCGAACTTGGGCGCCTGCTCGTACACCACGACGTCGTGACCGAGCGAGCGCAGCGCGATCGCGGCGGACAGCCCGCCGATCCCCGCGCCGCTGATGGCGATTGAGCCCATCGAGCCGTCCTGTTCTCCCGAAGACACTTAGTGCAAAGAATTTTAAATCTAAGCTTTTGATGACGCAAGCGGCGCGGGCGCGTCCCCGGAGGTCACCGGCTTCCTCGGGGCGCGTGGATCGGCCCCTCGGTGGTGCCGAGCGGACGACCCGAGCCGCCCCACCGCGTCTGGATCAGCTCCGCGGCGATCGAGACGGCCGTCTCCTCCGGAGTGCGGGCCCCGATGTCCAGGCCGCTGGGGGAGCGGAGCCGGCTCAGCTCCTCCTCGGTCAGCCCCGCCGCGCGGAGCCGGGCGAGCCGATCCTCGTGCGTACGGCGCGAGCCCATCGCGCCGATGTAACCGGCGCGCGTCCGCAGGCCGCCTCCAGCAGCGGGACGTCGAACTTCGGGTCGTGCGTGAGGACGCACAGCGCGGTCCGCTCGTCCACCTCGACGGTCGGCAGGTACCGGTGCGGCCAGTCGACGACCACCTCATCGGCGTCCGGGAACCGCCGGGGCGTGGCGAACACCGGCCGGGCGTCGCAGACGGTGACGCGGTAGCCGAGGAACTTGCCCGTCCGGGCGACCGCCGCCGCGAAGTCGATGGCGCCGAACACCAGCATCCGCGGCGGCGGCAGGAAGGACCGGACGAAGACGGTCACGTCGTCGGGCCGCCGCTCGCCGTCCGGGCCGTAGCGCAGCAGGCCGGTGCGTCCCTGGACGAGCATGCCGCGCGCGTCGTCGTCCACCGCGGCGTCGAGACCGTCGCCGCGTCCCAGCGATCCGGCCGCCCCGCCCGGCCGGACGACACGAGTCGCGCCGATCCGGCCGGGACCCGCCACGAGGGTGGCGACGGCCACGGGCGCACCGCCGACGACATCGGCGAGCACCGCGTCGAAACCGGGGAAGCCCGCCGCGGTGACCGGCTCGACCAGCACGTCGATGGTCCCCCCGCAGGTCAAGCCGGCGGCGAACGCGTCGTCATCGGCGACCCCGTACCGCTGCAGCGCGGGCGTGCCGGTGCCGAGGACCTCCCGGCACAGCTCGTACACGGCGCCCTCGACGCATCCGCCGGACACGCTGCCCGCGACCACGCCGTCGTCCGACACGGCCATCGCGGCGCCCGCCGGACGCGGCGCGCTGCGGAACGTGCCCACCACCGTGGCCAACGCGAAATCCCGACCGGCGGCCCGCCAGGCGCCCAGATCATCGACGATGTCACGCACGCGCACCCCACTCGAACCGGCAATACCTTAGATGCAAGATAATGCACGGGGGTGAGTCGATGGCACCGGCTGCGGCCGGTCACCGCCGCGACGCGCCCGTCCGCTTCGCCCCCGGGTGTCCACGGACGGAACGGACGCGTTCTCGGCCGCGTCCGCGCTTCCGCTCGACGGCACCGCCGAACGGCACGCTGCCCGGCCGGGCCCTGTACCGGAAGAAGAGGACGGGGCTCGTGGCCACGCTCAACGGTGTGGTGGCCGAGTCGCCCGAATCGCGGGTCGGCCAGAAGCGGAGCCGTCCCTGAACCGCGGTTCGGGACGGCTCCGTCGAGATGCGTCGCGCCTCAGGTGCGGGCGGCGGCGAGCGCGGGGAGGTTCTGGTTGCCGTCCGCCCAGGTGGCGGTCATGACGACGCCGGTGATCCGCCATCCGGCGGTGGTGCGGGCGAGGTCGAAGCGGTAGGTGCCGCCGAGCGTCCACAGCGGGGAGCCGTGCGGGTCGGCCAGGCGGTGGGTGGCCTGGAACGCGGCGGTGCAGACGGCGCGGTCGCCGTCGATGTCGACGAGGTGGTTGGTGATCAGGTGCTGGGTGGCGTCGAAGCCGCCGAGCGTCGCCGACCACGCCTCGACGATCCGGCGCGGGGTCAGCACGGCGGGCTCACCGCCGTTCAGGCTGGTGTAGTCGAGCGTGACCTCGTCGGCGAACACGGCTTCGAGCCGGTCCCACTCGCGCCGGTCGGCGTGCCATGCCATGCGCGTGCACGTCTCGATGATCTCCAAGGCGGACATGGGTTCCTCTCGTCGATTCGGGATGTCGGGGGCGGTCACAGGGTGGCGGCGAAGTGGGCGGCGGCGGCGTCCGCGGCGAAGGTGACCTGGGGTTCCTGGTCGTAGAAGTCGAACTGGATCCCGTCCGTCCACACGAAGTCCTTGGGGCCGGCCAGGCCGGCGTGGAAGCGGCGCGCGCCGTCGGGGATGGCGGCGTCCTCGCTGTGCACGAGGAGGGCGGGCGCGGTGATCCGGGGGGCCAGGGCGATGGAGTCGAAGGTCAGCCACTCTTTCCAGGCCATGACGGCGAACCGGTTGGGCCAGGCGGGGACGCGCCGCGGTCGGGGTTGAGATAGAAGTCGACCTCCATGGGCAGGGCGGCGCGCGGATCGCTGCCGCTGACCATCGGCACGTACTCGACCTCGCCCGTCTCGCGGTAGCGGGCGCGCGCCTTCTCCGCGGCGGAGATCTTGTCGGCGACGCCCGCGTCGCCGCCGTAGTTCTCGGCGCAGAGTTCCGCGTCGTGCAGCCAGGGCGCCACCAGCGCGAGGGACCGGACGCGCGGGTCGTCGGCGGCGGCGGCGCTCATGTACATCGCCGCCGCGCACACCCCCAGCGCGCCGAGCCGCGCGCCGTCCACGGCCGGATGCCCCGCGAGGAACGTCACGGCGTTGCGGATGTCTTGGATCTTCAGGTCCGGCGATTCGACGTCGCGGGGCTCGCCGCCGGACTCGCCGAAGCCGGTGAAGTCGAACGAGAGCGCCGCGTAGCCGCGGTCGGCGAGGCGTTCGGCGTACCGGTCGGCCATCAGCTCCTTGACGCTGGTCCAGGTCCCGGCGACCACGATGCCGGGCGCCGGGGCGTCACCGTCGGGCACGAACAGATTCCCGGTCAGGGACACGCCTTCGCTGGAGAAGGTCACCTTCTGGGGGGAGGTCATGAGTCGTTTCCTTTCGGCTGGTCGGCGTAGGTGAGTTCGGCCTTGGTGATGACCGAGCCGGAGACGGTGAAGGCGTAGTGGGCCGCGAAGCCGCCGGTGCCGCCGGGTGCGAAATTCACCAGCAGCCGTTGATGGCCGGGCCGGTTCTCGACGACCTCGGTCACGGTGAGGGTCCCGCCGATGACCTCGGCGTCCGCCCAGCCGCGGATGGCGTCGCGTCCGGCGAACCGGCGGCCGACGTCGATCAGGACGGCGTCCTCGGCGAACGCCCCGGCGAGCGCGTCCGGATCCTCGGCGGCGACGGCGTCGACGTAGGCGCGCACCGGCGGCAGCAGCTCCGGCGCCGCTTCCCGGGACGGGACGGCCGCCGCGGGTTCGGCGGCGTCGGAGCACCCCGGCAGCGGGGCGAGGACGAGCGCGGCGGCGGACGCGGCGAGCAGGCGCCGCAGCCGCGGGTTCGGTGCCGCGGTCACCGGCGGAAGCCGTCGGCGTGCTCGTCCGCCCACTCCGCGAAGGTGCGCGGCGCGCGTCCGGTGACCTCCAGGACGGTCGGGCGGACGATCGACTCGTCGAGCGCCCCGTCGACGTAGAAGTCGAAGAACGCGTCGACGTACTCGGCCGGCATGGCGGCGGACATCTCGGCGCGCGCCTCCGCGTTCGATAGACCGACGGCGCGCAGGTCCCGGTCGAGCACCCCGGCGAGGACGGCGACCTGGTCGGCGGGCAGCAGCGCCTCCGGCCCGGTCGGCCGGAGGATCTCGCCCCGGTACCCGTCGCCGAGCAGCGCCCGCGCCGCGACCGCGCCGAGGTCGAACGGATCCACGTACGCCACGGGCACGTCCGGGAAGGTGACCCGGATCCGGTTCCCCTCCTGGATCTGCGGCAGCCACCGCAGCGCGTTGGACATGAAGCCGCTCGGCCGCAGGAACGTCCACGGCACCCCCGACTCCCGGACGGCCGCCTCGGACAGCGCCATGTAGCGCGTGACCGCGTTGGTCATGTCGCCGCTTCCGGCCGAACCGCCCGACAGCAGGACGACGTGTTCCACGCCCGCCCGGCGGACCTCGGCGAGCAATCCGGGCATGTCGGCGTAACCGGGCAGCAGGAACGCGGCACGCGAACCTTTCAACGCGTCCGTCAGCGTGTCCGGCCGGTCGAGGTCCCCGGACACCGCCTCGACGCCCTCCGGCAGCCGGGCCTTCGCCGGGTCGCGTACCAGTGCCCGGACCGGCGCGCCCGCGGCGGCCAGTGCGCGCACGACCTCCGACCCCACGTTCCCGGTGGCCCCCGCAACAAAGATCATCGTGTGTTCCCTTCGTCGTATCCGGCGACGTTCGATACGAAAGCGCAGCGTGAGCCCGCTTTCGGCGAGCGAACTGCACTATACGGATCAGTACATGTGTACGCAACGGTTCAGTTCAGTTGGCCGTTATGCTGAGACCGTGAGCGAAGGACGGCGGGTTCCCACGGGAGAGCGGGCGGAGCGGAAACGGGCGGCGATCATCGAAGCCGCGCAGGAGGTTTTCCTCCGGGACGGCTACGAGGCGGGCATGGACGCCATCGCCGTGCGGGCCGGCGTCTCCAAGGTGACCGTCTACAACCACTTCGCCGGGAAGGAAGAGCTGTTCACGGCCGTGATCGGCGACGCCCTCAAGTGCGCCCTCGGCGAGTCGCTGGCCTACGCCGAGGAGTGCCTGCGGTGCGACGGCGACGTCCGCGACATGTTCGTCGCCACGGCCCGCGCCTGGTTCCAGAACATGACCAGGCCTGAGGTCCTCAGGCTCCGCGCGCTCGTCACCTACGAACAGCGCCGCTTCCCCGAGCTCGGCCGCGCCTGGCAGGAGAACGGGCCCGGCCACTTCCACCCGATCTTCGCCGCGGCGCTGCGGCGCCAGATCGACCAGGGCGTCCTCGCCGTCCCGGACATCGACCTGGCGATCACCCAGTTCTACTCGCTGGCCCTCTATCCCCACCTCGTCCACGCCACCTACGGCGCCCCCATCGACGAGGAGACCGCCGACCGCCTCATCACCGGCGGCGTGGCGATGTTCCTCGACCACTACCGCGCCTAGGGCGCGCCGCCGAGGGCCGTCGTGCGTCTGCCGTCGGTCATGCGATCCCCCCTCACGCCTCACCGGGCGAACCGGCCGGATGGCTGAACGGGAGGAAGCTTGTCTTTTGCAAGCACCCTTTGTCAAGTGAAGTTCGATGTAGGGTGTGCAGCATGGCGGCTCGTGAGTACGGACAGTTCTGCGGCCTGGCCCGCGCGTTGGAGATGATCGGCGAACGCTGGACGCTGCTGATCGTCCGCAACCTGCTGTCGGGGCCCCAGCGCTACACCGACCTGCGCAAGGGGCTGCCGGCCATCCCGACCAACATCCTCTCGACCCGCCTCAAGCAACTGGAGGAGGCGGGCCTGGTCGTCCGCCGCGCGCTCCCGCACCCCGAGCGCGCGGTCGTCTACGAGCTCACCGACTACGGACGCGACCTGGAACCGGCGCTGATCGCCCTCGGCCGCTGGGGCTCCCGCACGATGACCGAACCCCGCCCCGGCGAGACCGTCACCGCCGAATCGGTCGCCATGGCCTTCCGCACCACCTACCGCCCGGAGGCGGCCGGGGACGCCACCGTCGGCTACGAGGTGCGCATGGGCGAGTTCACCCTCCGCATCCAGATCACCGCCGGAGCCCTCACGGTCGGCATCGGCCCCCACCCGTCCCCGGACCTCGTCATCGAAAGGCGGAGCGACCAGGGCATCCACGCGATGATGACCGGCGCCAAGACCCCCGAGCAGGCACTCGCCGACGGCAGCGTGCGGGTGGAGGGCGAGCCCGAGTCGCTCCACCGGTTCGTCGAGGCGTTCCGCTTCTGACGGCCCGCGCCACCAAGGCCGATCCGTACCCGGCCAAAGCCCCCTCGGCCTCACCGTTCGTCTATACGATGCGCGGGATCCCCTTCTTGGGAGGGCCCGTATGGACATCACGTCTCCGGTGGCGGCCGTTCGCTGGGCCCGCGTGGTCGCGGTCGGGGTGAGCTGCGGGTTCGCGTTCGGCGGATACGTCGGGATCGTCAACGCGGAGCCGGGAGGCAAACCGGCGGCGTTCGTCCTGCTGACCGTGCTGCTGCTCCTCCACCTGCGGAACTGCATCCGCTGGTCGGAGGACGCGCGGGTGCGGGGCTGGCCGTGGACGCTCGGCGTCCAGGCGGTCCTCACGGCCGCGGGCATGGTCTGGTACGCGGACACCTGGTACGGGAACTCCGGGTTCCTGGCGGCGGCCTTCCTCCTGCTCTTCCGACGGCGGTGGGCGGCGTGGGGCGGGTTCGCGGCGGTGATCGCGGCCCAGTTCGCCGCCGCGCTGCCGGTCCGGCCGACGGTCGCGGAGGCGGCCTATCTGGCGGTCGGGCACGCGGCGTTCGTCGGGATCGCGCTGTACGGGGTCGCCCGGCTGGCCGACCTCGTCAGCGACATGCGGCGGACCCGGGACGGGCTCGCGGCGGCCGGGGTGGCCCGCGAGCGGCTGGTGTTCGCGCAGCAGCTCAACGAACGGGTGGGCGTGAGCCTGGAGCGGGTCGTCCGGGACGGCGGGACCGGGGACCCGGCGACGATCAGGCGGCGGCTGGACGTGGCGCGGGCGGCGCTGAACGAGACGCGGTCGGTGGCGCACGGATACGGGCGCGAGCGCCTCGCGGGCGCGACGGTCGCCGACGACCTGACGTCCACGGTGGTGGCCGTGCTCGGTGCCGCCACGATCTGCCTCATGATCGTGCCCGTGGAGGCGCGGCGTCTCCTGCAAGCCGAGCTGAGCGCGCCGGAGACGATGCTGTTCGTCGCGTCGCTCGTGACGTTCGTCCTGCTGTACCTCCGTGCCTGCACCCCCACGGGCCGTCCGTTGTGGACGCTGGTCATCTTCGTGCCCGCGCTGGCCCCGTTGCTCGTCTTCGACCTGGCGATGTGGCACGTGGTCCTCTTCCTGCCCGGCGTCGTGCTGGTCGTGCTGCGCGGGTGGGCGCGGTGGGTCGCGGCGGTCCCGTTGATCTGCGTGGATCCGCTGCTCGTCATTTGGGACGCGCAGCTCGGTGACCCGACCGTGCTCGGGATGACCTACGAGATCGTGTGGTCCGGCGAGCGGGCCCTGGTCGTGTACGGGCTGGTCCGCATGGGCGAGCTGGCCCTGCAGGTCAGGGAGGCGCGGGCGGAGCTGGCCCGGGCGGCCGTGGCGCGCGAGCGGCTGCGGTTCGCGACCGACCTGCACGATCTGCTCGGCCTCGGCCTGTCGGTGGTGGTGCTCAAGAGCGAGCTGGCGCTGCGGCTGCTGGACCGCGACCCCGATCGGGCCCGCGTCGAACTGTCCGAAGGGCTGGCCGCCGCCCGCCGCGCCCTGGCGGACATGGACGCCGTCGTGGCCGGGCGCGGCGAGATCTCGCTGGCGGCGGAGGCCGAGTCCACCCGCGCGGCGCTCTCGGCCGCCGGGATCGAGGCGTCCTGGACGGTTCCGCCGGTGCGGCTGCCCGCGGAGACCGACACGCTCCTCGCGACCGTCCTTCGCGAAGGGGCCACCAACGTGCTGCGGCACAGCGAGGCCGAACGATGCGAGCTGGCCGTCGAGGCGGCGGCGCGGAGCGTCCGGCTGGACCTCGTCAACGACGGCGCGTCGGGGCGGGGCGGCGCCCCGGGCGTGGGGTTGAAGAACCTGGAGCGGAGGGTGCGGGACCAGGGCGGGACGCTGACCGCCGGGAAGGAGGGGGACCGCTTCCGGCTGGCGGTGTCGGTGCCGCTACAGCCAGCCCTGGTCGGTCGCGATGCGGATGGCGTCGATGCGGTTCCTGGCGTCCAGCTTCATGACGGCCGACGACAGGTAGTTGCGGACGGTGCCCCGGCTCAGTGAGAGGGACCGGGCGATGTCGTCGGCCTCCGCGCCGGTCGCCGACAGCCGGAGCACGTCGGTCTCGCGCGCGGTGAGCGGATTCTCCGCCCGTTCGAGCTCGGCGAGGGCCAGCTGCGGGTCGACCACCCGTTCCCCCGCGACGGCCCTGCGGATCGCGTCGATGAGGTCGTCGGCCGGCGCGTGCTTGAGCAGGAACCCGGAGATCCCCGCGGCGAGCCCGCGGCGCAGATGTCCGGGTTTGCCCAGCCCGGTCAGGACGACCGTCCGGCAGTCCGGGAGTCTCGTGCGGAGTTCGGCGGCGGCGTCCAGGCCGTCCATGCCGGGCAGGTCGATGTCGAGCACCGCCACGTCCGGGCGGGCCCGCTCGGCCACGGCGACGATCCGGTCGCCGCGCTCGACCGTGGCCACCACCTCGATGTCGTCCTCCAGCCCGAGGACGGTGGTCAGCGTCTCCCGCAGGATGCGGACGTCCTCGGCGACCATCACACGGATCATGTGAATCCTTCACATGGAACTGCTGAACCCGGCCACTACCGGCGGATTCTTCGGATTGCGAGTCTAATGACGCCAACCCCGGCGACACCGGCCGAACCGGAGGAAATCATGCGCAAGATCGTCGCTTCTACGTACGCCACCCTCGACGGCTTCATCGACAACCCCCACGAATGGTCGCTGCAGTACTCCGAGGAGAAGTCCCAGACCCAGGCGTTCACCATGACGACCGCCGCAGACGCGCTCCTGCTCGGCCGCGTCACCTACGAGGGCATGGCGCAGGCGTGGCCGAACATGGGCGGCAACCCCTACGCGGACCACGTCAACTCGATGGCCAAGTACGTCGTCGCGAGCGAGCCGGTGGACACGTCCGCCTGGAACCCCACCACGGTCATCGACGGCGACGACCTCGCCGGGGCGGTGGGCGACCTCAAGAAGCAGGACGGCGGCGACATCCTCGTCTGGGGCAGCGGCCGCCTGACCGACGGCCTCGCCGCCGCCGGGCTCCTGGACGAGTACAAGATCTGGCTCTGCCCGGTCGTCAAGGGCTCCGGCGAGCCGCTGTTCCGCCCGGAGAGCGCCGGAACCCTCGACCTGGTCGACTCGGTCACCTTCCCGAGCGGGGTCGTCCTCCTCACCTACCGCCTCCTCATCGGCTGAGCCGCCGGCCTCCCCCGCGGACACGCGGCCCGCGAGACGATCGCGGTTACGCTTTGGCCGAGTCGAGGCGGGGGAGGTGGCCGTTGGAGCCGCTGCGGCCGGAGGATCCGCGGACGATCGCGGACTTCCGCATCGAGGGGCTGCTCGGCGAGGGCGGCATGGGCCGCGTCTACCTGGGCCGTTCGCCCGGCGGACGGCGGGTCGCGGTGAAGGTCGTCCGCTCGGAGTACGCCGCGGACCCGTCCTTCCGCCACCGCTTCGCCCGCGAGATCGCGGCGATGCGGCGCGTCCCGGGCATCTTCACCGCCCCCGTGATGAGCGCCGACGCCGACGGCTCCCCGCCCTGGCTCGCCACCGCGTACGTCGCAGGCGCGTCGCTGCGGGACCGGGTGCGGGCGGACGGCCCGCTGCCCGCACCGGACCTGCTCGACGTGGCCGCCTCGCTGGCCGAAGCGCTGGCGGCGATCCACGCCGAGGGACTGGTCCACCGGGACCTCAAGCCGTCCAACGTGCTCCTGGCCGCGGACGGCCCCAAGGTGATCGACTTCGGGCTGGCCGTGACCCCCGACGCGACCCTGCTGACGGGGACGCACCCGATCGGCACGCCCGCGTACATGTCGCCGGAGCAGTGCCGGGGCGGCCGGGTGGAGCGGCCCAGCGACGTCTTCTCCTTCGGCGGCCTGCTGGTGTACGCGGCGACCGGCCGGGGCCCGTTCGGCGCGGGCGCCGCGCACGTGCTCGTCCACCGGATCCTGCAGGAGGAGCCGCGGCTGGGCGAGCTGGACGGGCCACTGCGGGAGATCGTCCGCGAGTGCCTGCGGCGCGATCCCGCGCTGCGGCCCACGGCCACCGGGTTGCTGACCGCGCTCACCGAGGCGAGCGCGACCGGTGAAACCGGTGCGACCGCTGGGACGGGTGCGGACCCTCACGACACTCGCGCGTACACCCACCCCTTCGGGACGCCGAAGCGCCGGGCGATCGGGATCGACCTGGGCACCCGCAAGTCGACGGTCTGCGTGCTGGAGGGCGGCGAACCGACCGTCATCGCGGACGCGCACGGGCTGCGCGGCACACCGTCCGTGGTCGCCGTCGCCCCGGACGGCACGCTGCTGGTGGGCCGCGCCGCCGAACAGCAGGCGATCCTGCATCCGGAACGGACCGTCCGATCGGTCGCCCGCGAGATGGGCAGCGCCCGGACGAGACGGATCGGCGGCGAAGACTTCGTCCCCCAGCAGATCGGCGCGTTCATCCTGCGGAAGCTCAGGAACGACGCCGAGGCCCACCTCGGGGAACCGGTCACCGACGTGGTCCTCACCGTCCCGGCCGCGCGTTCCGAGCGCGAACGCCGGGCCGTCACGGAGGCCGCGCGGATCGCGGGCCTGAACGTCCTGCGGGTGGTCTCCGCACCGTCCGCCGTCGCCCTCGGGCTCGCGCTCCGCCCGGACGACGCCACGGTCATGGTCTTCGACCTGGGCGGCGGCACGCTGGACGTGTCGCTGCAGCACGTCGGCGACGGCGTGGCCGAGATCCTCGCGACCTCCGGCGACGGCCGCCTCGGCGGCGACGACTGGGACGACCGGATCGTCGCCCGGCTGGTGGACGGGTTCGAGAAGGCCCACGGCGTGGATCTGGCGAAAGACCCCACCGCGTCCGCGCGGCTCCGCGAGGCCGCGGAGAAAGCGAAGATCGAGTTGTCCTCCGCGCCGGAGACCTGGATCGGCCTGCCCCACATCGCCCGCGCCGCGGGCCCGCTGCACCTCGAAGAGCGGCTCACCCGCGCCGAGTTCCAGCGGATGACCGCCGACCTGCTGGACCGTGCGGCGAAGCCGTTCCACCAGGTGCTGGCGGACGCCGGTCTGGCGGTGAGCGACGTCGACGAGGTCGTCCTCGTGGGCGGCTCGACGCGGATGCCGGCCGTCGCCGAGCTGATCAAGACCCTGACCGGGGGCGGGGAACCCGACCGGAGCGTCCACCCCGACGAGGGCGCGGCCGTCGGCGCGAGCCTGTACGCGGGCATCCTCACGGGTCAGGTCAAGGACCGCCTCATCTTGGACGTCGCCCCGTCGAGTCTCGGCATCGAGGGCGCGGACGGCACCCTCACGAAGATCGTCGAGCGGAACACCCACATCCCGACCAGGCGATCGGAGACCGTCGCGTCCCTGCCGTCCGGCGGGCCGCCCGGGACGGTGGAGGTGCGCGTCTACCAGGGCGAGGTCGAGACCGCCGCGTCCAACAGGCGGCTCGGCGCGCTCCGGCTCACCGGCCCGCCCGCCGACCCCCCGGACGCGCCGTGGCTCGAAGTCACCGTCGACGTCGACGCCAACGGCAACGTCCACGTCACGGCCGAGAACCTGGTCGCCGGCGAGCGGCGGTCGATGACCGCGACGTCCGACTCGGCCCTGCCCGAAGAAGACATCGCCCGCATGACCCGCGAGGCGGAGCGAATGCCGTACGCCTTCACGTCCGGCGAGGCGGGAGACCGGCGCTAGACACCGGCCGCCACCGGCGGGCCGTCGCGGTCGCGGGCCGCGTGCCGGGGCATGAACAGCGCGGGCACGATGATCAGCGCGGTGAGCGCGAAGGCGATCCAGAACGCGAAACCGAACGCGTCGGCCAGCGGCGGGCCGACCACCGGCATGGCGTCGGGCGGGATCGAGCCGATCTGGTCGGTACCGCCGCCGCCCCGGGGGCGGACGCCCCGGGCGGCGAGCCGGTCGGTGAACCGCCGCGTCAGCGCCGTCACCAGCAGGGCGCTGCCGAGTGACGCGCCGACCTGCTGCATCGCCGACAGCGTGGGCGCCGCCCGCGACACCACGTCCTTGCCGAGCGTGGTGTAGGAGGCGGCGATCGTCGGCATCATCACCGCCCCCAGGCCCATGCCGCGCACGAACAGGGCGCCGCTCAGCCAGGCGTAGGAGGTGTCGATGCCCACCTGGGTGAGGGGGAAGGTGCCGAGCAGCGCGAGCACGATCCCGACGGGCACGACGTAGCCAGCGCCGATCTTGTCGGTGAGCCGGCCTCCGATCACCATGGCGACGATGGCGCCCAGGCCCTGCGGCGCGAGCAGCAGCCCGGCGCTCAGCGCGCCCTCGCCGCGCGCCGTCTGGTAGTAGAGCGGGAGCAGCAGCATGCCGCCGAACAGCCCGATCGCGACGAGGAAGACCGCCACCGTCCCGAAGGCGAAGCGCCGGTTCGTGAGCAGGCGGACGTCGATGATCGACGCGGCTCCCTTGCCCAGGCTGTGCCAGGTGTACAGGGCGAGGCCGACCGCGCCGCCGAGGAGCCATCCGAGCACGCCCCACTCGCCGAACCCACCGTGCGAACTCGCCTCGGACAGCCCGTAGAGCAGGGCGGCGAGACTGCCGGAGAGCAGCATGAGTCCGCGCAGGTCGAGGTGGCCGGATCGGGGGAGGGCGCCCCCGGCGGGCAGTTTCCACACCGCGAGGGCGACGGCGAGGATGCCGACGGGGACGTTGACGATGAAGATCCAGTGCCAGCTGGTGTATTCGACGAGCAGGCCGCCGAGCACGGGACCGAGCACCGGTCCGAGGAGCATGGGGACGCCGAGGATGCTCATCGCGCGTCCCAGCCGGTCCGGCCCGGCGGCCCGGGTGATGATCGCCTGCCCGCCGGGCAGCAGCATTCCGCCGCCGAGGCCCTGCACCACGCGGAAGGCGATCAGGCTCTCGATCGACCAGGCGGCCGCGCACAGCGCGGAGCCGATCGCGAACAAGCTTACGGCGGTGATCCAGGTCGCCTTGGGGCCGAACCGGTCCATGGCCCAGCCGGTGACCGGGATGACCAGGGCGACCGCGAGCAGGTAGCCGGTCACCACCCACTGGATCGTCGACAGCGGCGCGTCGAGTTCGGTGCCCAGCGACTCCAGTGCCACGTTGACGATCGTGGTGTCGAGCACCACCATGATCATCCCGGCCACGATGACGAGCCCGGTGACGATGACGTCGCGGTCGAGCCCGCCGGACCGTTCGGCGGTGGGCGTTGCCATGTCGGCTCCGTTCGACCAGAGGATGCCGGGCGCCCGGGACCACCGGCCGAGGCCGACCGTGGACGCACGCCGGCGCCACAAGTCGTCGCGGACCTCGTCGCGGGCTCGGGATAGGTGATGTCTCCCATGACCAGGGAGAGATAAACGTGCCCCGACGGTGGCTCGCCGCGGTGATGAGGGGCGGAGGGTGCGCGTCTACGGGGTGGTCTTGCTGCGTTCGTAGTGGCGTGCGGCCTTGGCGCGGTTGCCGCAGACGGCCATGGAGCACCAGCGGCGGGTGCCGTTCTTCGTGGTGTCGTGGAAGTACAGGACGCAGTCGGGGTGCGCGCACGGTTTGATGCGGCCGGGGTCGTCGTTCAGGAGCCGCAGGTAGTCGGCGGCGGCGAGCCAGGACGGCAGCCAGGCGGGCTCGTCGGTCCGGGGGCGGTGCTCGGGGCCGCCGGGGCCGAGCCTCGGGTGCAGCGCGCCGTGCGCGAGGACCCGGTTGAGCGCCTCCGCCGCTTCGGGGGACGAACGCCGCTCCACCAGCGCGCGAAGGATGTCGCGGGTCTCCACGACGGCGTCGAGCATCGCCCGCCCGGCCGTCGCGCGGTCGTCCAGCCCGGTCGAGCGCAGCCAGACGTCCAGCCCGGCGGTGGTGTCGAGCAGATCGTGCCGGGCGCCGTTGACCACCCAGCGCGTATTGAGCAGATCGAGGCACAGCGGTTCGCCGACGAGCGGGCGCGGGTCCGCTGCGACCCGCGGCTGAGGACGGTGCTCCGACTCCACGGCCCGATTCTACCCGGCTATCGCAACTTAGCCGGTTGACGATCGCGACCTAACCCCTTATCTTTCGATAGCCGGTTAGGACGAGCCGGGCGGTATCGCCCGGATTAGCGAGGTATGTGCCATGGAGACGATCGCCATCAAGAACCTGCAGACCGGGCACGTGGGCTTGAACGTGACCGATGTCGATCGGTCGCTGCCCTTCTACGAGCGCGTCTTCGGGCTGGAGGTGCAGGCCGAGGGCAAGGAGGACGACCGCCGCTGGGCCTTCCTCGGACGGGACGGGCGCGTGGTGCTCACCCTGTGGCAGCAGAGCGACACCGCCTTCTCCGCCCGGACGGCGGGCCTGCACCACCTGTCGTTCCAGGTCGAGACGATCGAGGAGGTGAAGGCCGCCGAACGGGTGCTGCGCGACCTGGGCGCCGCGTTCGCGCACGACGGAGTCGTCCCGCACGGTGAGGGCGTCTCCTCCGGCGGGATCTTCTTCACCGACCCCGACGGCACCCGCCTGGAGATCTACGCGCCCGCCGGGGCCGACACCGCGCCCGCGCCGAGCGGAACCGCCCCGACCTGCGGATTCTTCTAACCGATCGTCGAAAGGAGGCCGCTGTGGCGGTCGACGTCTACCACGAGGGCGAACGGGCCGCCCAGCGGCGCGCCGGCCTGCGGGAGCAGGGCGGGTTCTCCGGCCGCGCCATCCGGGCGGAGATCCCCGAAGTGGCGCAGAAGTTCCTGCTCCAGCAGCCGATGGTCGTACTCGGCGCCGCCGACGGCGGGGGACGGATGTGGGCCACGCTGCTCACCGGACGGCCCGGCTTCCTGCGCGCCGACGACGCCCGCACCGTCCTGATCGACGCCCGCACGGGCCCGGACGACCCGCTGCACCGGGCGCTCGCCGAACCGGCCGCGGTCGGCCTGCTCGCCATCGAGCCGTCCCGCCACCGGCGGATGCGGATGAACGGACGCGCCGTCCCGACCCCGCACGGCCTGCGCGTCCGGCTCGATCAGGTGTACTCCAACTGCCCCAAGTACATCCAGAAGCGCCGACCGCACCGGGAGCCGGTCGCGCCCGGCCGACCGCGCCGGTCCCGCGCGCTGACCGGCGACCAGCAACGGTGGATCACCGGCGCCGACACCTTCTTCATCGCCACCTCCGATCGCGAAGGCGACGCCGACGCCTCCCACCGCGGCGGCGCCCCGGGCTTCGTGGAGGCGGTGACGCCGACCCTGCTGCGCTGGCCCGACTACGTCGGCAACGCCATGTTCAACACCCTGGGCAACCTGGAGGTCCAGCCCCGTGCCGGACTGCTGTTCCCCGACTGGCGCACCGGCGCCGTCCTGCAGCTCACCGGGACGGCGCGCACCGACTGGGAACCCGCGCACGCCGCCGCCGTGCCGGGCGCCGAACGGCTCGTCGAGTTCGCCGTCACCGACGTCGTCGAGACACCCGACGCCGTCCCGCTGCGGTGGAGCGAACCCGTCCCGTCCCGCTTCAACCCGCCCGTCCGCCCCTGACGAGCACGGCGTGCCGACCCCTACCCCGCTCGGACGCCGCCGCGGTGGTCGGCGGAGGCCATGCCGAGCCAGGTGTGGGGGTTGCCTTCCCAGCACCAGCCGAGTTTGGGGGCCTTCTGGCTGATCCAGATCGCCGGGACGCGGCGGTCACCGCAGCGTGAGCCGCCCAGGGAGAAGCATTTGTTCTTGACCAGGACCTCCGGGAACTGGGTGATCATCGCAACGCCCTCCTCGATGGTGAGAAGGGTCCGTCCCCTGGCGGAGATGGTGTCCATGGCGTCGTTGGGGACGGCGCCGCAGAACTCCTCGCCGCGTTCGATGTCGAACAGCAGGTAAGCCGGCCCGTCGGGGAGGTCGGTCTCCTCGGTGGCGACGAAACGTTCGAGGGATCCGGGTTCGAAGGAACGGTCGACGAAGCCGGGCTTGTCCTTCCCGTGCAGGGCGGTGCGCGGCATCGTCTGCTCGATCGGGACGACCTGGCGTTGGACCACGAGCAGGAAGGACAGCCGCCCGGCGCCGGGCTCGTGACCGAGGTTCCCGGCGTCCACGGCGACCGGCCGCAAGGGTGCGACGAGAGCGTGGAACCGCTCCGGGGTCATGTCGGCCATCGCCGGATATTCGTGTTCGACCAGGTTGTGGACCTGCCGGTCGAATTCCGTGCCCGCGTCGACGATCGTCTGTGGTGTCATGAGAGCCTTCCGTGCGATCCGGTGGTTCAGCGGCGGGCGATGCGGGCGAGGGCGCCGGTTTCCAGCGCCGCCCACAGGGCGCCGTCCGGGCCCGAGAGCGATGCCGTGGGGTTCCGAGCCGGGGGTGGGCAGGTAGTGCACCCGGATCACGCCGTCGGCGGTGATGGAGCCGACGCGGTTCCCGCCCCACTCGGTGAACCACAGCTCGCCATCGGGGCCCGGCGTGATGGCGTGCGGACGGGCGGCCCGGTCGGGCAGCGCGAACTCGGTCGCCCGTCCATCGGTGGTCATCCGCCCGATCTGCCCGGCGGCGATCTCGACGAAGTCCATGGTCCGCTCGGCCCACCGGCCGCCGAACATGGTGAACGGGAACGCCCTCCATCAGGGCACGGCTGGTGATCAACGCGACCTTGGGTGCCATGGGTCCGCAGGCATTGCCGCGACCGTGGCCGAGGCCGCCTGCTTCTACCCGTGGCCCAACCTGGTCTTCGTCCCCGTCCGTGACGCCCCGCCCTGCCGATGGGCTCTCGTCTGGCGCACCGCGAACGAAACCCTGCTCCTCCGAGCCTTCGCCCAGACCGTCCGCGACCTCGACGAAGCCAACGCGCAGGGGTGACCCAGAACCCGGACGGAACCGGCGGGGGACCCCGGCGGGATGTTTCTCGCCATCGAAGGCGTTCACGGGGATTCGCGGTGACCGTCGATCGCGCGGCGAACCCGCCGCCGCCGTTCCCGCCGGTCGCGCTGCCGGGCGGGGTCCGCGACCGGGGAGGCCAGCAGCAGCTCCTCGGTGAAGGCGTGGGCGGGTTCGGTCGTCACCTGCCGGCAGGTCCCGAACTCCAGTACCTTCCCCCGCCGCATGACGGCCACCCGGTGACTGAGGTGGCGCACCACCGCGATGTCGTGGGAGACGAACAGATAGGCGATGCCGGTCCGATGCTGGATGTCGAGGAGCAGCCGCAGGATCCGGTCCTGGGTGGACAGGTCCAGCGCCGAGACGGGCTCGTCGCAGATCACCAGCTCGGGGCCCGGGGCGAGGGCCCGCGCGATCGCCACCCGCTGCCGCTGCCCGCCGGAGAACTCGCGGGCGAACCGGCTCGCCGCGTCGCCGGGCAGGCCGACCCGGTCGAGCAGGTCGGCGACGCGGCGGTGCGCTTCGCGCCTGCCGGTGCCCGCCGCCACCAGCGGCTCGGTGAGGATGTCCGCCACGCTCATCGCCGGGTTCAGGGAGGTGTAGGGGTCCTGGAAGACGACCTGTATCCGTGCCGCCAGCGCGCGCCGCTGCGCCCGGGTGCACCGCTGGATCTCCCTGCCGTCGTAGCGGATGCGGCCGGACGCGACGGGCGCGAGGCCGAGGACGGCGCGGCCCACGGTGGTCTTGCCCGAGCCGGACTCGCCGACGAGCCCGACGGTCTCTCCCGCGCGGACGTCGAGCGTCACATGGTCGACGGCGGTGAACGGCGCGGCGCGGCGGCCGCGTCCGGGATAGCGCACCACCAGTTCGTCGGTCTCCAGCAGGCTCAACGGTCGACACCTCCGACATTCCGGTTCGACGTGCGCGGGGCCGGTTCGCCCCGCGCGCCGGGCCGTGCCGCCGGGACCGTCCCGGCGTCGTAGTCGGCCCGCACGCGGTCCTCGTCGGGCACGGCGGCGAGCAGCGCGCGGGAGTGCTCGTGCACCGGAGCCCGGAAGAAGACGTCCACCGGTGCCGTCTCGACCACGCGCCCGGCGCGCATGACGGCGACGTCGTCGCACATCTCGGCGACGACGCCGAGGTCGTGCGTCACCAGCAGGATCGACATGCCCGACTCCTCCTGGAGCCCGCGCAGCAGGTCGAGGATCTCGCTCTGCACCGTCACGTCCAGTGCGGTGGTGGGCTCGTCGGCGATGAGGATCTTCGGCTCGGTCGTGACGGCGCCGGCGATGAGCACGCGCTGGGCCGTCCCGCCCGAGATCTGGTGCGGATAGGACCGCAGCACCCGGTCCGGGTCCTCGATTCCCATCCGGGCGAGCGTCTCGGCGGCGCGGGCCCGCGCCGCGGCCCGTCCGAGCCCGCGGGCCCGGAGCGGCTCGATGAGCTGGAAGCCGATCGTGAACGCGGGGTCCAGGTTGCTCATCGGCTCCTGCGGCACGTAGGCGATCGCTTCGCGGACGAGCCGTTCGCGCGCGTCCGGCGGTAGCCGCAGGACGTCCGTGCCGTCCAGCCAGATCTCGCCCGACAGAAGCTCGGCCCGGCGCGGCAGCAGGTTCAGAAGCGCGAAGGCCGTCTGGGTCTTGCCGCAGCCGGACTCTCCCACGAGTCCGAGGGTGCTTCCCGCGCGCAGCCCGAGCGTCACGCCGCTGACCACCTCCGCGGGCTCGCCGGAGCCGTCCGGATAGCCGATGGTGAGGTCGCGCGCGGTGAGCGGCCCGTCCGGAGCGGGACGTTCCGCCGCGTGGGCGCCGGTAGGCCGGGCACGGCCGGAGTTCCGGGATCGGCGCCGCTTCGTCGTGCGCGTCGCGGCGTCCACACCTTGCAGGGCGTCCCGGATTCCGTTTCCGAGGAGGAAGAACGACATCGCGGTTGAGGCCATCGCCAGCCCCGGCCACACGAACAGCAGCCGGTCGGTGTCCAGTGCGTCGAACCCCTCGCCGATCATCCGTCCCCAGGTGACCGTGGCGGGGTCGCCCAGGCCGATGAAGTCGAGGCCGGTCTGCACGGTGATGGCGACGCCGGACATGATGCCGATCATCAGGACCACCGGGGCCCGGACCACGCGCAGGACGTGCCGGGCGATGATGCGCGCGTCGCCGACCCCGGAAACCTTGGCCGCGTCGATGTACAGCTCGCGCCGGACGGCGTGCACCTGTGCCCGGACGAGCCGGAAGATCGCCGGCGCCATCATGCAGCCCAGCGCGGTCATGCTGATCCACATCGAGGGGCCCGGGCCCGCGATGATGGCCATCAGCACCATCAGCGACGGCAGCGACATCGCCAGCCCGGCCACCCACTCGAACGCGATGTCGACCCGTCCGGCGTAGTAGCCGGCGACCAGCCCGGACGGCACCCCGAGCGCCACCGCGACGGTGAGCGCTATCGCGGCGCTCAGCATGGTCGGCTTCGTCGCCGCCACCAGCCGGACCAGGACGTCCCGCCCGCCGCTGTCGGTGCCCAGGAGATGCCCGGGAGTGCCCGGGGGAGCGTTGAGCTCGTGCAGGTTCGCCTCCGTCGGCGCGGCGGGGTCCACCCAGCCGATGACGAACGCGGCCGTCAGTGCGGCGAACATCAGGGCGAACAGGACGGAACCGGCCAGCGCGAGCGGATTGCGGACGACCGCGCGCAGGACCGGCGCCCGCCGGGGCGGTGCGGCGCTCACGTGGTACGCGCCTTGGGGACGAGCCACATCTGGGCCAGGTCGGTGAGCAGGTTGACCAGGATGACCATGCCGCTGGTCAGCAGGATGAGCATCATGATGACGGGACGGTCCCCGGCGAGCGTCGCCTCCACCGCCAGCGTGCCGAGCCCCTGGAGCGCGAAGACCTTCTCGACCATGAACGTGCCGCCGAGCATGGCGACGAAGGCCAGGGAGAGCGAGGTCAGCCACGGTGGCGCCGCGTTGCGCAGCGCGTGCCGCAGCAGCAGGGACCTGGACGAGACGCCGCGCGAGCGGAGCGTGCGGACGTAATCCGCGTCCAGCACGTCGATCAGCGCGCCGCGTCCCTGGAGCGCGGCCCCGGCGACGCTGCCGAGTGCGACGGCGGCGACCGGCAGCGTCATGGCGCCCAGCCAGCGTCCCGGCGAGTCGGTGAACGGCACATAGCCGAAGGCCGGGAAGATCCGGAACTCCACCGCGAAGACCGCGAGCAGCAGAAGCGCGATCAGGTATCCGGGAACCGCGTGGCCGATGAGCGACAGGCTCTGGACGGCGCGGTCGACCCCCGCCCGCCCGGTCGCCGCGAGCACGGCCAGCAGCAGGCTCAGGCCCACCACGACCAAGAGGCTCAGCCCCACCAGGGACAGTGTCACCGACAGCCGCTGCCCCAGCCCCTCGACGACGGGCCGGTCGCTCAGGTACGACCGGCCGAGGTCGCCTCGCAGCGCCTGCCCGGCCCATTCGGCGAACTGCGCCGGCAGCGGCCGGTCGACGCCGAGGTCGCGGTTCATCTCCGCGACGGCCGCGTCCGTCGCGGACGGCCCGAGGACGTTCCGTCCCGGGTCGGAGCCGCCGGCGCCGGTCAGGAAGAACGCCACCGTCGCCACCGCGGCCCACAGGACGACGGCCGAGCCGAGCCGCCTGATCAGGATCTTCGTCATCGTTCCTCCCCGGGACCCGCGGAGCGGTACGCGAACGTCGTCACCATCGGTTCACCCCTCGGACCGCTGGAAGCGGACCAGGTCGGGCGGGCTCCCCTGGCTCTGCCGTTCGATCCGCACCCCGGACCCGGACGCCCATGCCTGCACCGGCGCCATGATCGGCGCGTACCACGCGTTGGCGACCAGCCAGCGGTTCACCGCCTTGAAGGCCGCGTCCCGCGCCGGCCCCGGGTCGGCGTACCGCGCGGCGCGGACGAGCTCCGTCAGTTCCGGATCCGACGTTTGGAAGGGATTCCAGGCCGCCGAGCGGAGCACCGAGAGCTGGATGTCCTGCCAGGGCTTCTTCGACGGCATCGACGTGAAGAACATCGGGTACTCGCCGCTCTGCATGGCACCGAGCACTTCCTGGGGCGGGACCTTCTCCCACTTCACCTTGACGCCGATCGCGCCGAGCTGCTTTTCGACCGCCGTGTTCAGCGCGGGCGTCCCGGCGAACGAGGTGAGATCGGGCATGGTGACGGAGAAGCCGTCCGGATGGCCCGCCTCCGCCATCAGCTTCTTCGCCTTGGCCACGTCACGCGGGTACATGTCGTCGAGCGACTCGTCATAGGCGGTGGTGTCGCTCGCGAAGATCTGGGCCGTCTTCCGGGATCCGCCGGGGATGAGCGCATTGGCGAACAGGTCGCGGTCCAAGGCCAGGTTGATCGCCTGACGCACCTCCACCTGCCCAGCGGCGGCAGCGTCTTCCCCTCCCGGTCGGCGATGACCAGCCCCTTCCAGTCGGTGCTGGACTTCACGATCGACAGCCCTCGCGCTTCGGCCGCCTCGATCTGGGCCGGCCGAACCGCGGCGGCGTCGATCTGCCCGGCCTTCAGCCCGTTGAGGACGGTGTTCGGATCCGCGAGGGTGACGATCTCCAGGTCGTCGAAGGGGAAGTCCTTATTGCCCCAGTAGGACTTGTTCCGGGTGTAGGACACGGTCCCCTCCCGAGACCCGGCCGCGTCGTGAACGTACGGGCCGGATCCCACGGGCTTCTGCGCGACGGTCCCGGCTTCGAGGGCGCGCGGCGAGGCCATCGCCCCGAGGGCCGACGCGAGGTTCGCCAGCAGCGCCGGATCCGGCTCGGACAGGCGCAGCACCAGGCGGTGGGACGCAGCGACCCGCACCTCCTCGATGGAGGCGGCCGTGGCCTTGCCGGGGCCGTCGGTCGTGCGGAAGCGGTCGAGGTTGGCCTTGGCGGCCTCGGCGTCGAACGCGCTCCCGTCGCTGAAGGTCACGCCCCGGCGCAGGTCGAGCGTCAGCTCCGTCTGATCGTCGTTGTACTCGAAGGATGTGGCGAGGCCGGGCACCGGCCGCCGCCGCGCGTCGAGCCGCACCAGCGTGTCGTAGACGGCCTGCCAGTACAGCAGGCCGGAGCCGGTGTTGAGCCTCGTCGGATCGAAGGACGACATCCTGATCGGGAGGGCGACCGTCAGCGTGTCGTCCGCCTCCCCGCTCGTTCCCGAGGACTGCTGGCAACCCGCCAGCGTCGCCGCGCAGACCAGTGCGGCGCCCCCCGCGGCTAGGAATCTGAGATGGCGCAAGGGTTCACTCTCCTTGGCAGTTGACCGGCCCGGCCTTGGGCCGTGCCGAGGCGGCCGGGGACGCCTCGGCGGGACGCGTCAGCGGGGGCGGGCGCCGGTGATGGTGACGCGCTCCATGACCCGGGGGCGGGGGTAGTAGTCGCACAGCGCGTAGTGCTGGGTGACGCGGTTGTCCCAGAACGCGATGGAACCGGGCTCCCAGTGGAACCGGACCTGGTACTCGGGGTGCCTGGCCTGGTCGATGAGGAGGTCGAGCAGCTCCGCGCTTTCCGCCATGTCGACGCCGTCGATGCGGGCGGTGAACACCTGGTTGACGTAGATCAGCTTGCGGCCGGTCTCGGGAATCGTGCGGACGACCGGGTGCGCGACGGGCGGGTTCTTCTCGCGGGCCGCGGCGAGCTGCTCGTCGGTCATCAGCTTCCCGAAGCTCTGCGTGAAGTCGTGCGTGGCGGAGAGCCCGTCGATCCTGGCGCGGACGTCGCCGGGGAGGCCGTCGTAGGCCGCGGCCATGTCGGCCCACATGGTGTCGCCGCCGATGTCGGGCACCTCGACCGCGCGCAGGATGGAACCGAACGGCGGGGTCGCGCTGAACGAGGCGTCGCTGTGCCAGATGTTCTCCACCCCCGGCGCGTCGGCGTCGTGCGCGAGGCGGACGACCTCGGGGCTGCCCGCCTTGGGTAGGAACGGGTGGATCTGCGGCTCACCCCAGTGCCGTGCGAACGCGGCGTGCCGGTCGGCGGTCAGGTGCTGGTCCCGGAAGAACAGCACCTTGTACTCCAGCAGCGCCCGGCGCAGCTCGGCGAGCACCGCGTCGTCCAGGGGCTCGGACAGGTCGATGTCGGGGATCTCCGCGCCGAGGGTCGCGCTGTACTGGACGGGCGTCAGCCGCGTGTACGGCTCGCCGGTGCCCCCGGTGGTGAGCTCGCGGGCCGTCACCGCGGGCCGCGGCCCTCGGCGTCCGTCGTCTTCGGTGGTCCGGACCGATTTCAGGTCGATGGTGGTGTCGGGAGAGGTCATTCTGGTCGCCTCCTTGGCGAACGGGACGGGTGCCGCGCATGAGGGGTCGTCCGGCGGCGATGGGACGCGTCGCCGGTGGTGCCGTCCGGCCGGTTCAGGCGAACGGCCGGCCGGCCTCGGCGTAGGAGACCGCGGAGCGATAGATGTTGGTGGCCATCAGCCCCTCCTCGCCCTCGGCGCGCAGGGCGTAGAGCCGGGCGACCTCGGTACGGACGCGCTCGTCGCCGGGGGCGGCCTCCAGCGCGTAGTCCGCCAGGTGGCAGGCCAGCCGCAGGTCGCTCTCGGCGACCGATGTCGCGCGTTCCAGGACCGTGTGCGCGCCACCGGCGAGGTCGGCGACCTGCGCCGCGACGTCCGCGCGGGTCGCGGGCTTGAGTTCGCTGGGGCGGCCGCTCCACCAGCCCCCGTAGTAGCGGATGACGTTGCGGACGATGAACTCCGCCTCGTCGTAGACCGGCTGGAGCCACGGCGAGGCCGAGTGCGGCAGCTCGACCCGGCGGACCACGTCGACGTGCGGGGGCGAGCCGTCCTCCAGAACCTGCAGCGTGCGCTCGACGATCTGTTCGAGCAGCTCCGCGGTCTCCAGCAGCACCCGGCGCACCAGCCCGGGGTCGTCGACGATCGGACCGCCGTGCCCGGGGCACAGCGAACGGGCTCCGGTGGCGGCCATCGCGCGCAGGCCCCGCGCCCAGTCCCACGGGTAACGCTGCGCCTTCTGCGGGTTTCCCGCGTTGGGGACGCCCCAGATCATCAGGTCGCCGGTGCACAGCACGCCGCGGTCGGGAGAGAAAACCCAGGTGTGGTCGTCGGTTTCGCCCCTGCACGCGTGCAGCTCGAACCGCACGCCGCCGACCGTGATGTCCAGGGCGTCCTGGTAGTAGAGGGTGGGCGGATGCTCGGGGGCGCCGAACCGGAGCTCGGCGGTGCGGAAGTTCGGATCGTCCGGACGGCCGCCGAACTGCCGGCTGTTGACGACCGCGTTGTGCTCGGGGGTGCGCTCGTAGCGGGCGAAGCGCTCGGCCATCGCGGCCTGTCCGATGACGCGCGGGAGCGGCCGGCCCTCGTGCAGGAACGCGCCCAGGCCGAAGGCGTGGTCGACGTGGCCGTGGGTGTAGACGGCGGTGTGCACGGGCAGGTCGCTGCGGTCCCGGATCCGCTCGGCGATGTCGGGAGCGAACAGCCGGGTCCCGGAGTCGACGAGGACCAGCCCGTCGTCGGTGGCGAACGCGGTGACCCCCGACCCGATGGACGCGAACCAGGTGTCGGGTGCGACCTCGACGGGGCCGCCCGTCCAGAAGAACTTGGCCTCGCTCGGACTGCGCTCACCCGACCCCAGCCACTGCGCGCTCGGGTTCGGGTTCCCGGCGTCGTCTCGCTCGCCGTCTCGTTCCTCGTCGCTGAGTTCTTCGTTGCTCGGTTTCTCGTCGCACATCGGCGACCTCCTCGATGTCGGCGCCCATCGGACGCCGCCGATCACGAACAATCGTCATCATCCGCTTCCGAATGCTGCCGATTGAGATCGAATTTGGGCATGCGCAACCCACGGCTGCGCCGTCCTGTTGTTTTCTGTGAATTGTTCGCGCCAAAAGCGCGGGATGTTCCGGTGCGCTATCCCGGGCGACTCGACGACGGTGCCGTCAGCAGCCCGGTGGCCGCGTCGATCACGGCGGCCGTGACCTCCTCGGGGTCGCCGCCCTCCCCGTCCTGGTGGAGCTGTTCCAGTTCGGCGAGGCCCGAAAGGATGAGTTCGCTGACCCAGCGGATCCGCAGCCGCACCTGCACCGGGGGTAGGCGCGACGACAGCCGGTCGGCGAGCAGCCGGCCGGCGGCTACGGCCTCGTCCAGGCCGCCCGCCTCGGGAAGGGCGCCCGGCCGCCTGCCCAGGTACTCGAACAGCCGGTTCAGGAAACGGACGTAGTGACTGTCCGGCCGGACGGCCTGCTCGGCCAGCGGGCGGATCAGCGCCTCGACCACCGGACGGGTGTCGCTGTCGGCGCCGAGGGGTTCGAGCAGCTCGCGCCGCCGGGCGTCGATCACGTCCAGCCGGTGCCGGAAGATCGCCTTTATCAGCGACTCCCGGTCACCGAAATGATATTGCGCCGCATTCGCATTGCGCTGCTCGGCGGCGACACTGATCTGCCGCAACGAAGTACCGTCGATGCCCTGGGCCGCGAACAACCGTTCGGCGGCAAGCAAGATCAATGTCTGCGTCGTCACGAAGTACACGTTAAAACACGTGTATTAAAGTGTCAAGCATCGGCCCGGGCCGGACCCTATTCGTCCGCTTCCGGGAGCAGTACGCGGAAAGTGCAGCCCGCGCCGGGCGCGGCGTCCAGCTCCAGGCGGCCGCCGTGCGCGGTGACCAGAGCGTGTGCGATGGCCAGGCCGAGCCCGGATCCGCCGCCGGCGGTCCGGCTGCGGGAGCCGTCGACGCGGAAGAAGCGGTCGAAGACGCGGCGTCGCTGCTCGGCGGTGAGTCCGGGGCCCTGGTCGGCGACCTCCAGGACGGCGTGGCCGCCCACGGTGCCGACGCCGATGCGGATCGGCGCGTCCGCGGGGGTGTGGGTGACGGCGTTGCCCACCAGGTTGGTGACGACCTGGCGCAGCCTGGCCTCGTCGGCCAGTGCGGGGGCGCTGCCGGGACGGCCGCCGCCGGGGCCGGTGAGGGTGACCGCGCGTTCGGCGTCCAGGGCGCGGACGTCGCGCAGGGCGTCGGCGGCGAGCGTGCGCAGGTCCATCGGGGCCAGGGCGAGGCCGAAGCCCGGGCCCGCGCCGGACGGGTCCGCCGCCTCGTCCAGCCGGTCCAGCAGGAGCATGTCCTCCACCAGCCGTGCGAGGCGGGTGGACTCCGCGGCGATCCGGTCCATGGTCTGGTCGATGTCGGAAGTCGTTGGCAGCGCCCCCATCCGGTACAGGTCGGTGTGACCCTTGATCCCGGCGAGCGGGGTGCGCAGCTCGTGCCCGGCGTCGGCGAAGAACCGCCGCATCCGCGCCTCGGCCTCGGCGCGTCCCCGGAAGGCCGCGTCGATCTGGGCGAGCATCTGGTTCAGGCTCGCCGTCAGGCTGCCGACCTCGGTGCGCGGACCGGCGAGCTCGGGGACGCGGCGGGACAGGTCGCCCGCCGCGATCGCGGCCGCGGTCTCCTCGATGCGGGTGAGCGGCCGCAGCCCCGACCGCACCGCGATCCACCCGGCCGCCGTGAGCACGGCCAGCAGCACCAGACCCGCGGTGAGCGAGATCGCCCGGGTCTTGGCTACGGTCCGGTCCACCTCCTCCAGGGACATCGCGATGACGACGCTTCCCGCCGCGTCGTTCCCCCGCGCGGCGTTCCCCCGCGCGGCGTTCCCCCGCGCGGCGTCGTCCTGCGCCGACGCGCCGCCCGGAGCCCGGCCGAACGTCCCCCGACCCGGCCGGGCCAGCGCGATGACGCGCCAGGGGTGGTCCCCGTAGCGGGCCGGGACGGTGAACGGGCGCCCGCCGTGGGCCATGACGGCGGCCGTGTCGAGCGGCGGCAGGTCCGGCCCGCCCCCCGGCGGCGCGGTGCCGGTGTCGATGGCGCGGCGGACCGAACCGTCGGGCGCGAGGTAGGCGATGACCGTGTCGCCGAGCAGGCTCAGCGTCCGTTTCCCTTGCTGTCCTCCTGAACCGGACGGCTCGGGCGCGCGGGCGGCGATGTGCCCCGTCACCGCGAGCCGCTCGTCCACGCGGTCCTGCAGGTAGCCGTGCAGCGCCAGGCCGACGACCACGCCCGCGACCAGCAGTCCCACGGCGACGAGCGTGGCGGCCAGGCAGAGCAGCCGGGTGCGCAGGGACAGCCGCCGCAGCGGATGCCCGAGGCGGGGCCGTCTCATCGCCGGGGCCCGCGCAGGACGTACCCCACGCCGCGGACGGTGTGGACGAGCTTGGGCCCGCGCGTGTCGACCTTGCGTCGCAGGTAGCTGATGTAGGTGTCGACGATGCTCGGGTCGCCGCCGAAGTCGTGGTCCCACACGCTCAGCAGGATCCGGCTCTTGGACATCGTCCGTCCGGCGTTGGCCATCAGGAAGTGCAGCAGCCGGAACTCGGTCGGCGACAGGTGCACGGTGTCTCCGGCGCGGGCGACGTGGTGGCTCTCGGGCTCCAGCTCCAGATCGGCGACCACGAGCCGGGCGGGCGGCTCTCCCCTCGTGCGGCGCAGCACCGCGTGGATCCGGGCGATCAGCTCCTCCAGGTCGAACGGTTTGGTGACGTAGTCGTCGCCGCCGAGCCGCAGACCGTGAATCCGGTCGCGGTGATCCTCGCGGGCGGTGACGAACAGTACGGACACCTGGCCGACGCGTCCGTCCCGGTACGACCGCGGCTCGGCACGCAGCCGCCGGATCACCTCGAAGCCGTCCATGTCGGGCAGCATGACGTCCAGGAGGATCAGGTCCGGCGGGCTGCGGACGGCCAGTTCGAGCGCCTCCCGGCCGTTCTCCGCCGCGTCCACCTCGAAGCCGGCGTGGCGCAGCGCGGTGCGCAGCAGTTCCCGGACGGTCGGCTCGTCGTCCACGACGAGCAGATGGTCCTTGCGGTCCGCCGGGGCGGACGTGCCGGTCGATGACGTCATCGTGTGCCCTGCCGCCTTACCGAGTGAAGGATGGATCGTCACCGCGGAGCCTTGCCCCGCCTGCCGGAGCGCAGGGTCCGCAGGAAGCTGCCGGTACTGACCGCGAGCACCGCCACGACGGGCGAGGTGAGCGCGGAGAACCCCACCGCGCCGCCCAGGGCCGCGGTCGTCCCGCCCATCTCGCTGCCCATGACGCTGATGCCGATCCGTAGGGAAGCCCGCGACAGCAGACACACCACCAGCGCCAGCCCGCACATGATGCCGGCGGCACGCAGCCCCAGTTCCAGATGACGATTCAGGGAAGCGAACACGATCTCGGCCAGCGAGCGAGGCGGGGTACGGGCCCCCGCCAAGTACCCCACGAGCAGCAAGAATACCCCGAGGACCAGCAGGCCGATCAGCCAGAGCGGCACACCGCCGACCGGCCAGCCGGGCACGGACACCACCCGGTCTTCGGCCCCGCCGCCCGCCTGACCGCCCATACCGCCCATACCGCCCATACCGCCCAGCATCCCCATCATCCCCGCGCCGTTCCCCCGCTCCCGGCGGAGGGCCGCCTCCCACGGCTCGCCCGCACCGGACGTGAGCAGCACGCCCAGCAGGTTCGGCCCCGCGAGCAGCAGCCCGCCCGCCGCCCGGCCCGCCTGCTCCCGTCCCGCCACCGCCGCGCCCGCCGCCAGCAGGCCGATGACCAGCAAGAGGCAGCACAGGGCGGTGAACGCACCGGTCAGCGCCGAAACCACGGGATGCCAGCGCAGGCGTACCTCGCTCTCCTCGATCGCGCGCGGCAGCCTCGTCCGCCGGGCGGCCAGGCAGCCGACCGCGATCACGACGGCCGCCCACACCGCCGCCACCAGCGCGGTCGTCACGACGTCGGCGTGGAAACCGACCTCCGACAGCGCACCGCCTCCGCCCTGCCCGCCGAGCCCGCCGCCGAGGCCGCCGCCGAGCCCGCCGAGCCACCGCCGGGGCCGCCCTTGCCCAGCCGCTCGGTCATCGCGCGCGCAACCGGGCGTGCCGTGCGCGAAGGACGCCAGGACGGCGGCGGCGATGACGCAGCGCCCAGCGTCCCGGCGGCCCGCGCCGTCAACTGGCCCGCCGTCGACGGGCGCGGCGGCGCAGCGGCCGGAAGAACAGGGTCGCCAGCACGGCCGTTCCGACGAACGTCAGCATCAGCGGCACCGCGCTGATCCGCCCGCTCATACCGAGGCTCAAGCCGCCGAGCATTCCGCCGGCCTGCCCGCCGGACTCGCCGGACCCGCCGGTCAGGCTCACCCCGCCGCCGACGGCCATGCTCACCAGGGTGGGCACCAGCCGGGTGAGCGGCGCGACCGCCGCACCGCCCGCCACCGTGAGCGCCGCCGCGGCCGTGAGGGCCATCGCGATGAGCGCCCCGGCGGCGGCCAGGACGCCCTCGACGATGTGCCGCCACGTCGGGGCCGACGCTTCGGACGCCGACGGCGGTGCGGTTCGAGTGGAAATCATCGGGCTCCTTCGCCGGATCGCCGCTCCGCGGCCACGAGTTCCCCGCGGCCGTCCGGCGGCGCCTGCGGTCCCGCCGTGCCCCGGCCCTCCACGTCGAGGTTCGGGACGAGCCGGTCCAGCCACCGGGGCAGCCGCCACGCGCGATCGCCGAGCAGGGCCAGGACGGCGGGGACCAGCGTCATGCGCACCACGAAGGCGTCCAGCAGGACCGCGATCGCCAGCCCGAACCCGATCGTCTTGATCATCTGCTCGTCCGAGCCCAGGAACGCGCCGAACACCGAGATCATGATCAGGGCGGCGGCGGTGACGACCCGGGCGCCGTGCCGGAACCCGTCGACGACGGCCTCCCGCGCCGGTCGTCCGTGCACGTGCGCCTCGCGCATCCGGGTCACCAGGAAGACCTCGTAGTCCATGGCCAGCCCGAACACGACACCGACAAGGAAGATCGGCGTAATCGACATCACCGGGCCCGGCTCCGCCACGCCGAACAGGTCGCTCAGCCATCCCCACTGGAACACGGCGACCACGGCGCCGAGCGCGGCCGCGACCGACAGCAGGAATCCGAGCGCGGCCTTGAGCGGGACCAGCAACGACCGGAACACGGCGACCAGCAGCAGGAACGCCAGCCCCACCACCAGCGTGAGATAGGGCACCAGGGCGTCGGCGAGTTTCTGGGAGACGTCGACGTTCATCGCCGTCGACCCGGTGACGAGCACGCGGGCACGGCCCGCTCGTTCCAGTCCGGGCGCGCGCAGTGCATGCACCAGCTCGGCGGTCGCCGGGGTGCCGGGCGCCGAGTCCGGGATCACGGTCAGGACGGCGGTGTCCCCGCCCTCGCTCACCACCGGCTCGCGCACCGTCGCGACGTCCCGCATCTCGCCGATCCGCCCGGCCAGGCTTTCGGCGGTGCCCCGAGCGTCCCCGCCGTCCGGCCGGACGACCACGGTGAGCGGTCCGTTGAAGCCGGGACCGAAGCCCTCGGCCACCATGTCGTACGCACGCCGCTGGGTGGCGGACGCCGGTTTGCTCCCGTCGCCGGGCAGCCCGAGTTCCAGCGACGCCACCGGGATCGCCGACACTCCGAGCACCGCGACCCCCGCCAGCAGGAAGACCACCGGGCGGCGCACCACGAGTCGGGCCCATCGGACCCCCATGACGGGCCGGGACCGGGCCCGCGCGCCGCGGCGGGGCCCCGCCGGGCCGACCCGGCGGCCCGCGACGCCCAGCAGCGCCGGGACGAGCGTCACGGCGATCAGCACGGCGAGCGCCACCGTCCCGGCCGCGGCCAGACCCATCCCGGTGAGCACGGGGACGCCCACCACGCTCAGCCCGGCCAGCGCGATCACCACGGTCAGGCCGGCGAACACCACGGCCGACCCCGCCGTGCCCGCGGCGACCCCGGCCGCCTCCCGCCGGTCCCGTCCGGCGGCGAGCTCACTCCGGTAGCGCGAGACCACGAAGAGCGCGTAGTCGATGCCCACCGCGAGTCCGATCATCGTCGCCAGCGCCGACGTCGTCGTCCCCAGCCCGAGCGGGCCGGACAGCGCCTTGACGGCGCCGATCCCGAGCCCGACGCCCAGCAGCGCCGTGAGCAGCGGCAGCCCCGCCGCGACCAGCGAACCGAACGTGATCACCAGCACGACGGCCGCCACCAGCAGGCCCAGCGCCTCCGCGGAATGGCCGCCGCCGCGCTTGGCCACGGCGTCGCCCCCCACTTCGACCGCCAGCCCCGCCGAACGCGCGTCCCGGACGGTGTCCAGCAACGCGTCATGCGCGTCCGAGGACAGCTCGCTCCCGGGGACCTCGTACGAGACCTGGGCGTAGGCGGTCGTCCCGTCCGCGCTGACCGACGCGCTCCGGTACGGATCGGACACCCGTCCGACCTGCGGTCCCTCGCCCAGCTCGCCGAGGGTCGCCGCGACGGCGCGGCGGTTCGGCTCGTCCGTCACCTTGCCGTCCGTGGCCTTGAAGACCACCCGGGCGGTGGCGCCGTCGGCGTTCAGTTCGGGGAACTTCTGCGCCAGCAGTTCGTACGCGCGTTGTGCCTCTGTCCCCGGCATGGAGAAGTCGTTCGCGGGCGGGGCGGGACTCGAGGCGGCCAGCATGCCCACCACGACGAGCAGACCCGCCCACACCACCGCCACCGGCCAGCGCCTGCGGAAGCAGAAACGGCCCACCTGATACAGCAAAGTCGCCACAGGGATCGGCTCCAGATACATCGGCTCGGAAATCGCGACGCGGTCGCCCGAAGAACGAAGGCGTTCGGTCGCGGAAGGCGGCGCCCACCGGAAGCGGTGCGCCGCGACGTGGCCTCCGAGCGTGCCACCCGTTTCTGACCGTTCCCGGAGCGTTTCTGAGAGCTTCTTGAGAACGCACGTCCGGAAACCGCGCCGATGATGAGCGCGGCGGAGCTTTTCCGTTCTGCGGGCCCCGGATACACAAAGAACTTTCAGCACCGCGAGCGTGGCGGGACGCAGGGCGGAGCCGGCATCGCCGGGGCGCACCCCCTCGATACCGTGTGCCGGTGGGGTGCTGGACGGGTTACTTGCTACGGGACACCGACGGGTCGTGCCGGTTCCTCCACGTCAAATGGGGCGCCTGGCACCTGCTCGACCAGGACGGCCTGGCGGAGGCCATCGCGTCGCTGCGCCGCGACGGCGCGCCGATCGACGAGGTCGAGGCCGGTCGCTTCGACGAGCACCTGGCCGTGACCGGTCGCCGCGCCCCTGACGGACGGGCGGTGCCGCAAAAGGTCGCCGCGGAGTGGGACGCCGCCCGACGCGGCATCCACGTGGACCCGCGCCCCCTGCGGGCACCCACGTACGGGAGGCTCAACGGCCCCGGGTGGCCGCCGCCCCGCCCGGCAATGGGACGCCCGGCGGCAGGAGCCGCCGGGCCGTGTGTGGTGCGTCGGTGCGTCAGAGGCCGAGGGTCACCGGGATGGAGAGCGGGCCGATGGTGAAGAAGGACGGGGAGTAGGGGACGTCGTCCGGGTCGATGGCGAGCGCGAGGTCGGGCAGCCGCCGGTACAGCGTGGCGAGCGCCAGCCGTCCCTCCAGGCGGGCCAGCGACGCGCCGATGCAGTAGCGGGGGCCGTGGCCGAAGCTGAGGCGCGTGTTCTGCTCGCGGGTGATGTCGAACCGGTCCGCGGTCTCGCCGTGCTCGGCCGGGTCGATGCCGCTCACCTGGTAGACGACGCCGACCGCCTGGCCCTTGGGGATGTCCACTCCGGCGATGGTCACGTCCTGCGCGGTGAAGCGCCAGCTCGTCATCATCACCGAGTGGCGGTAGCGCAGGGTCTCCTCGACCACGTCGTCCCACCGGTCCTCGGCCTTGGCCAGCGCGAGCTGGTCGGGGTGCTGGGCCAGCGCCAGAATGGCGTGGCCGAGCAGATGGACGGTCGTCTCGTGGCCCGCGACGACCATCAGCCACAGCACGCCGACCAGTTCATCGGCGGTGAGCCGGTCACCTTCGTCGTGGGCCTGCACCAGGCCGGACGTGAGGTCGTCGCCGGGGGTCTCTCGTTTGCGATCCACCAGTTCGTGCAGATACGCCTGGAGGGCCTTCTGCGTCGCGAACGCCTCCTCCGGCGGTGTCGTGTGCGCCAGCAGGGCGGCCGTCCAGTTGCGCATCTGGACCCGGTCCGCGGCGGGTACGCCGAACAGCTCGCAGATCACCCACATCGGCAGCGCCTCGGTGAAGGCGGGGACCAGGTCGACGCCGTCACCGGCGGCGATCACGTTGTCGAGCAGGTCGTCCACGATCTGCTGGACGCGCGGCTCCAGCGCCTGGATCCGTGCGGGGGTGAACGCCTTCCCGATCAGGCCGCGCAGCCGGCGGTGGTCGTCGCCGTCCTTGGTGGACAGGTGGCCTCCCTGGACGACGGCGCGCAGCGGCCAGTCCTCGGGGATCGTCCCGTCGTACAGGGCGGGCCAGTTCTCGGGCTCCCGCAGGAAGGTCTTGTTGTCTCCGGCGAGGATCTGCTTCACGGCGTCGTGGGTCAGCGCCAGGTAGGCGGCGACGCCTCCCGGAAACTCCACTTCGACCACGGGGGCGATCTCGCGCAGCCGGATGCAGGTGTCGAGCGGCTTCTCGTCCGCGGCGGGGAAGGAGGGCAGGGGCATTGACATGTGATCCCTTTTCGGGGTTTGCGGGGGGATGGGGGGAACGTCGGCGGCGCGGGAGCGTACGCGTTCAGCGCCTGGACGCGGTCTTGGTGAGGACGTGCTCGACCATGGTGATCAGCACCCGCTTGGCCGAATCCCGGCTGCGCACGTCGCACAGGACGAGCGGCACGTGCTCCTCCAGGTCCAGCGCGATGCGCACGTCCTCGGGTTTCTTGCGCTCGGCGCCGTCGAAGCAGTTCACCGCGACCATGAACGGGGTGCGGCGGTCCTCGAAGTAGTCGACGGCGGCGAAGCAGTCGGTCAGGCGGCGCACGTCGGCGAGCACCACCGCGCCGACGGCGCCCAGCGCCAGCTCGTCCCACATGAACCAGAAGCGCTGCTGGCCCGGCGTGCCGAACAGATACAGCACCAGGTCGTCCGGGAGCGTGATCCGGCCGAAGTCCATGGCGACGGTGGTGCTGGTCTTGCCGTCGACGCCGGTGGTGTCGTCGACGCCCACGCTCCGGTCGGTGAGGAGCTCCTCGGTGCGCAGCGGGCGGATCTCGCTGATCGAGCCCACCATGGTCGTCTTGCCGACCCCGAACCCGCCCGCGATGAGGATCTTCGCGGCGATCAGCTGGCCGCCGCTCCCAGCGCCGTCCGGATGCCGGACGGCGGTGTCAGAGTGCGCGTAGTCCATTCAGCAGCTTCCTTAGTACGAGCTCGTCCGGGACGTCGCCGGTGGGAGTCGGTTTCAGCACCCTGAGCGCGTTCTCGTCGCGCAGGTCGTCGACCAGGACCCGCACGACGCCGACGGGCAGGTCGATCTCGGAGGCCAGGTCGGCGAAGGTGATCGGGCGTCGGCAGATCGCCAGCAGCCTGTGGTGCTCGGGGTCGAGCCGTACCCGCCGGGGGACCGGCACACCGGTCGCCTCCAGCACGGAGATCAGGTCGAGGCCGTCGTCGCGGAGCCGGGTCCGGCCCCGGGTGACCGTGTAGGGACGGACGACGGGGCCCGCGTCCCCGTCGAGCCATCGGTCATCGGTCACCGCGGGCTCACCTGGCGCCCGAGCCGGACAGCCGGGGAATGACCGGCGGCCGCTCGGCGATCGCGTCGGCGGCCTGGACCATCCGCAGCACGACCGAGCCCGCGTCCGCGTCGGCGTCCGCCAGCACGGCGAGGCACGCGTGCTCGCCCGTCGGCACCATGAACACCAGCATCGAGTCCATCTCGATGACGCTCTGCAGCAGCTCGCCGCCCGCGAACCGCCGGCACGCGCCGCGGGCGAGACCCTGCACGCCCGACACCAGCGCGGCCAGATGCTCGGAGCCCTCCCGGTCGAGACCGGAGGAGCGGGCCACGACCAGCCCGTCCACGGACAGCAGGACCGCGCCGACCGGCTCCGCCCCGCCGCCGAGGCCGTCCAGGAGCCGGCGCACCTCATCGACCGTCATCGTTCGCCGTCCTCGTCGCGTCCGGCGGGCGGGGGCGGCAGCGGTTCGCTGCGTCCGCGCCGCCACCCGCTCTGCATCGAGGCCATGACCGAACCGGCGCGCTCGGGCGAGCGCGCGCCCCGTCCGGGCGGTCGCTTCTCCTCCGGGGCGGGCGGTGCGGCGTCGCGCAACTGCGGCGCCAGGTTCGCGCGGCGCACGCGGCGCGGCATCCCCGCGTGGGTGCCCGCGGTCGTGGACGCCGCCCGCGCCGGCTGCGGCGCGCCGGCTCGGCCGCGTCGGGCGGCGACATACCGGACGTGTCGTGATCGCCGTCCGGTTCGGTGCCGCCCGCGCGGTGCCGTCCGACCGGGTCCATCGCGCTCTCGGGCGTGTCGTGGCCGATGCCGTCCAGCGGCCCGGGCACGGTCCCGTCCGCAGCGGCCGGGGCGGCTCGTCCGCGGGGGCGTCCGCCTGCTCGATGTCGTCCGCGCGGCCGACCTGGTCCGGCGGTGCGATGAGCGAGTGCGGCAGCAGTACGACGGTCTTGATGCCGCCGTAGGAGTTCGGCTCCAGCGCCACCTTGATGCCGCGCCGGTGCGCGAGCGTCCCGACGACGAACAGCCCGAGCTGGTCGCCGTGCGTCAGGTCGAACTCCGGTTCGCGGCGGAGCTGCTCGTTGACGGCCGCCAGCTTGTCCGGGGTCATGCCGAGGCCGCGGTCCTGGATCTCGACCACGAAGCCCTGGCCCACCAGCCCGGCGTCGACCTCGACCGGCGTGTTCGGCGGCGACAGGACGGTCGCGTTCTCGATCAGCTCGGCCAGCAGGTGGATCACGTCGGCGACGGCCGCGCCGACGATTCCCTCCTCCGCCGTGCTCACCACCTCGACCCGGGCGTAGTCCTCGATCTCGCCGATGGCGCCGCGCAGCACGTCCAGGACGCCGACCGGACGCCGCCAGCCGCGGCCGGGCGCGGCGCCGGACAGGATGATCAGGCCCTCGGCGTGCCGCCGCATGCGGGTGGTGAGGTGGTCGATGGCGAACAGGTCGGCCAGCGCGTCGGGGTCGGACGCCTTGCGCTCCAGCGTGTCGAGCATCGACAGCTGCCGATGCAGCAGCGACTGGTTGCGGCGGGCCAGGTTCTGGAACACCTGGTTGACCGCCGTGCGCAGCTCGGCCTGGCGGACGGCGGCCTCGACGGCGGTGCGCTGCACGGACGAGAACGCGGCCGACACGTTGAACACCTCGGCCGTCCGGCCGACCTCCAGCGGCGGGGCCTCCGCCGCCACATCGACCTCGTGCCCGCCGCTCAACCGGCGCACCACGTCGGGCAGCCGCTCCTCGGCCATGGTGCGGGCGGCGTCCTGGAGACCGAGCAGGTCGCGGCTGATCCGGCGGCTGAAGCGGAGCATGAGGAGCGCCGTCAGGGAGATCGCGACCAGGCCGATGACGCCGATGAGGGCGAGGCGCAGCAGCGTCGCGTCGGAGGCGTCCTTGGCCGCGGCGGCGTTCAGCGCCCGGGACTTCCCGAGCGCGCCGTCCACCCCCCCGATGGAGGCGCCCGCGACGGCCTTCCAGTCGGCCGGAGCGATCCGCAGCCGCGTGCCGGGACGCGTCGCCAGGATCTTGTCCTCCACCATGGTGAAAGTTCTCTCGGCGGGGGACGCCAGCGCCTGCTTGAAGGGAGCGGCGATGGCCGGGTCGAGCTCGGCGAGGTTCGAACTCTCCAGGAACCGCCGCTCGTACACCAGTTTGCTGACCGCCGCGTACTCGGCGGAGGACATCCGGCCCCCGTCGGCGAGCACGCCGCCGACCAGCGCGATCTCCCGTCCGCGCAACTCGATGCCGCGCGACATGGCGGCGGTGTGGGCGGACTGCTGGAGGCCGTCGCCCGCCACCAGCACGTTGACGTACTGGAAATGGGCTTCGAGGACGTCGTTGTAGGCGTTGAACGCCTCCAGCCTGGTCAGAGCGCGGGAGTCGACCTTGCTCCGCAGTTCGCCGATCCCGTTGAGCTTCTCCATCAGCACCGACAGCCGCCGCCTCATCGCGTCGGTCAACGTGGACTGGAAGTCGTCGGAGTCGACAGCCTTGTTCATTTGGACGATCGTGCCGTCCATCTTTGTGCGGACGGTGTCCAATGACGTGCGCGGCAGCCGGTTGTTGCGGCTCAGCCACGTGACCGATTCCTGCCGTTCCTGGGCCAGCGTGACCAGCATCGGCTGCGCGGCGCCGCCGTAAACCTCATTGGTGGTGTCGAGGTTGCGCTGGTTGATGGCCTTGGACGCGGTGCTCTGCGCCGCGAAGCCCCACAGGGTGATCAACGAGATCATCGGAACGATGATCAGGCCGAAAAGGGAGAACCGGATGGAACGCCTGCGGCGTGGGGCCCTCACCGGGCGAAAAAGCCGAGGTCAGCGCAGATGTTACGGGCGTGGTCGTTCATGGTGTCTCTCTCAGCTTGGCGGGGCACCGGACGGCCGAACTCGGGCTACACCGTAGCCACAGGTTTGATCATTTGTCTGGAATTCCAGACATCTCGGCGACCTGCCGATGGAATCATATGGCGGCGTTCGGCGACCCCGTACCGCGTCTATGTCTCGGAAGAGGAGAAGCCGCGTGACATCGCTGCGCGGCGATTCGAGCCGACCGGTCACATCGGCTGACCGGGTCCGGTGAGTCCGGCGACACCGACTGCTGCGGCGACGGCATCGGCCCGGACGGGTCCGGCCCGCCGCGGGCGGATCGCGATGCCGGACGGGCGGTCTCCGCCCGACGTCCGTCCGGTCGAGCGCCGGGGCTCGAACCCGCGGCCTACGGATTGAAAGTCCGGAACTCTCGTATCAGAAAAGCGTTCCCGGTGAGCGGGCGCAGTGGGCGAGTGATCGCGGCGGAATTGATCGCGTCTCACTCAAGGCCGAAGCCGCATGACGCGGTCTCCATACTTTCAGGAGATTGACAGATCGGTTATTTTCGTTTCTTCGCCCATCATGGATTCGCGTGTCGAGCTTCGGCCGATCCCAGTTACCGAAGGGCGTCCGCCTTCAACGGGCATGCCGTGACCAGGTAATTCGATGCTCACCATAGGGAACATGGCGGCGGTCTGTTCTGTGACGGCGCGAGTGCCCATGCTTACAAATTCGGTGAATGCCGCCGGCGACCGTCGCAGCCCGCAGGAGGTGATTTCGCTCGCCCGACCGGTGAACCGGCGCGCCGCCGCGACCGCCGAGCGGATCGGCATGGAATGGGTCGGCGAGACGGAGCGGTATCGCCCGGCCACGGCTTCTTGATCGCCGGTTGCGCCCCGGCGACCCGTTCCCGTCCCGCCCCTGAGCCCGCTCCCGGCTACCCCGCTTCCAGGACGTACTCGGCGACCTGGGCGTGGGTGGCGCACCAGACGCCCTGCTGCGCGTCGATGCGAGCTCGCGCTCGTCCGCCGGATCCAGCAGCGTGTTGCTCTCGTGGATCCAGCCGTGCATGCCGAAGCGCTCCAGCAGGCGAAGCACCCGGCGGGCGCCGACGCGGGAGCCGTACTCGCCCTGCGCGAGCCGGCCCGGTGCGGTCTGCACGCGCAAGGCGCCCGTCTCGTGGTCGCAGTCGAAGGAGAGCGCGACCGCTACGCGGGCGCCCTCCCCGGCCAGGAAGCCGGATGCAGGGAACGCCCGGCGCGGACCCGTGCCACGTGGCCGCGCCAGGTCTGCTCGTCCCACTGCCAGGGCTGCTGTTCGGTCACGTGAGGTTCTCCAGTGCTGAGCGCGGACGGGGAGAAGGCGGCCTACGCGGAGCCGTGATCCAGGTCGGGCAGTGCCGTCGCGAGCTGCTGCCGGGAGGCGATGCCGAGCTTGTTGAACACCTTGCTCAGGTGGTACTCGACGGTGCGCGGGCTGAGGTACAGCCGGGCGCCGATCTCCGGGTTCGACAGGCCGTCCCGGGCAAGGCGGGCGATCTGCCCCTCCTGCGGAGTGAGGTTGCCGCCGGACGCGGCGACGGCGGGCTTGCGGACGGTCTGGCCGGTGGCCTGGAGTTCGCGTTGGGCTCGGTCGGCGAAAGCCGCCGCACCGAAACCGTGCAGCATCTCGTAGGCGGTACGGAGGTGCTCACGTGCGTCCTGGGCCCGGTTCTCGCGGCGCAGCCACTCGCCGTACACCAGATGGGTACGGGCGAGGTACACGGCGAACCGGCTGCGCCGAAGGCGTTCGACGGCCTCGCGGTACAGCAGGTCGGCGGACCGGCCGTCGGACAGCAGCGCCTTCGACCGGGCCAGCATGCCGAGGGCCCAGTCGGTGCCGCCGGCGGTGGAACGTTCCTCCAGCCGACGCAGCGCGGTCGCGGCCGCTTCGGGGGTCCCGTTGCAGGCCGCCGCCTCGATCAGTTCTACGAGGGCGAACCCGGTGGCCCCCAGATCGTCGTGCTCGCACGCCCGTTCCGCATGGTCCAGGGCGTCCCGGTACCGGCCGAGGGCGTTGTGCACCATCGCGTTCATGTAGAGGGACTGACCGATCGCTCGCCCTTCGCCGGCGGCGTCCGCCCCTTCGGCGGCGGCCTGCATCTGCGCGGCCGCGTCGGCCTCTCCGCGCCAGGCCCGGAGCAGGGTGACGGCGAAGCCGAAGTAGGAGTTGCCGGTCACCTTCAAGATCGAGTCGGATTCCTCGATCAGCGCGGCCGCCGCGTCGAACCGGCCGGCGTAGACGTGGACGGCGGCACGGTAGGTGAGGGCTTGGGGAAGGAAGTGCAGCGCACCGTTCTCACGAGCCGCCCGGAGCGCGTGCTCGGTCAGCTCGCTCAGGGCCCGGTCGTCCCACATGTCCGCGGCGACCGGGTAGGTCAGCCAGAGTCGGCGCATGTTGTCGTCCGGATCACGCGGGGCTTCCCGGCGAAAGTCCCGCAGAACGAGCTTCAACTGCGGCGCCGCCTCGCCGAAGCCCTCCGCGAACAGTGTCACCAGCCCGTCGAGCAGCGCGTCGGCCGGCCGTGCCGGCAGCGGTCCCGCGGGCGCGGTGCGTGCGGCCCGGGCCACCGTCCGCAGGAGCCCGGGCCCGCCCAGCCGACCGGCGAAGACCGCCGATCCCAAGGCGTCGATATAGGCGTCGCGCGCCTGCCGTGCATCGACGGCGGCCGACCGGCCGCCTCCAGCAGCGGCTGCAGGGCGTCGCCACCGCGCCTGCGCGAAGACGGTCTGGGCCCGCAGCCACGCGACCCGTCCGCTCTGGAGTTCGGTCAACGGCCCGTTCTCCGCGGAGACGAGCAGCTCCAGCGCCATGTCCGGGGCACCGGCGTCGAAGGCGGCCCGAGCCGCGGCCAGCGCTCTCGTCCCGCGTCCGGCCGGATCGGGCGTCAGCTCCATGGCGCGCTTCAGGAACGCCGCCGCCGCGATACCGCCGCGTACCTGCGCCCGGTCGGCCAGTCGCTCCAGCTCGCCGACCACGGACTCGTCGAACCCCGGCGTCGCGTGCGCGCGATGCCAGGCCCGGTGTTCGGGGTCGATCGCCGGATCGGTCGCCTCGGCCAGCGCCGCGTGCACCGCCCGCCGCTCCGTCGACGACGCGGCCGAGTACACCGCCGACCGCGCCAGCGGGTGCCGGAACCGCAGCCACGTCCCGATCTCCAGCAACCCGTCGGTCTCCGCGGGCTCCACCGCGGAACCCGGAACCCCGAGCCGCCCGGTCGCGCGCAGGATGAGCACCGGGTCGCCGGTCGGTTCGGCAGCCGCGACCAGCATGAACGTCCGGGTCTCGGCCGGAAGCGCCGCCAGCCGCCGGCGGAAGCCCGCTTCGACCCGCGCCGGGACGGCCTGGGCGTCCACCAATCCGAATCCGCCCGCCAGCTCCGCGGGGCTCAACCCGCGCGGCAGTTCCAGCAGCGCCAGCGGGTTCCCGTCCGTCTCGGCCAGGATCCGGTTCCTGATCCGTTCGTCCAGCGGGAAGCGGACCACCGAGTTCAGCGGCTCCTGCGCGTCCCGCCTGGCCAGGCCCCGCACCTCCAGATCCACCAGCCTCTGGAACCGCCCGCCGGGCTCGCGCGCCGCGAAGATCAGCCCCACCGGCTCGGCCAGCAGCCGCCGGGCGACGAACGCCAGCACCTGGGCCGACGACTGGTCCAGCCACTGCGCGTCATCGATCACGCAGAGCAGGGCGCGTCCCCCTCGCGCAACCCGAACGCGACCGCGAGCGCGTCGTGCTGCGGGCCGGGCAGTTCCTCGATCCGGTCCAGCAGCGGCGCGAGCAGCAGATGCAGGCCGGCGAACGCCAGCTCCATCTCCGACTCCGCCCCCACGGTGCGAACCACCCGCATGTCGGCCGCCCGCCCCACCGTGTGCTGGAGAAGGGCCGACTTGCCCACGCCCGCCTCTCCGCGCAGCACCAGGGCGCGCCCGCGTCCGGAGCGTACATCCGCCAACAGGCCGTCCAGCTCGGCACGCTCTGCCTGCCGGCCCAGCAGCGGTGTGTGCTCAGACAACGTGTCCATGTCCCTCTACGCCCCCGTTCGGCGCCGTTCCGGCGGCGCGACCGAGCCGACGGCCGTCGGGCGTTTCGTCAGGATGCCGCCTGCCGCTGGTTCCGATCAAGGCTCGCCTGTAATGCCCTAATTAAATCGATTTGATCTTGCGGTGCCCGGCCGATGGTCACGGCTCGGACGAAGATGCCAGGGCGCAGGAACTCCTTGCTGGACAAGCCGGAAATGTCACTCGGAAGCCGAAGGCCGGAGCGTCTTCTTCTGCGATCTCACGTGAGCGGTGAAGGCCTCGATGGCGTCGATGAGCGCCTGGAAGCGGACGGAGTGGTACAGGTCGAAGGCGTGGTTGCCGCCGCGCAGTTCGGCGTAGACGACCGGGGCGGTCGAGGTCCGGCGCAGTCGGTCGGCGAACTCTCGCGCGTCGGCCACGGGCACCAGCGGGTCCAGGTCGCCGTGGGCCACCAGGAACGGCGGTGCGTCCGCGGTGATGCGGTCCAGGGGCGAGGACTCGGGGCCCTGGCCGAAGTAGGGGCCGTACCAGCCGTTCAGGTAGACGGCGCCGCTCACGGAGGTGTCGGCGTCCTCGAAGCCCGGCTGCAGTTCAGGGTCGCCCTGGGTGAGTGCGGCCAGTGCCGCCATGTGGCCGCCCGCCGAGCTGCCCGCGACGAACAGCGTCGCCGGGTCGGCGCCGTACTCGTGGGCGTGCTCGCGCACCCAGGCGATGATCCTCTTGAGGTCGATCAGGTGGTCGGGGTGCTGCACCTGCGGCCGTAGCCGGTAGTTGGCGCTGATGCACACCCATCCCTGCGCGGCGAGGTGGTAGAGCAGGGGCAGCGACTGGCTGTTCTTGTGTCCCCCGTCGTAGTGGCCGCCGTGCAGGTGGATCATGACGGGCGCACCCTGCGGGCGCGAGCGGTGGTGGTAGAGGTCGAGCAGGTTGCGGCGGCCGGCGTCGCCGTAGGCGAGGTCGGCGCGCCGGACGTCCCGGCGGCGCTTGAGGATGGGCAGGAACAGGATGCGCGCCAGCGGGGGTCGGCGCCGCAGCCCCGTCGGCGAGGTCGGCGTCGAGGGCGGCACGCCACCCGGCGCCCAGCCCGTCGTCCAGCGCGCGGGCGATCCGCGCGCGGTCCCCGAGTGCGCGGTGGGCGATGACCGCGAGCCCGAGCGTGGTCACGGCGGCCAGGGCGACGATCGTCCAGCCGCCCGCCGAGTCGATGTCGCCTTGGGCGAACGCCAGCGCGTCGGGAACAGCAGCAGCCAGAACAGGGCCGCGAACGGCAGCTCGTTGGCGGCCAGGCCGAAGTAGTAGCTCAGGCGGCCGAGCGGACGTTCGAACGGCACCGGCCGCAGCGCGAACAGCGTTCCGACGGCGACGAGGGCCACGGGGATGAGGTAGCCGACGGGCATGAAACCTCCAAAGGGGCGTCACCGGCACGGTCGGCACACCCCGGTCGGCGGGAGGTGGGGTTCGAGATGTTCAGAACTTCGCAGGGTGTGCACCTCGCACAGTACACACCATGTGTAGTTTTGGCTAGAATGCCGCCATGGCCGTCATCGAGACCCCACAGAACGCACGGAGCCGCCGCACCTCCCAAGCATTGCTCAAGGCCGCCCGGGAGCTGATCGAGCAGCAGGGCCCGGCGGCGGCCACGATGGCGGCGGTGGCCGAACGCGCCGGAGTCTCCCGGCGGGCCGTCTACCTGCACTTCGCCTCGCGCAGCGATCTCCTGGCGGCGCTGTTCGACTACCTCAACGAGGTCGAGGACCGAGACGCCGCCTTCCGGCCGCTCTGGGAGGCGGCCGACGGGATCGCGGCGCTGGACGCGCGCGCCCAGATCGCGGCCGACTTCCTCCCGCGGATCATGCCGACCGCCCGCGCCCTCCAGCAGGCGACCCGCCACGACCCGGACGCGCCCGGCACTGGGAGCTGGCCACCGCGTCCCGCCACAACGGATGTCGGCGAGCCATCGAACTGCTGGCGGACGAAGGCCGGCTGGCCCCGCAGTGGACGATCCGGACGGGAGCGGACATGCTCCTCGCGCTCAGCTCGTTCGACGTGATCGACGTGCTCCTCAACGAGCGGCAGTGGACTCGCCGACAGCTCGCCGACCATCTGTCGGCGCTCTACCGGCGGGTCTTCGTGGGTGCATGGTCGGATCGTCGAGAACATGGCGACCGCGCGACATGACACACCCGGCCCGACTTGCTTAACTATGGACGATCTTGTCGTTACTGTCGTACCGCAAGGTCGGCGAAGCGGTCACCGGAGGTAGCGATGAGGTCCGGACGGTGGATGCTCGTCGCCTGGCTGATCATCGGAGCGCTCGCCGCGGGACAGCGCAGCTATTACACCCAATTTGACGGCAGTTGCGCCAAAATCGCCACGATCGGCATCACCTTGGCGTCCGGTCCGCTCAACTACATCGGTCTCAACCCCACCGCCACCTGCAAGCTTCCCCAGCCGAGCAAATGACGTTCCGGGCTCTAAGTCCCGCTGGGGTTGACGGGGCGACGAATCGCCGGTCAGGCACCCGAGCGTGCCTCCACCACCCGAGTCGGCTTCCTGCCGCATCCGGGTTCGAGGATGCATCCGGACGGTGATCGTGTTTCCGGCCGGGCGTGGCGACGGCTCGTACCCGACCTGGATCGGCCGCGACCCGGACGGGTCGGTGTTGCCTGCAGTCACTCAAGTAGCGGACGATATCGCGACGACATTAGTGCGTTAAAAAGTGTCTTGGCCGCGTCCGAGGCGGAATAGGGTAAGCGTCCATGGACGCCGCTGATCTCGATTACAGGTCCAGGACTTTCGCTGGTTGCATTCCTCCGCATCTGGTTTCGAGGCTCATCGAACTCGGCCATACCGATGAGGTGGAGTTCCAGGCCGGCCGGGGGGAATGGTTCTGCGCTCGGGAGCAGGCACGACTGCTCACCGAACAGGATCGGCGAGCGGAAGCGTTGGAGGTGCTCGCCCCATATGTCGCCACCGGGTGGTGGGAAGCCGTCGAGACCGTGGCGACAATGTTGGAGGAGTGGGGCAGAAGCGAAGAGGCGATCGTGCTGGTCCGTCCGCATGTGGAGGCAGGGGGGTACGGGTCGCTGGAGTTCTTCGCGCGACTGCTCGCCCGGCACGGCCGGGGTGATGAGGCGTTCGCCCTGCTGCGCCCGCATGTCGGGGACCCGTGGCGGGCCACCGCCTTGGTCGACGTCGCCGAGGCCGCGGGGTTGGACGAGGAGGCTGCCGCGCTCCTGGTCGCCCGTATCGCGGCAGGCGGAGATTGCGACGGCACTTCATCGCGCCGCCGCGAGATCGAACCCTGGAATGCCGTTGGCCTCCTCGCGATGATCCGTGAACGCCAGGGACGTATCGACGAGGCGATCGCGTTGCTGCGCACCGGAAACCGCAATGTGGTCAACGGCCGAAACCACTTGGCCGACCTGCTGGCGCGGCACGACCGGATCGATGAGCTGCGAAGGTACGCGGAGGCCGATATCGAGGGGGAGGCCGCGCAGTGCCTTGCGGAGGTGCTGGAGAAGCGCGGTGATGTGGAGGGTGCGATCGCGGTGTACCGGCAGCCGGGGGTTTCGCCGAGGCGCGAAAGCTACGGGACCGTTCTTCTCGCGGAGCTGCTGGTGCGGCACGGGCGGGGCGAGGAAGCGCCGGACGTGCTGCGCCCGCTCGCGAACGCGTCCGGCGTGGACGCGGACTGGATCACTGACAGGCTGTGCACTTACTACGCCGACCAGGGCCGTCCCGAGGAGGGCCTGACTTTCCTCGACTCCCTCGAGAAGCGCGACGGCATCGAGTGGTTCTACAGGACGCGACTCTCGTTGCTGGTCGCGTGCGGTCGTCGCAAGGAGGCGACCGACCTGCTGATGGCGCATCCCGAGGGAGCCACCAGGGCCGTCGCCGAGCTGCTGGCCGACTGCGGGCCCACCGAGGAGACCATCGCCGGGTTGCTGGCCGACGTCGGCCGCACCGAGGAGGCCGTTGCCCTCCTTGAACAGGACGAGAACTGTGGCAGCGGCACACTGGCCTGGCACCTCATCGACCTCGGCCGAGTCAAGGACGCCGTGGCGGTCCTCCAACGGCCCGGACTCGTCCCCGGCCAAGCCGCCGCAGGTTAACGGTCCGGACGGTCCGGGCCGAGGCGGGGGCATCGCGGTGGAGCGTGAGTGGGTCGCGTGGGACTCGAACCCACAACCTACGGATTAAAAGTCCGGAGCTCTCGTATCAGAGCGGCGCTCTCAGTGTCGAACTCTACCACTCTGTCCGCATCCAGCACCATCTCCAGGCCGCCACATCCCGCTACGTGCCGCCCCGGTCCAAAACCGCCGAGCGAACAACGAGCGAACACGGCCACCCAGCGGCGCGTGTAGCCGCTGGCCAGCGTCTATGGGAGGTCAAGTCGGCGAGGTGACCGCACTGACCGTCCATGCCCTATCGGTTCCCGGCCGGCGCGCCTACCGCGAGGGTCTCCAGGTGAGACGTCGCCTGGGGATAAAAGGCCGTGTGAACAGGGCGTGATGAACGGCGAGGTTCGCTAAACTCCGGCTCGTTCCTGCCGGTTGGGGCCGCCAGCTCAGGATGTGAGTCACGTTCGGCGTGCAGCGCATGGGGGGCCAGATGGTCGATAGCGTTTTGCTTCGTTTCCTGAGCAAGGGACTGGTTGATCTTGGTGGAGACGACACCAGGCTGGAGAAGTTGCAGCAGGTGGCCAAGGATCTCACCGCAGCCCTGGGGAAGACATCGTCGAAGGCCGTCGCCTTCTCCTTGGTAGCTTTCGACCCGGAGACGCCTGACGACGATCCGGTGGTCAGTGAAGTCGTGGACGTGTTGAAGAAGCATTGGGCGACCTACGCCAACGTGATCGCTGGTACGCCGGTGCTTCTTGTCCGAGCGGTGCTGTTGGATGCCCTAGCGCAGGCAGTGGCAGGCGATGAGTGCCTCGGGGTGGCCTTCGTTGGGCTGGCGCGCAACATCCTCCCCCACATGGAGGTTGCCGCTGAACAGGAGATCTGGGCAGAGGTCGTTTCAGAGATAGAAGGGAGGGTGGACGCCAGAACCGAGCGGGAGTGGGCGACACCCTCATCGATCACAGTCTCCGCACCGAAAATTCAGGCGTCAGAGTCAAGCCGATTGCCCCTGAGGCTGGAGCCGGTCGATCGTGACCAGTTGGGGGAGCAATACCAGGCGGCCGCAGGCCCTCAGACCGTGGATTCACAAGGTCGAGCCAGGGCTACAAACGGTAACCCGCAAGCTCTCAACAACCTGCCGCATTGGATAGCCGAGTTTGGTCCGCGCATGGCCGAGGCCACGGCCGATGCGATCGACGCGGCCGTGAGTGAGTCGAGCGTTGATCAAACACAGCTGACAGGAACCTTCGAGAAACTGCTGACGGACGTCTCCGCCTATGTCGACGAGACACTCAAAACCGTGAGCGCCGCCACGGCTGGGCTTCAGCGCCGGACCGACCTATTGTGGTGGAAGCAGGCACTGTTTTCTCCGTCCACCCGATGCAGCTATCGTGACCTGTCACCCGAGGCCGCAGCGTCTCTGATGGCTTTCGACCTTCATCAGCAGATCCCTGCGTTCTCCCCGGCGAGCGTGACAGCTTTTCTATTCGAGGCTGTTCACGGCCTTCCCGCTGTTGACCCGAGCAAGACTTGTTCAATCCACGAACTGGTCGCGATGGCGCGAGAAGATGACAGGCTTGTAGCGCTCCGCGAAAATGGGGCCGACTTGGTCGCTTCTCCTGCAGGACGAGGCCCGCTCCTATCACTGATCGCCCATCCCGAAGCCCGGGCCTCGCATGCGGAAGAGGAGGAGTTTCGCCGGTTGACGGGCCTGCGCCCGGAGACGCAACTCACCTTGCCGGACTGGGCGGTCTGGGTGTTCCGCGAACTCCAAGCGGTCAGGGCGGCAAAGCAACGCACCAGCGGCAGTCGCCGGCGACGGAAGGCCTAGCCGGATGGAACGATGCGCGACGCACAACTGTTTCGCCCCCAGCATTGGTTGCAGCCTCGGACACGTCGAACTCGGGGATTGCCCTACATGGACTACTCAACCCACTCCGGAACCAGCGGAAGCCGAGCCAAGGGATCACGCGCTACTGCCGTGGTCAGGAAGTGTACTGGGGCTTGCTGACCTAGCTTTCGTTTCGGGGCGCGCCCGCCCCGTGGTGGTCGGGATCATTGGGCCGGAGAACGCGGGCAAGACCACCCTGCTGGGGGCCTGGTATTTGCTGCTCGGCAGGGGCGCAAGCCGGCTCCTTGATCGCCGGTTTGCTGGCTCCTTCTCTCTTGAGGGCTGGGAGGCGGTTGCGGGATCGTTGCGCTGGTCCCCAGGGCAGCCGCCGGGCTTTCCACCGCATACAACGAGCCGAAGTGGCCGTGCCCCAGGCCTGCTTCACCTGTCCTTCCGGGACCCGGCCCATGAGCGCTTCACGGACTATTTGTTCACCGACGCCCCCGGCGAATGGTTTCAGCGGTGGGCGATGAACAGCGAGGCGCCCGAGGCCGAGGGGGCACGCTGGATCGCCGAACATGCCGATGTCCTGCTACTCATCGCGGATCGCGACGCCCTCGCCGGCGAGCACAGGGGCGCGGCGCGCGGCGCGCTGCAGCGGCTGGGCCGTCGGATGGCCGCCGAGCGTAGAGGACGTCCTGTTGCATTGGTGTGGACCAAGTCGGACGTCGAGATTGCTTCGGAAATGGAGGACTCCATTCGCCGGTCGGTGCTCGATCTCATTCCTGATGCCGTGGAATTCTCGGTCAGCGTCGTCTCTAAGGTCGCCTCTGGGGCTGGCTCTGACTGGAGCGACTTGATGAACTGGATCTTGACATCGCGGCGGCCGACGGGCGAATTGCCGCCTCCCGCAGCGTTTAGCGAAGACCCGCTTTTCTTGTATGGGGTGGGGCCAGATGAGCGTCTCTAGCGACTCGATCCTCCTGCTCGGCGAGAGCGGGGTTGGAAAGACACACTATGGCGCTCAACTGCTGCGAAGGCTTATGAATGGCGAGGACAGCCGCCTGCGCATGGAGGGGCAAGCGACGAATCTCGATCCGTTCGAGGAAGCGCTTGCGAGCCTGGACGAGGGAAAGGCAGCCGGTCACACGGCCACCGCGACCTATGTCGACAGCCTCTGGCCTGTCCGAAACGATGAGGCCGGACAGCGAGTGGACCTTGTCTGGCCCGACTACGGCGGGGAGCAGATTAACACCCTGATTTCCTCCCGGCATGTGCCCAACTCCTGGTTGGCGCGCATACGGCAGGCCCGAGGATGGCTGTTGCTGGTCCGGCTTCAGCAGACACGGAAGGGCGATGACATCTTCTCCCGGCCACTGTCAGATCTTCGCGAGGCGCCCACCGGCAACCGGGAGGTACATGTCTCAGATCAGGCTCGCCTCATCGAGTTGCTGCAAATGCTGACCTACGCGGCGGGGGCGGCCGGGCGGCGTCCTCTAGATTGGCCGCGGCTCGGAGTACTGCTCACCTGCTGGGATGAACTCGGCCTTGACTTGGCGCCGACGGCAGCGCTGAAAGATCGCATGCCCATGCTGTGGGATTTCCTCCGATCCACCTGGCGCAGCCCAGCCATCATGGGACTGTCGGCCTTGGGACGCTCGCTCAGCCCGACCCGGCAGGATGAGGAGTACATCGCCCGCGGCGCCGAGCGCTTCGGCTACGTGGTATTGCCGGACGGGTCTCAATCACCAGACCTCACCCTGCCGATCCACCTACTCCTACAGGGCCTCAACCAGCTGCAGAACGGACAAGGGAACCCAGAGTGATCGTCGAACAGGCGGTGTTCGGCGAGGCGCGGGGCGGCCACGCGCTCAGGGCCGCAAGCAACGACAACAGGTACGTCGGTGAGCTTGCCTCCCGCCTCGACCTGCCGGACACCGCACCGCTCGGCGTCGCTTGGTCGCCGTTCCTCCTCGGATTCGCTCACAAGGACCGCTATGTGCTCGCACGCACTTTCCAAGATCCGGAAGCCAGCAGGGCTGGCATGGTCCTCGCCCATGCGCTGATCACGCCGCTCGAGGAAATCATTACCGCATCCGATCTCCGACCGCTCCTCGCCCTCCTGATCACTGAACCGGCTGCTCCCGCTAATCTACCGACGCTTGACCTCATGCTCGGTGACGAGTTCCCCCCAGAATCTTCAGATTTGGCGGCGGCCGCGACCGCCCTCACCACCCCCGGGACCGGGCCCGTCGTTCGAGCAGGCAACGACGGCTTCGATAACCTGGTCATGTCGTTGTGGGGGAGACTCTGGCCGGAAATCCGCCGCAGATTCGCCTTCCGGCTGAGCTTCGGCCCCGCCGACTTGGTGGAGACCTCCCAACCCGCACTGGTCTGCACGCCGGCCGCACTCCTGGCGCGATGGCGAGGGCACCGGTTGCTCGACGCACAGTCCGCCCCCAAAGCCTCGTCGGCCGCCGCCCTTGTCTGCGGACGTCGCGAGGGCGAGCCGTTGCGGACATTCGCCGACGAATTGGCCGCGGACCTGACAAGTTTCGCCGACCTAGCCCTGCTGGAGAAGGCTCATCAGTTCTCCGCCTCGGAACCGGGCACCATCAGCGACACACTCACAGCCGTTCGGCTGATTGATCGGCTGTCACCGAACCCAGCGCGTGGCGCGGTCGGCAAAGCGACCCTGATGGACCGCTTGGTGCAACATCTCGATCAAGCCTCGGCACAGGACCTCCTCACGTTGCGGAACCTCGACCCGCAGGGCTTCAGAGCCACTGAGCGCCTGTGGACCGCACTGTCGCGGCGGCTGGTGGAACACGACTTTCCGCCAGCTCAGGACAAAGACTTCGTCGGGATGATCGCGGACGCAGTAGACGAGTCAAAGAGCACCCCAAATTGGCGGGACGCGACGCTGAAGGGCTTGTCGGCCGCCGCCCGCACCACCGACCACTTTGCCAAGGCCTTGTGGCGATGGGTCGAGGCCGCCCCCGCCATCGTCAGCCCGGCGTGGACGGCGATCAACCCCGACGCAACCATGCAGGACGTACTGGCCGCCACCGCCCCTCGTACGCTGAGGCTCCAGGCCGCCCAGGAGATCCTTGAACTCTCCCGCGAGCAGCGTCTCCACCGGCTACATGGAGCGACCGCTGCCGCCGCCTTCGACCCGGTCGCGGCCGCCCGCCTCCAAGCCGCGACCGAACCATCATCCCAGGCTGAGGGCATCCGCTTGGCGCTTGCCCATGCCACACCAGCCGAGGTCGTCAGCTGCGCCATTAGCCTCGGCGACCCGCGGATCATTAACCTCGCCGCCGAACACGTGGCTAACACCCCTGCACTCCTCGCCAACGTGGATCTTTCCGATCACACAGCGCAGGCGATCTGGTCGGCGAGCCTGAAACACAACGCCGACGTCTGGCGCGGGCCTACCGATCCACGCGCAGTATTCGACACAATTCTACTGGCCCTGCTCGATGGCCACTCGCCACCAGCAGAACTCATCGTCCGCCTGTCGCTCACACCCCTAGCCGATCTCACCGCTTTCACTCGCCGCAGTGAACTCTGGCCGAGGCTCACCCAACCAGCCCGAACCAACATGCTCCGTGCCACCGCCAGAGAATGGATCGGCCAAGCACCCGGCATCGGGCCAGCGCCGGAACGAGAACTCCAGGTCACGATTCTCGACCACCCGGACCTCGACAAGTTGCTGACCCAACTCGCGGGCGATGGCGTCGGCCAGGCTGTCCAGATTGTCGCGATTCTTGCCGCATTCAGCGAACAACGGTTCCTGGCTTGGCTTCGCGTCGCGGCAGCCCGTACACGTCGGTTCTCTACGGAAGGATCCGAAGCAATCGGCCGCTTGACACAAGAACGCCAATGGCGTCACGTCGCTGCCGAGCTCCTGTCGATGCTGCGCCAGGGGCGTCACGACGCCCGGCCGGCGTTGCGTGCCTGCCTGTCTCTCGTCGGCTGGTGGGATCGCTTGCGATACGGCCTCTCGACGATCAGCGCGGACGAAAAATGGGCGTCACTCGAGATTTTAGCTGCAAATCTCTACCCGACAGGTCCCGGACATAACGGACTCTGGGAACGTGCCGGTGGGCGCGACTCTGATCTCATGTGGAGTATGAACGGACAGGGCCAGTGGCGACACTCCCTCGCCCGAATCCGTCTTGGAAGCAGGTCGCCAAGCATTGGAAGCCTTCTACGGCAGATGTGCGATGATTTTCCAGGGAATTCTGACTTGAAGCTCCTGATTAGCGACCGTGAATTCCGGGACACTAAGTAGCCATTTCCGTGTGGCGATGACTCAGAATGGAACGATGAATACATGACTTTCGACATTGGTCGCGCATTGGTCATTGCCGTCGCTGACTACCCCGAGCGGGCAGATGTGCTCCCCGAGGCGGTGGTAAATGATGCCCGGGATATTGCCGCAGTTCTCCAAGATCCCGGATACTGTGGTTTTCGTCCCGATCGAGTCCGGATGCTGGTGAACCACCAAGCCACCCTGGATGCCATCCGGACCGAACTGAGCGACCTGGCGTCGTCCGCAGGCCCGGACGACACTGTAGTAATATTCTTTTCCGGTCACGGCGCCCGATTCGGCGCAGGCTCGATTAAAACCAGTTCCCTCGTACCTATCGACTATCGTGCCGATGATCTTCCGGGCACAACTCTTCAGGCTGCGGAGTTCTCCGAAACGCTTAGAGGCATACGGGCGCGACGACTCCTCGTTTTTCTGGATGCCTGTCATTCAGGCGGCGCTGGCACGCTTAAGGGAGGCCAAAGCGCACAGGTGCGCCCAGGGTTCGATGAAAAGTCTTTGCAGAACCTCGCCCACGGCGTCGGCCGTGTAATCATCGCATCGTCGCGGGCAAGCGAAGCATCCTTCTTGCTGCCCGGTGCGCGCAACAGCGTCTTCACTGATTACCTGCTTCAGGCACTCAAGGGCAAGGCCCATACGGAAGGCGACGGCCTAATTCGTGTCTTCGACATTTTCAATTACGTTGCTGAACACGTCCATCGTGCGAAACCCGAGCAGCATCCCATTTTCAAGGCTTCAGACCTTGAAGACAATTTTCCGGTCGCCCTCGACTTGGGTGGAAAAAAGACTGTCGCGCACATGCCCTCTCCCCGTTCGGACCAGTGGCGCGCACTTGAGGAGATCATGGTGGATCTTTATCCCACCGGTCCCACCGATCAAGATATATGGGCACGAGCCGGTGGTGAAATTTCCCGCCTCACATTGACCGGAACTGGGCGAGCTACCTGGTTCGCCGCGCTCCGCATTCTACGGCTGGGCGGCGGCGGCCACGAAGTTAACACCCATACACTGCTTGAAACAGCTCTTTTCGATTTCCCCCACCACGCCGGTCTCACAGTCTTGGCGCGGTCGCTGTAACTACCGGAACCGCGGCACACCGAAAAGACTCCTGATAGTGATGTGCCGGGACGCCGTCCGTGCGCTGCCCCTGAGGTCACGCCTTCGCCGTTGACCGTGCTGCGCATGACGGGCACTGTGTCCCTCAGCCGATCGAGATGAAGGCGGCCGCCATCCTGCCCGTGCCCGTGCCGAGACGCCGCGAGTGAATCGCGCCCACGCCCGCTATGTGCGCGGTTCGGTCCGTTTGTGCCCCTTCCTGCGTTTCTCCGGTTCGTGGGGTGTGGGCGCGTGGTCGCTAAAACTGGGCTCGCGTGGTTAGCTCCCTGCATGCGGTTCTCTCGCCAACCACAGACGCCTTCACCCCCGGAGCGAGAACAAGAAGCTGCTGTCTTCCTCGCTGAAGCGCAACGTTTGCTCGATCAGCAGTGGCGTCGCGGGGATGCCTTTGAGCGGAAAGCGGTGAGCCTCCTGGGGTTCAACGGCGTGATCGTCGCCCTCCTACGCCCAATCTCAAGACCGTGCTGTCCCTGGAGGGGAACTACAGGTTGGTGGCGTTGACGCTGGGCGCACTCGCCGTTGCGGCATTGGCATGCAGCGCTGGCGCCGCCGCTGGCACGCTGCGTGCGCGGGACACCAAGAACGTCAATATCGCGGATGTCCGCCGGTACTGGAAGGGGCATCTGGAGCGCACCGAGAAGGGTGGCGGTTACTCCGATGCCTGGCACACGGCTGCGCTGCAGCGGCAGTTCGCCGAGATGCTCCTGCACGGCGTGAAGGAGGAGGAGAGTCCGCTGCAGTCGATGCGTCAGGACGCCGACAGCCGCGGCAGGTGGTTCTCGTGGGCGGTTTTCCTGACTCTCGCCGCATTGCTCCTTATCCTTGCTATCACTGTGACCACAACCGTTGGGAACCTCGATGAGCAACGAGCCGCGCCAGCCGCAGCAGCCGGATCCTGCACCGAAGATGCCTGAACCGCCCACGCCCCAGACAGAGAAGAAGGGCGTCAACCCCGATGACCTTGAGCGGCGCGGCTGACTCTTCCGAGCAGACCAAGTCCCGGTCATCAGGCGGAACGCAAGGGATCGCCGCCTCCAGGTCGGGCGCTGTTCTCCTTCTCCGAGTGCGCGAGCACGATTGTGACGTCCAGATGCACTTGGATCAGGACGCAGCCGGTGCCGGGGGCTGCTCGCCGGCCAGTTCCCAGGCCTGGGCGAGGGCAGTCAACCTGAGGTTTCCCCCGTTGCGCGGACATCCTGGTGCTCCACCGGCTTCGCGGTCACGCCTGCCTCGTCGAGAGGGAGCTTGTAACCTCAGGTGTGGAATGACCTTGCAGGTAGAAGATGAAGACGGCTTTATCTGATGCGTCCCGGATAGGCGACGGCGAGTTCGTTGAGCGCTTCGCGCCATCCGGCGGCGCGTTGTCCTTCGACGAGGCGTGCGGGCTGGAAGGCGTTTTTGTCGCCTTGCTCGCGTTT
>NZ_MKJY01000593.1 GCF_001942465.1 Actinomadura sp. CNU-125
CTCGACCGGGGTCGCCGCCCAGGCCTCGCGCGCCTCGGCGGCGGCGGTCGCGGCGGCGTCGGCCGCGGCGCGGCCGCCGTCGGCGACCACGGCGATGACCTGCTCGGTGTAGGGGTCGGTGACGTCGTACGTGGCGGCGGTGGTCAGGGCGTCGCCGGCGATCAGGTGGTGGGCGGTCGTGGTCACGAGGTGCTCCCGAATCGCAGGAAGCCGCGGTCGATGCGGCCGTTTCGGAGGTCGTCGACGAGCCGTGCCGCGTCCTGCGCGGGCACGACCGCGGACACCAGCGGGGTCAGGTCGAGTTCGCCGCGCAGGACGCGCGCGGCGAGGTCGGGGAGCTTGCGGTGCGGGTCGACCGAGCCCATGCGGCAGCCGAGCAGGGACTTGTCCTGGAACAGGGCGCGCACTTCGAGGTCGAGGGTCGCGCCGGTCGGCGGCAGCCCGAGCACGACGACCCGTCCGCCCCCGGCGAGGGACCGGACGGCGGCGTCGAGGAGCCCGGTGTGCCCGGCGCACTCGAACGCGGCGTCCACGCCGCCGGGCACCAGCGCCTGCACGGCCGGGGCGATCCGCGACGGGTCGGGCGGGACGATGAAGTCGGTCGCGCCGCACGTGCGCGCGATCCGCTCCTTCGCCGGGTTGCGGTCGACGACCACGATCGGCCCCGCACCGGCCGCCCTGGCGGCGAGGATCGTGTTCAGGCCGATCCCGCCCGCGCCGGTCACCAGCACCGACTCGCCGGCCCGGAGGCGGGCGCGGTCCTCCACGGCGCCGAACGCGGTGACCGTGGCGCACCCGAGCATGGCGGCGACCGGGTCGGGGATCTCCGCGGGCATCGCGATGACCTGTTCCCCGGCCACCACGATCCGCTCGGCGAAGGCGCCGAGCCTGACGAACTGGTGCACGACTTCGCCGTCGCGGGAGAACGGGCTGGGGACGGGGCGGCCGGAGGCGGAGCAGGAAGTCGGACGCCCTTCGCGGCAGTGCCGGCACTCGCCGCAGCGGCGCAGGACGGTGAGCACGACCCGCTGCCCCACGGGCACGTCGGCGCCGGGGCCCGCCGCGGAGACCACGCCGACGGCCTCGTGGCCGAGGACGGCGGGCGTGGGCTGGGGGATGCGGCCCTCCATCGGGCTGACGTCGCTGTGGCACAGGCCCGCCATGGCGATGTCGACGGCGACCTCGCCCGGGCCCGGCGGGCGGACCTCGATGGTCGAGTCGACGTGGAGACCTGTTCCGTCCCAGACCAGCGCGCGCAACGGGCACCTTCCTGATTGCGGTTCTATTCTTCGTAAGCTGTTTATGCTGAATGAAATCTAGCGCCGGGACGGGCGGGGCCACAAGACCGGCGGCCGCGCGTTCCGGCAGGTGGCGCGGCCGGGACGCGCGGCCGGGTCAACGTGCGGCGGCGCTCTCCCGTACCTCTCGGCGCAGCAGCTTCCCCGCCGCCGACCGCGGGAGCGCGTCCGCGAACGCCCAGCTGCGCGGGATCTTGTAACCGGCGATGCGGGTGCGGAGCTCGGCGTCCAGCGCCGCCGCGACCCCGTCGCGGGTGCCCGGACGGTCGACGACGACGACCGCGTGCACGCTCTCGCCCCACCTCTCGTCCGGCCGCCGACGACGCACGCGTCGGCCACCCCCGGGAGCTCCAGCAGCGCGTGCTCGATCTCCGCGGGATAGATGTTCACGCCCCCGCTGATGATCAGGTCGGCGACCGGTCGGAGAGGTAGAGGTAGCCGTCCTCGTCGATCCGGCCGAGGTCGCCGAGCGTGACGTGCCCGTCCAGGCGCGACGCGGCCGTCTTCGCGGGATCCCCGAGGTAGACGAACGCGAGCTCCTCGTTCTTGAAGTACACGGTGCCGACCTGGCCGACGGGAACCTCGTTGCCGTCCTCGTCCAGGATCCGCAGGCTCACGTGCGGCAGCGGCCGCCCCACGCTGCCGACATGGGCGAGCCATTCCCGCGACGTGATCACCGTGGCCGCGCCCTCGGTGCCGCCGTAGAGCTCGACCAGCACCGGGCCGAGCCAGTCGATCATGGCCTGCTTGACGTGCGGGGGGCACGGCGCGGCGGTGTGCACGATCGATCGGATGCTCCCGACCCGGAGCGCGGCGCGTTCGTCCTCGGGCAGGGCGACGAGCTCCCGCATCATCAGCGGGACGAGGTAGAGCCACGTCACGCCGTGCTCGGCGATCGCCCGGAGCACCCGCCCGCGGTCCCAGCGTTCGAGCAGCACCACCCGGTGGCCGACGTCGAGCGCCTGGTCGGCGTAGGCGAGCGGGGAGGCGTGGTACATCGGGGCGAACCCGAGGAACACGCCGTCCTCGTGGTCCGCGCCGTAGCGGCGGGCCCGGGCCAGGGCCGCACCGGCGGCCTCGGCCGGGCCGATCCCGCGCAGCGCGCCGGACGCCCTTGGGGCCGCCCGGTCGTGCCGGAGGTGTAGAGCATCCGGTTGCCCGCCGCCCGGTCGCGCGGCGCGTCGCGGACGCCGCGGCGACGGGGCCGGTCAGGCGGGACGCGCCGCCCTCCGGTGCGACCGCGAGGACGATGACCGTCCCGGCCGGCAGCCCGGCCTCGGCGGCGGCCCGCTCGGCGACCTCGACGAACGGATCGGCGGTGAAGAGGACCCTCGCCCCGGAGTCGCGCAGGATGTAGGCGATCTCCGACGCCGTCAGGTGCCAGTTGACCGGGGTGAGGTGGAGCGGGAGCTGTGCCGCGCCGCGGACCACCGCCATCAGCTGGTACGAGTTCGGCAGCAGGCAGGCGACCGTGTCCTCGGGCACGAGCCCGCGCGACCAGAGGAAGTTGCCGATCCGGTTGGCGTCGTCCCGCAGCTCGCCGTAGGTGACCTGCCGCCCGCCGGGTCGACGACGGCGACCCGGCCCGGGTCGTTGTCGGCGTACTCGAAGAAGTTGCGCACCATGGGTCTCTCCCAGTGGTCTCAGTTTTGCACGAGGATGAGGACGGAGGCGGCCGTGAACATCCCGCCGTATCCGAGGACGGCGCTCGTGCCCACGCCGGGCACCTGCGCCGCGGCCTCGCGGCGCAACTGGCGGACGGCTTCCTGGACGGCGAACATGCCGTACATCCCGGTGTGGGTGTAGGCCAGGCCGCCGCCGTTGGTGTTGAGCGGGAGGGAACCGCCCGGAGAGGTCTCACCGGCGGTGATCAGCTCGGCCGCCCCGCCCGCCGGTGCCAGCCCGAGGCACTCCAGCCCGATCAGCGGCAGGTGCGCGAACGCGTCGTACACCATGACGTGATCGATCTCGGACCGCCCGACCCGCGCCTCCGCGAACGCGTCGTCGGCCGCGCGCCGGGCCGCGGAATCGCCGGACGGGTCGGGCGCCTGCGCCACCAGCAGGGGATCGGAGCCCTCGCCGGTGCCGAGGACCCGCACCGACCTGCGGAGCTGCCCGGCCGTGGCGTGCCGGGGCGCGGTGACGACGAGCCCGCCGCCGCCGTCGGTCAGCATGCAGACCATCGGGACGGTGAACGGCCACGCGAGGACCGGCGCCGCCAGCACGTCCCCGACGGTCATCGGGTCCCGCCGTCCGGCCCGCGGCACCCGGGACGACCAGCGGCGCTGCGCGACGACGACCTGCGCCAGGGCGGTCTCGTCGAGACCGCGGTCGTGGAGGTGGCGCAGGGCGGGCAGGGTGAAACGGGTGTAGGGCGGCCTGGCGCCGTACGGCTCCTCGAACTGGCCGGTCCAGGACCGCGGGTCGCGCGGCCGCGGCACGGTGCCGGTCCGCGACCGGCCGGACTCGCCGTGCGTGATCAGCACGCGGGCGGCGTGCCCCGCGGCGATCGCCGCCGCGGCGTGCCGCACATGCATGAGGAACGAGCAGCCGCCGACGTTGGTGGTGTCGACCCAGCGGGGCGTGATGCCGAGCGCGTGGGCGACGCCGTGGGGGGAGTAGGCGCCCGCGACGCCGTCGATCTGGCCCGGCTCCAGGCCGGCGTCGGCGAGCGCGCGCAAGCCGCCCTCGACGTTCAGCTCCAGCACCGACTGGCCGGGGTTGCGGCCGAGCACGCGGGTCTCCGCCGCGCCGACGATGATCGCGTCCATCACGCTCCCCCCGGTCCGGCGGGCGCGAACACCGGAAGGTTGACGTCCCCGCGCTCGATCCAGCGGAGCTCGACCGCCATGTCGAGGGGAAGAGCGGACGGGTCGGCGGGCACGTCCACGACCCGGGTCGTCATCCGGACGCCCTCTTCGAGTTCCACGACGGCCAGCACGAACGGGGCCTCGTCGGCGAAGACCGGCTCCGGCCGGTGCACGATGACGTAGGAGAACAGCCGTCCGCGTCCCGTGCAGGCGGTCCACGTCAGGTCGGTCGAACCGCAGGCGCAGATCGCCCGCGGGTGCTGCGAACCGGCGCCGCAGCGGTCGCAGCGGTGCCGGACCAGCTCACGGCGCCGGGTCGCTCCCAGTAGGGCAGCGTCTCGGGCGTCGGCTCCGGGACGGGCACGGGCTCGCCGCTCATCCGGCCGCCCGCCCGGGCCGGGAGGGGCGCAGCACCAGCTCGCCCCGGTCGACGACGGTGCGCTCGCCCACCGACGTCGTGTGCGCCCACGCGTCCGGCCCGGTCCGCCAGGCGCGGACCGTCAGCGCGTCGCCCGGGACGACCGGTGCGCGGAACCGCCCGGAGTACGACGCCACCCGGTCCAGCGGGTCGTCCGCACCGGCGGCGTCCAGTTCCTGGAGCAGGACCCGGGCGGTGATGCCCCAGGTGCACAGCCCGTGCAGGATCGGCCGCTCGAATCCGGCGCGTCTCGCGAACGCGGGGTCGCTGTGCAGGGGGTTGCGGTCGCCGCACAGGCGGTAGAGGAGCGCCTGGTTCGGGGCCGTCGGCGTCTCGACGACGAGGTCGGGGCCGCGGTCCGGCACCGGGTCGCTTCCCGTGCCGCGCTCCGGCTCGCCCCACCCCTGGCCGCGCAGGAAGAGCGACGTCAGGGCGGTGAACACCGCGGCGCCCGTGGCGCGGTCGGTGCCGGTGGCCTCGATCTCCAGCAGCGCCCCGGAGCCCTTGTCGGTGATGCCCGCCACGGACGAGACGACGTCGACCTCGCCGCCGACGGGCAGCGGGCCGGGCAGGTCGACCCGCTGCGCGCCGTGGACGGTCGCGTGGGCGGGCCAGCCGCCGAGCCGGTCGCGCAGCGGTCTGCTGCCGCCCGCGAGCAGCGCGGCGTACGTCGGCAGCATCCGCTGCGGCACGCCCTCGGAGTTCTCGGTGACGAGATCGGGCCGGTCGGGGCCGGCGCCCAGCGCCAGCGAGTAGAGGAGCGCGTCGTCCGGCGTCCACGCCCGGGTGCGCGGCGCCGAGCGGGCGCCCACCGAAGTGCGGTCGAGCATCGGCTCAGCCCCGCATGCCGGCGTTGGGACGGGCCGCCGCGAGGAGGCCGCGCAGCGTCGCGTCGAGTTCCGCGAGGTCCTCGCTCGGCGCGGCGGGGGTGCCGTGCTCCCAGCCCTGCGCCACCGACAGGCGCTTGCCGGACGTCAGGAACACCCGCCCGGTCACGCCGTCGGAGCGGTCCGACGCGAGCCACTCGACCACCGCGGCGGGGAAGCCGGGGGAACGGGACGGATCGCCCGGGTCGCGGTCGCCGCCGAGCGCGGCGGTCATCCGGGTCGCGGCGCCCGGCGAGACGCAGTTCGCGGTGACGCCGTAGCGGGCCAGTTCGAGCGAGGCGACGATCGTCATGGCCGCGATGCCGGCCTTGGCCGCCGAGTAGTTGGCCTGGCCGGCGTTGCCGAAGAGGCCGGAGACGGAGGTCGTGTTGATCAGCCGCCCCGCGCGTCCGGGCCGCTCGCGGTGGCGCCCGCGCCAGTGGTCCGCGGCGTGGTGGGCGGTGGCGAAGGTGCCCTTGAGGTGCACCCGGATCACCGAGTCCCACTCGGCCTCCGTCATGCGGGCGATCGTCCGGTCGCGCAGCACCCCGGCGTTGTTGACCAGGACGTCGAGGTCGCCGAAGGTTTCGACGGCCAGCCCGACGAGCCGTCCGGCCTCGTCCCACGAGGAGACGTCGTGGCCGCTCGCGACGGCCCGCCCGCCCGCCGCGCGGATCTCGGCGGCCACCCCGTCGGCGGGCGTCGTGCCGTCGGCCGCGCCGTCGAGGCCGACGCCCAGGTCGTCACGACGACGGCGCGCCGAGCGCGGGCGAGGCGGCGGGCGTACTCGGCGCCGAGGCCGCGACCGGCACCGGTCACGATGGCGACCCGGCCGGAGCAGGATCCTTCGGTGGTCGGTGGAGCGGTCATCTGGTGCGGTCCTCTCGCGGCGGGCGGATCGGGGAGGTCCCCCGGGCGGCGCCGCCGGACGCGACGCCCACGGCCGCACTCTGACGTCCGGCGGCGGCCCGCGACAAAGACCTGATCCCGGTCGCGCCGATCGCCGCGACCTATGGGTCCGCCGCGGCGTGCCCGGTGACCTGTACTAACGTGCGGGCGTGGACCTGCGGCTGCTCCGCTTCTTCGTGGCGATCATCGATCACGGCGGTGTCACCCGCGCCGCGGAGGCGCTGTACGTCGCGCAGCCGTCGGTCTCGCAGGCGCTGCGCACGCTGGAGCAGCGTCTCGGAGTCGTCCTGTTCGAGCGCGTCGGGCGGGGTCTGCGGCTCACCGACGCCGGCCGCGAACTGGAGGTCCGGGCGCGGTCCGTCCTCGCCGAGGTCGACGAGGCCCGCGAGCGGGTCGGCCGGGTGGCGCGGCTCGACGCCGGACGCCTCACGGTCGCGGCGGCCTCGACCCTGGCGATCCATCCGCTCGGCCCGTGGGTCAAGCGGCTGCTGGACGCCCACCCGGGCCTGCAGGTGCACGTCCGCGAGCCCGGGTCCGTGGCGGGCGTGCTGGCCGAGGTCACGGACGGTGCGGCCGAGATCGGGCTGGTCGAGCTCCCGGTCCACAAGGCGTCCCTGGAGACCGTCGAGCTGGCGCGGGAGGAGCTGGTCATCGCGGCGGGCCCCGGCCTGGCCGCGGGCCTCCCGGATGCTGCGGCGCGCGCTGGTCCGGGACCTGCCGTCGGGGGTGCTCGCGCGGCCGTCCGGCGGCCGGACGACCGGTGAGCGGACCATGGCCGAAGTGCTGGGGGAGCCGCGGCTGCGCAGCGCCCAGCGCCGCCTGCTGTGGGACCTCGTGCGACGGGACGTCCTGGTCACGTTCGTGTCGCGCGCCGTCGCCGAGCGGCTCCTCCCGGACGTGGAGCTCAGGTCGCTGGATCCGCCGGTGTTCCGCCGGGTCGGGCTGGCCCGCCGCCCGGAGCGGCTGACGTCGGCGGCCGAGGCGCTGCTGGACGTCGCGTTGTCGCCGCGTACGCGGAGGCCACGAAGAGACGCGCCGTCGGCGACGTCGTCCGGGGATCCCAGGCCAGGCCGACCGTGAGATCGGTGCCGCCGCGCAACCGGATCGGGCGTGCTCCCTGCCGGGCCGCCTCGGCCGCCCGCCGCGAACCGAGCAGCGTCGCCGCGATGCCCTCCAGCATCCAGGCGGTGCGGGTCTCCTGCTGCCCGACGACGGCCCGCCGGACGAGGTGCGGGCCGCTCTCCTCGATCATCGCCGCCATGCCCGCGGACAGGATCGGACGCGGCGGCATCAGGACGAGCGGGACGTCGTGCAGTTCGGCGAGGCCGATCGGCGGCTCGTGGACGGCGTCGTCAGGTTCCCCGCCGGAGACCGGCGGACGGGCGACGTAGACGTCGTATGTGCCGAGCGGCAACGTCGCGAGCCGGTCGCCGGTGCGTCCGATGTCGAGCGGGAGGCGGGTCGCGACGACCTCCGCCGTCCCGGAGGCGAGCACCTCGGCGGCCTCCTGCTCGGAGCCGAGCTCGTGGACGTGCACGACCGTCTCGGGGTTCGAGCGGAGGAACGCCGCGAGGACGTCGGCCAGCGGGCCGTCGAGCGCGGGCGGCAGGGCCGCGAGGTCGAGCCGCGGCGCGCCGCGGCGCGGTCCGGCGGAGACCGCGGCCTCGGCCTGCCGGGTCTCGCGCAGGATCCGGCGCGCGGGTCCGAGCAGGCCGTGACCGGCCGAGGTCAGCGTCATGCCGCGGCCGGTCCGGTGGAACAGCAGGGCGCCGAGTTCCTTCTCGAGCGCGTGCACCGCCTGCGAGACGGTCGACTGGGTCACCTCCAGCGCCGTCCCCGCGCCGCTGATGCTCCGCGCCTCGGCGACCGCGACGAAGTAGCGGAGCTGCTGCAGTTCGATGGCCGGCCTCCCGCCCGTCCTTCCGCCCGTCTTTACAGCCCCAGCGCCTTGGCGATGATGACGCGCTGGACCTCGTTGGTTCCACCGTAGATCCGGGAGATGCGCGAGTCGGTGTACATCCGGGCGATCTCGTACTCCCGCATGAACCCGTACCCGCCGTGCAGTTGCAGGCACCGGTCGATCACCCGGTTCTGCGTCTCGGTGCAGTAGACCTTGACCGCGGACGCCTCGGCGGCGGTGAGTTCGCCGGCCTCGTGCGCGCGCATGGCCCGGTCGAGCAGGGCGCGACCCGCGGTCACCTCCACGTGGCAGGAGGCGAGCTTGAACTTCGTGTTCTGGAAGGACGACACGGGCTGCCCGAACGCCTTGCGGTCCTTGACGTAGGAGACCGTGATCCGCAGCGCCTTCTCGGCCGAGACCTGGGAGCCGAGGGCGATGCCGAGCCGTTCCTGCACCAGGTTGTGCGCGAGGTAGCGGAACGCCTGCCCCTCCTCGCCGAGGAGATGGCCCGCGGGGACGGCGACGTCGTCGAAGAACAGCTCGGCGGTGTCGGTCGCCTTGAGCCCGATCTTCTCCAGGTTGCGGCCGCGGCCGAACCCCTCGCTGTCGGCGTCGACGACGAGGAGGGACAGGCCCGTCCGCCGGTCGGGGTGCTCACTGGTGCGCGCCACGACGATCACGAGGTCGGCGTTGATGCCGCCGGTGATGAACGTCTTGCCGCCGGACAGCACCCAGTGGCCGTCCTCGAACCGCGCCGTCGTGCGGATCCCGGCCAGGTCGGAGCCGGTGCCCGGCTCGGTCATCGCGATGGCGCCCATCCGCCGCCCCGCGACCATGTCGGGCAGCCAGCGCCGCTTCTGCTCCTCGGTGCCCTGTCGCAGGATGTAGGGGATGACGAGGTTCATGTGCGTCGCCGCGCCGCCGAGCGAGACGCCCGCCCGGCCGCACTCCTCCGACCACACCGACGAGTAGAGGAAGCCGTCCTCGCCGCCGCCGCCGTACTCGGCCGGAACGCGGAGGCCGAGCATGCCCAGGTCCCCGAGCTTCTGGTAGATCTCGTGCGGGACGCACCCGGCCGCCTCCCAGTCGCGGAAGTGCGGGACGACCTCCTTCGCGAGGAACGCCCGCACCGACCGCCGGAAGGCTTCGTGCTCCTCGTGGTAGATCGACGTCTGCATCGCGTGTCTCCTTTTCGCTCGGGTCAGCCGCGCCAGCGGCCGGTGAAGGCGGGACGCCCGCCCCGGGCGAGCGCCTCCCGGGCGGTCGGGGAGTCGGTCCCCATGTTGACCGCCTGGGCGACGTTCTCGGCCGCGACGGCCTCCCGGAACGACCGCTCGTGGGAGCGGTCGAGCAGCTCCTTGTCGAGCCGCACGGCGACGGGCGGGGCGGCGGCGAGGCGCAGCGCCAGGTCGGCGGTGAACGGGTCCGCCTCGCCGGGGTCGACGAGCCAGGTCACCAGGCCGAGCCGGTGGGCTTCCGCCGCGTCGAGCGTCTCGGCCAGGTAGGCGAGCCGCTTGGCCGTCTGCAGCCCGACGGCCCGGGGAAGCGACCACGACGACCCGGTGTCGAGCGAGAGCCCGCGGCGCGCGAACCCGGTCCCGAACCGGGCCCGGGTCGTGGCGACGACGAGGTCGGCCGCCAGCGCCAGGCTCAGCCCGGCGCCCACGGCGGGACCGTCGACCTTCGCCACGACCGGGAGCGGCAGCTCCTGCAGGGCGACCAGGGGCGCGGTGACGTGGCCGAGGCGGTCCAGGGGGTGGAGGTCGGGGCGCCGCCGCGCCGAGGTGTCGGCGCCCGCGCAGAAGTGCCCGCCCGTCCCGGTGAGCACCAGCACGCGCGCCTCCGACCGGGCGACCGTCTCCAGATGGCCGCCGAGGACGGTCCAGGCGTCCCGGTCCATCGCGTTGCGGACGGCCGGGCGGTCGATCGTGACGGTGGCCACGGATCCGTCGAGGGCGAGGCGTACCTCGTCGCCGGGATTGCTCTGCTGTTCCACGCCGTCATTCAAGGGCGCCGCGTCCCGCGCCGACCAAGACCTGCCGCCGAACGCGGGGGAGTCCCGCGCCTATGCGAGCATCGCGCCGATCCGGTCGAGCTGGGGCAGGGCGTCCTCGAAGAGCAGCGACAGGTAGACGCCGTCGACGTGCGCCGACAGCTCCTCCAGCCGTGCCCGGCAGTCGTCCGCGCGTCCCACGACGGCGAAGCGGCCGAGCAGGTAGTCCTCGATGTCGGGACGGTCCGCGAACATCGTCGCGTTCGAGGTCGCGCCGGAGCGGCCGTGCGAGCCGTAGTCGTAGGTCGCGTAGCGCTCGGCGAGCACGTCCGCGTACTCGGCGGGGACGTTCTTGCCCTCGAAGGTCGACGCGAAGGCGAAGTGCGACGCGCTCACCGCGCGCGGGACGAGGCGTCGCCGCAGGTCGCGCACCTCGGCGTCGTCCCGTCCGATGGCGATCCGCACCGACGCCCAGACCTCGGGACGAGCGGCGGGGGTGTCGGCGTCGCGCGGCGTCGCGCCGCGCCGCGGGCGTCCTGCGCGCGTCGCGGATCGTGCGGAGCGCGACGGGGTCCGCGCCGACGCCGGCGATGACTCCGTCGGCCACGCGCCCGGCGACCCGCGCGTCGCGGGACCGCTGGCCGCGACGAGCAGGACGGGATCGACGCCGGCCGCCCGCGCGGAGTCGGCCACCGAGCGTCCGAAGCGTTCGAGGTCGGCCAGGGACGCGGGCCGCAGGCCGAAGGTGTGCACGGCCGAGTCGCCGCGGCCGAACCCCAGGCGGAACCGGCCGGGGTGGGCGGCGGCGAGGGCGCGGACGGCGCCGGCGTGCACCGACCAGTGCCGGGTCACGGGGTTGGTCACGCTGGTGCTCACGACCAGCGAGGACGTCGCGCCGAGCGCGGCGGTGCAGGCGGCGTACAGCTCTCCGTAGTTGGGAGAGTCGCCGATCCCGATGCCCCACAGTCCGGCCGCCTCGCACCGGGCGGCCACCTCCCGGGTCAGGTCGAGGGAAAGCGGGAGCCAGTTGGCGCACAGGCGCATGGTCGTTCCTCTCCGTCGTGTCGTGACCCTTGACATAACCTCAGATCACACAGATGATTCATACCAAGGAAATTGAATTTCACTCAATCGAATCAATGGACGAGTCGTGACGATGCTGAGAGGGGCCCTATGACTGAGGCCGTGCGCTCCGAGTCGCCCCCGGCGGGCGACGTCGCGCCGATCCCCGACAAGATCCGCATCGAGGGCCTGTCCTACCGGTACCGCCGGCGCGGCCGGGAGGACGTCGTCGCCCTCGACGACGTCGACCTGACCGTCGGGCGCGGCGAGTTCCTCTCGGTTGCCGGGCCGTCGGGGTGCGGGAAGTCGACGCTGCTCCGGGTGCTCGCGGGGCTGCAGAAGCCCACGGGCGGGGTCGTCCGGATCAACCACGAGCACCGGGACCGGCCGCTCGTCGCCCCGGTGTTCCAGGAGTACTCGATCTTCCCCTGGCGCTCGGTCGAGGCGAACGTCCGCCTGGGGCTCGACGCCGCCGGGGTGGACCGCGCCGAGGCGCGCCGCCGCGCACAGGAGTGGATCGAGCGGGTCGGCCTGGCCGGGTTCGAGAAGTCGCTCCCGGGCAACCTGTCCGGCGGCATGAAGCAGCGCGTCGCCCTGGCCCGCGCGTTCGTCGTCGAGCCCGAGATCCTGCTGATGGACGAGCCCTTCGCGGCGCTCGACGCGCAGCTGCGCAAGGTGCTCCAGGAGGAACTCCTCGCCATCGTCCGCGAGCACAGCTACACGGTCTTCTTCGTCACCCACAACCTCGACGAGGCGATCCTGCTGTCCGACCGGATCGCCCTGATGTCGGCCCGTCCGGGACGCGTGCGCCGCGTCGTCGACGTCCCGTTCGAGCGCCCGCGGTCGGCGGAGCTGAGGAAGGACCCGGAGTTCGGCCGGCTGGAGGAGGACCTCTGGGCCGACCTCAGAGGCGACGTCGAGACGGTCGAGGAGGTCGTCCAGTGACCGTGCAGATGGACCGGAGCAGCACCCGGAACGAGGACCACTGGGTCGAGCGCCGCCCCGACCCCAAGCAGCGGTCGGCGACGGACCAGGCGCGGCGGGACGGCGTCCTGCGGCTCGTCCTCGGACTCGTTCTCCCCGTCGGCGTGCTCGTCGCCTGGGAGATCTCGGCCCGGTCGGGCTGGATCGACGCCCGCTTCTTCAGCCAGCCGAGCGCGGTGGCGGCGAAGGCGCAGGAGGACCTGCGGAGCGGACTGCTCTGGTCCGAACTCAAGATCACCATCGTCCGATTGCTGACCGGCTACGTCATCGGATCGCTGGCCGGAATCCTCATCGGCCTGCTGATGAGCCAGGTGAAGATCCTGCGCTGGATGCTCGAACCGCTGATCCGCGCGCTCTACGTCATCCCGAAGCTCGCGCTGCTGCCGCTGTTCCTGCTCCTCTTCGGTCTCGGCGAGGTGCCGAAGCTGGTCTTCATCTCCCTCGGCACGTTCTACATCGTCGCCTTCACGACGCTGTCGGCCGCGATGATGATCCCCACCGCGTTCCACGAGGTCGCGCGGTCCTACGGCCTGTCGCCCGGCCAGCGGTTCCGCTGGATGATCGTCCCGGCGATCACGCCGCAGATCGTCTCCAGCCTCAAGCTCGCCTCGGGCATCTCCATGCTGCTGGTCATCGCCGTCGAGTTCGTCAACGCCCACGAGGGACTCGGCTACTACACCTGGCACGCCTGGCAGATCTTCGTCCCCGACCGGATGTACGTCGGCGTCGTGACCATCTCGATCGTCGGCGTCCTGTTCGGCGGGCTGGTCGGGTGGCTCGGCTCCCGCGTGTCGCGCTGGGCGGACAGCGAGTACGCCCAGAGCCGCTGACCCGGCCACCGATCCGGCCACCGATCCGGCCACCGATCCGGCCACCGATCCGGCCACCGATCCGGCGGCCGGTCCGGCCGCCGCGCCGACGCACGTCCCATCCACCATGCGGGTCCGCCCGCGCTCGGCGACGAGCGCCGGGACGGACGGACCCGCGCTCCCCGCAGACGGGAAAGCAGCACACCGTATGACCACGACATTCCAGCCGCGGCCGGACGATCCGCGTCCCGCCGCCGAGCCGACCGACATCTCCGAGCTGCGCGAGATCGCCCGCCAGGTGGCGGAGAAGCGCTACGCCCCCCACGTCGAGCAGTGGGACCGGGACCGGACCGTCATCACCCATGACGAGCGGCGCTACCTGGGATCCCTCGGATGGCTGGGCATCGCCCTCCCCGAGCGGTACGGAGGCGCCGGAGGGACGTTCGCCGAAGCCCTGGCCGTCGTCGAGGAACTGGCGAAGGTATGGCCCCCGGCGGCCTTCCAGGTGTTCGAGGCCAACGTCGGACCGGCGCAGCACCTGGTGCGGCTCGGCACCGAGGAGCAGAAGCGGCGGTTCCTGCCCGGGGTGATCAGTGGCGACAACGCGATGGCCATCGGCATCTCCGAGCCGGACGCCGGATCGGCCGCCACCGACATGGTCACCCGCGCGGACGTCAGGGGCGACACCGTCGTCGTGCGCGGCCTGAAGCGCTGGATCTCCAACGGCGGAGACGCCGACCGCTACCTCGTCTACTGCCGGATGGACGACATCCCGGGCGCCAAGGGCATCGGAGCGGTGATCGTCGAGGCCGACCGCCCGGGCGTCTCGTTCGGGGCCCGGGAGCGGCTGATGGGCTTCCGCGGCCTGCCGTCCGCGGACGTGATCCTCGACGACGTCGAGGTCCCGGTGGAGAACATCGTCGCCCGGCCGCCCGGCGGCTTCCGCGACCTGTTCTCGATGTTCTCCATCGAACGGCTCGGTAACACCACGATGAGCCTCGCCCTGGGGCAGGCCGCACTGGACAAGACCATCGCCTACGTCCAGGAGCGCGAGCAGTTCGGCCGTCCCATCGCCGAGTTCCAGACGGTCCAGGCGACCCTCGCGGACATGCTCCTGGAGGTCGAGTCGGTGCGCCTGCTCCGCGACCGCGCGGTCGCCGGGCTCGACGCGGGCACCCCGAGCACGCTGCACGTCTCGCTCGCCAAGTGCGCCGCCAACGAGATGGCCAAGCGGGTCACCGACATGGCGATGATGCTGCACGGCGCGAACGGCTACACCGAGGAGTACGGCCTGGAGCGGATGCACCGGGACGCGCACGGCTGGGCGCTCGCCGGCGGCACCCCCAACATCCAGCGCACCCGCATCGCCTCCGAGCTGCTCGGGCGCTCCTTCGACCAGCGCCCGGCGCGTCCGGCGCGCGGCGCCACCGGCGGAAAGGACGCGTGAGCCATGGCCGAGCTTCGTGACGTCGTCATCGTCGACGGGTGCCGCACCCCGATGGGCAAGGGCAAGCCGGGGGGCGCGCTGAGCGGCCTCCACCCCGTCGAACTCCTCGCACAGACCCTCGCCCACCTCGTCTCGCGGACGTCCATCGACCCCGGCATCGTCGGAGACGTCATCGTGGGCTGCGTCAGCCAGGCGGGCGAGCAGTCCGCGACGCCCGGCCGGATGGCGTGGCTGTCCGCGGGCTTCCCCGTGCACGTCCCGTCCACCACCGTCGAGCGCAAGTGCGGCTCGGGGCAGCAGGCGATCGAGTTCGCCGCGCAGGGCATCGCGACGGGCCTGCACGACGTCGTCATCGCCGCGGGCGTCGAGTCGATGAGCCGCGTCCCGATGGGGATCGCCCGCATCGGGCAGGACCCCTGGGGCCCCGGCGTCGCCGGACGTTTCCGGCTCGTCCCGCAGGGCGTCGCCGCCGAGCGGGTCGCCGAGACCTGGGGCATCACCCGCGAGGAGCAGGACCGGCTGTCCGCCGAGTCCCACCGGCGGGCGCGGGCCACCGCCGAATCCGGCGGCTTCGACGCCGAGATCGTCCCGATCACCCTCCCGGACGGCACGAAGGTGACGGCCGACGAGACGATCCGCCCGGCCACCACGGTCGAGGGGCTCGCCGGGCTGAAGGCCGTCTTCGAATCGGCGGAGTACGCCGACCTCCTGCCGGGCCGCACCTGGTCGGTCACCGCCGGGAACAGCTCCCAGCTCACCGACGGGGCGGCGGCGGTGCTGCTGATGAGCGCGGAGAAGGCCGAGCGGCTCGGCCTCGTCCCGCGCGCCCGCATCACCGGCTCGTCCGTCGTCGGCGACGACCCCGAGATGATGCTGACCGGCCCCATCCCGGCGACCCGGCGGATCCTGGAACGCACCGGCCTCGCGCTCGGCGACTTCGACGCCTTCGAGGTCAACGAGGCGTTCGCGTCCGTCCCGCTCGCCTGGGCCAGAGAACTCGGAGCCGACCACGACCGCCTGAACCCGCGCGGCGGCGCGATCGCGCTCGGCCACCCGCTCGGCGCGAGCGGCTGCCGCATCTTCGTCACGCTCCTCAACCACCTGGAGCAGACCGGCGGCACCCGCGGCCTGCAGACCATGTGCGAGGCCGGCGGCCTCGCGAACGCGACCGTCCTGGAGCGGATCGCCTGACGGCGCCGACCGCGCCACCGACGACACGAAGGGCACAACGAATGGACATTCGGGGGAAAGCGGCACTCGTCACCGGAGCGGCGTCCGGCCTGGGCCGGGCGACCGCGCGGCGGCTGGCCGCCGACGGGGCGCACGTCGTCCTCCTCGACCTGGAGGGCGGCGACGGCGAGCGCGTCGCCGCGGAGATCGGCGCGGGCGCCGCGGGGCGGGTGCGGTTCGCCGCCGCCGACGTGACCGACTCCGACCAGGTCGAGGCGGCCGTGCGGGCCGCGACCGAACTCGGCGAGCTCCGCGCGCTCGTGCACTGCGCGGGGCGGGGCGGGCCCGTCCGGGTGGTCGAGAAGGACGCGCGCCGGGCTCCATGGAGCGGTTCCAGGACGTGATCCAGACCAACCTGATCGGGACCTTCAACGTGCTGCGCCACGCGGCCGCGGCGATGGTGCCCCTCGACGACCTGCCGGACGGCGAGCGCGGCGCGTGCGTGCTCACCGCCTCCGTCGCGGCCTGGGAGGGGCAGATCGGCCAGCTGCCGTACGCCGCGTCCAAGGCCGGGGTGGTCGGCATGACCCTCGTCGCCGCCCGTGACCTGGCCCGCAACCACGTCCGCGTGAACACGATCGCGCCGGGCCTGTTCGACACCCCGATCCTGTCCCGTGTGCCGGAGGAGGTCCGCGGCCGCCTGGCCGCCTCGATCCCGCACCCGGCGCGGCTCGGCGACCCCGCGGACTTCGCGTCCATGGCCGCCTGCATCATCACCAATCCCATGCTCAACGGCGAGACGATCCGGCTCGACGCGCCATCCGGATGGCCCCGCGATGACGCCGTCCGAGCTTTTGCTCCCTCCCTCTGAAAGGCGACCTTCATGAGCGTCGACACCACGACACCCGCGGCCGGACCCCCGACGGGGGACGGCCTGCCAGGGCAGGAGCCGATGTTCGACGCCGCCCGCGACGTCTGGGACCCGGCCGCGCTCGACCCGGAGCCGACCTACGACGGCATGTGGGCGGAACTCACCCCGCGCCAGCGCGAGATCCGCGAACTGGCCCGCGAGGTGGCCGTCCGCGAGCTGCGTCCGATGGCCGGGCACTGGGACGAGACCGAGGAGTTCCCGCGCAAGACGTTCGAGGCCGTCCTGGAGGCGGGGCTCGTCGGGCTCACGATCCCGAAGCGGTACGGCGGGCGGGGCGAGAGCCTGCTCGAAGGGTGCATCGTGGTCGAGGAGCTGGCGCGCGCCTGCCTGAGCACCGCGATGTCGGTCCAGCCGTTCCTGAACGGCCCGTGGCGCGCGATCAGCGTCCTCGGCAGCGAGGAGATGAAGGACCGGCTGCTCCCGGGGGTCGCGGACGGCACGAACCACTTCGCGATCGCCATGAGCGAGCCGGGCGCCGGCAGCGCGGGCACCGACCTGCGGGCCACCCTGACGCCGGACGGCGACGGGTTCCGGCTGACCGGCACCAAGTGCTGGATCACCGGCGGGCACGTCGCCGACACCATCATCGTGTTCGCCCGCCTGGCCGGGACGTCCGGTCCGTACGGCATCGGCGCCGTGGTGATCACCGGGCGGCCCGACGGGATGGGCGAGTTCCACATCGACCCGAAGATGGGGATCCGGGGCGTCGCCGAGTGCCTGGTCCGTTTCGACGACGTCCGCATCGGCCCGGAGGACGTCCTCGTCATGCCCGAGGAGAAGTCCAAGAGGGGCACCGGCATCCTGGTCAACCAGTTCAACCCCGAGCGGTGCGGCAACGCCGCCATGTGCACGGGGCTCGGCCAGGCCGCCCTCGACGCGAGCGTCGGGCACCTCAACGCCCGCCGCCAGTTCGGCCGCCCGCTCGCGGAGTTCCAGGGACTGCAGTGGAAGACCGCCGACATGGCGCTGGACGTGCACGTCTCGCGGATGCTGGTGTGGCGGGCCGCCCGCAGCGGGGACGGGGGCTTCCCGGACCAGACGGAGACCCTCATGGCCAAGCTGCACAGCAGCGAGATGGTGCAGCGGGTCACCAACACGGCCATCGGCGTGCACGGCGCCCGCGGCTACTCGCGCCGCTGGCCGGTGGAGCGCTACTTCCGCGACGGGCGCGGCCTCGCGATGGGCGGCGGGACGCCCGAGGTGATGCGCAACGTGCTCGGTGCCCAGGTGCTCGGCGTCAGCGGCAGCCAGCGGAGGAAGTGACGTGTCCCCGCGATCCCTGCCGGACCGTACCGTCTACGGCGACGAGCACCGGGCCTTCGCCGAGACGGTCGGCGCCTTCCTGCGCAACGACGTGGCGCCGCGGGTCCCCGAGTTCGAGGCCGCGGGGACGGTGGACCGGGACGTCTACCGGTCCGCCGGAGAGCTCGGCCTGGTCGGGCTGCAGATCCCCGAGGAGTACGGCGGCGGCGGCCAGGACGGCTTCCTCTTCAACTGCGTCGTGACCGAGCAGGTCGCCTACGAACGGGTGACCCTGGGCTCCCTGCGCGTGCACACCGACGTGGTCACGCCGTACGTGCTGTCCCTGGCGACCGACGAGCAGAAGCGCCGGTGGCTACCCGGGATGGCGAGCGGCGAGCTGATGACGTCGATCGCGATGACCGAGCCCGGCACGGGCTCCGACCTGGCCGGGATGCGCGCGACGCTGCGCCGTGACGGCTCCGACTGGATCCTCAACGGCGCGAAGACCTTCATCACCGGCGGCGCGCAGTCGGACCTCGTCCTCGTGGTGGCGCGCTCGTCGTCGTCCGGGGAGGACCGCCGTGCCGGGCTGACCATCGTCGTGGTCGAGGCGGGCATGCCCGGCTTCACCCGCGGCGCCAAACTCGACAAGCTCGGCCTCAGGGCGCAGGACACGACCGAGCTCTTCTTCGACGACGTGCGCGTGCCCGCGGCCAACGTGCTCGGAGAGGAGGGGCATGCGTTCCGGTACCTGTCGTCCCACCTGGCCCAGGAGCGGCTGTCCATCGCGGTCAACTCGCAGGCCCAGGCCGTCGCGGCACTGGACGTGACCTGCGACTACGTGCGCGACCGGGAGGTGTTCGGGCAGCGGCTCGGCGGCTTCCAGAACACCAAGTTCGTCCTCGCCGAGCAGGCGACGCAGATCGCGGCGGGCCAGGCACTGGCCGACCAGGCCATGGCCCGGCACGAGCGCCGCGAGCTCGCCCCGGCCGCGGCGGCCCAGGTCAAGCTGTTCTGCACCGAACTGCACGGCCGCGTGGCCGACGCCTGTCTCCAACTGCACGGCGGCTACGGCTACGTCTGGGAGCAGGACATCTGCCGGATGTACGCCGACGCGCGCGTCGCCCGCATCTACGGGGGGACCAGCGAGGTGATGAAGGGCATCATCGCCCGGACGCTCCGGCTGGCCTGATCCGGCCGGGGGCCGGGGGCCCTGCGGAAAAGCCCCTGCCGCGCCGTCCGAGGACGGTTCGGCGGGGGCTTCGCGCGTCTGCGGTCAGACCTCCCGTGCGGTCAGACCTCCCGGACGACGGCCGGCCGGCCGAGGCGGGTGCTCATGGCGTCCGCCTCCTGCAGCACGCCCGCGACGACCCGGTCGCTGATCTCCTCGGCGCGCGCGGTCGGGATGGACACGCCGAGGGCGCCCACGACGTCTCCGGTGGCGTCGAAGACGGGCGCGGCGCAGCCCCACAGGTCGGGCCAGCGCACGCCGGGACCGGCCGCGTAGCCGTGCCGCCGGATCCCGTCCAGCATGGTCCGGACCTGCTCGGGGTCGCGGGGGTCGCCGTTGTCGGCCTGCTCGGCGAGGGCCCGCTCGACGGCCGCCTCGTCGAGCCAGGCCAGCACGGCCTGGCCGGTGGTCACCGCGAGGAGCCGGTAGCGCTGCCCGAGTCGCACGTGCGCGCGGACCGGCTTGATCGGCTCCGAGTGGGCCGCGTAGGTCACCGCGCCCTGCTCGTAGACGGCGTAGACCGACGTCTCGTCCAGCTCGGCGGTCAGCCGGTCGGTGTGCTCGCGGGAGATGGCGAGGAGGCCGACCGACGTGTTGACCGCGCAGCCGAGCCGCCACACCAGCATCGTCCCGCGCCAGGTCCGGTCGGGCTGCTGCACGACGTAGCCCTCGTCCGCCATCAGGCGCAGTATCCGCAGCAGCGTCGGCGGCGCGAGCCCGGTGCGCTCGCTGAGCACCTTCAGGGTCTGCGGACCGTGGTCGCAGACCGCTTCGAGCACCCGCAGCGTCCGTGCGATCGAACCCTCGGCCACCGCTGGGCCTCCTGAATCTCCGGGACAAGTTCCGCTGAAGCCTACCAAGGTTTTGCTCAGTCGAATCGGATTTCAGGTCGGACCGCAGGTCAGGCAAGTCATTTCGGGGACGGGCCCCACACTCCCGGCGAGCGCGATCGCCTGACCGGCGGCCTCGGCTCCGCTCCGGCCGCCGGTCAGCCGGTGAGCGCGGCCGCGATCCGTGCGCGGTGGTGGGCCGCGGTGCCCAGCAGCAGGGCGCCGACGGTGCAGCGCTTGAAGTAGTGGTGCAGATCGTGCTCCCACGTGAAGCCGATGCCGCCGTGCAACTGGAGGGCGCCTCCGGCGACCTCCTCGGCCGCCTCGGTCGTCCAGGCCATCGCGGTCGCGGCGACGAGGGCGCGGTCGCCGGCGCCGGTTTCGAGGACGTCGGCCAGTTCGAGCACCATCGAGCGGACGGACTCGACCTGGACCAGCATGCTCGCGCACCGGTGCTTGACGGCCTGCCGGGCGGCGATCGGCATGCCGAACTGGACCCGCCGCCCGGCGTACTCGACGGTCGTGTCGAGGAGCCAGGCCGACAGCCCCAGCAGCGTCGCGCAGTGCAGGGCCAGCGCGAGCAGGCGCGCCTCCTCGACCACGCGGGCCAGGGCGTCGCCGCCCGCGGGCAGGACGGTCGCGGGCGAGCCCGCGCAGACCACGCGGGCGAGCGGCTGGGTGGCGTCGAGGGTCTCCAGCGGCTCGACGGTCGCGTCGGCCGTCCGTACCAGCGCCAGCCGCGGGCCCGCGGGCGCCGCACGGCCGCGACGACGGCGTCGGCGGCGTCCGCGTCCGGCACGAACGGGAGGGCGCCGTGGACGCGGCCGTCGCGGAGTTCGAGCGCGGGCGCGGTCCAGGTGCCGTCCTCGGCCAGCAGCCCGTACGTCACCAGGCCCCCGACCTCGCCGCCCGCCGCGCCGACGAGGGCGCCCGCGACCGACGCGCTCAGGAACGGCAGCGGCGCGGCGGCCCGGCCGAGGGCCTCGGCGACCAGGCATGCGGTGACCACGTCACCGGCCTCGGCCGGTTCGAGGAGCCCGGTGGCCACCAGCTCCGACCACAGGCCCGCGTCGAACGGCCGGGGCCCCGGCGCGCGGCGCAGCGGCTCCAGCGGGTCGCGCTTGCGGAGCAGGGCGCCGATGCTCGCGGCGAAGTCCGTCTGCTCGGTGGACGTCGGCCTCATGTGTTCTCCCCCCGGGAGCCGGTGAACTCGCGCCAGGAGACGGTCTTGCTCGGGTCCGCTCCGCGCGGCATGCCGAGGGCGCGCTCGGCGATCTGGTCGCGGAGCACCTCCGAGGTGCCGCCCGCGATGGTCTTCGGTTGCACGCGCAGGAAGGCCCAGGCGTCGTACGAACGGGCGCGGTCGCCGGGGGCGTGCGCGACCGTGCCGAGGCCGGTGCCGCCGAGGATGCCGCGCTGGAGGCGCTTGGTGTGCTCGGCCTGCAGCACCTTGTTGTACGGCGTGCCGTTCGCCACCGGGGGCAGCCCCCGCGAACGGTGGAGGGCGTTGCGCCGGTTGTTCAGCGCGATCGCCTGCGACTCGACGTACAGGCGCACGATCGCGTCCGCCTGGACGGGATCGGCCCCCGGCAGGCGTTCGGCGACGAGCTCGTCGACGGTGCGGCCGACGACGGAGCCGGGCGTGGCCGCGCCCGCCCCCGAACCGGCCAGCCGTTCGAGCTGGAGCACCGTGCGCACGACCTCCCAGCCCTGGCCGGGCGCGCCGAGGCGGTACCGGTCGGGCACCGCGACGTCGTCGAGGGCGACCTCGAAGAACTCCGCGTCGCCGGTCATCTGGAGGATCGGCCGGACCTGGACGCCGGGCGTCGAGAGGTCCACGAGGAAGCACGTCAGCCCGGCGTGCTTGGGCACGTCGATGTCGGTACGGGCGACCGCGAGGCCCCAGCCCGCCCGGTCGGCGCGGCTCGTCCACATCTTGCGGCCGGTGAGGCGCCACCGGTCGCCGTCGGGGCGGGCGCGGGTCCGGACCGAGGCCAGGTCGGAACCGGCCTCCGGCTCGCTGAAGAGCTGGCACCAGAGCACCTCGTTGCGGGCGATCGGCGGGAGCAGCTCGGCGGCGACGTCGTCCCCGGCGAACTTCAGGATCGCGGGCCCGACCCAGCCGGTGCCGATCGCGCTCTCCACCGTGCCCACCCGCCAGCGGGCGAGGGTCCGGCGCACGTCGACCGTCTCGTCGGGCGGCAGCGCGCGCCCGCCCAGGCGGACCGGCCACTCCGGGACGAGCCAGCCGTCGGCCGCGACCGTCCGGACGAGACCGGCGGTCAGTTCGGCATCGAGACCGGCGAGGTGGTCGGCGAGGCCCTCGCGGTCGTCGGCGTCGACCAGCTCGGTCCAGCGTGCGGGCAGCACCCGTCGCAGCAGCTCCTCCAGCCGCGGCGCGGCGCTCATCGCACGACCCTGGCGTCGAGGGCGACGATCCGGCCGTCGACCACCCCGAGCGGGTTGCACTCGACGAGCGCGGCGCCGGTGCGGTCGGCGAGGTCGGCGAGGGCGAACGCCGCCGCGGCCAGCGCCTCCGCCAGCCCGTCGTACCGTCCCGGCACGCGGTCGAACAGCTCGGCCGCGAGCCGCCGGGCGAAGTGCCCGGCGCCGAGGGCCGCGGGCATGGCGACCGTCCGGTCCAGCAGCTCGACGTGCGCGCCGCCGAGACCCGCCGAGACCACCGGGCCCCACTGGGGATCGCGCCGGACGCCCGCGAACAGCTCCAGCGACGCGCGGAGCTGCCGCGCCACGATCAGCGGGACGCCGCCCGCGAGCAGGTCGGCGGCGACGCCGTGGGCGGTGGCCGCGGTGACGTCGAGCCGGACCCCGCCCGCGCGCGCCTTGTGGACGCCCGCCGCGACGTCGGACTTGAGGACGACCGGCCAGCCCAGCTCCTCGCCGCGGGCCAGTACCTCGTCGGCTGTGGCGGCGGCGCCCCAACCGGCGGCCGCCACCCCCGCGTCGGCGACGAGCCGGAGGCTCTCGGACGCGGTCGGGTCGGAGAGCAGGACGGCGGACGCGGCGAGGCCGGCCGGAGGGCGGCGCCGACGCCGGGCCCCGGCGGCGCGCAGGCCGCGAGGACCCGGCACGCCGAGTCGAGGTCGGGCAGGACGACCTCGCCGGCCTCGATGCGCGGCTTCACCACGGCCGGGACGAGCGTCGCGACGACCGTGGGCGGCGCGCCGCCGGCGCGCGCACCCGCGGCGGCGGCCTGGTCCTCGCGGCCGATCACGACGACGAGATCGACCTCGCCGCTCTCCCGCAGCGTCGTGCAGACCTTCTCGAGCGTCGCGTCGTAGCCGATCGCCTGCGCGGTCACGTCGACGGGGTTGCGGGGGGAGGCGATGTCCGGCAGGTACGCCATGAGGCGCCGCTGGAGGTCGGCGCCGAGGACCGGGACCTCGAGACCGGCGCCGCCGAGCAGGTCGGCGGCGACGACACCGGCCCCGCCGGAGCCCGTCACGATGCCGGTGCGGCGCCCGGCCGCGCGGCCCAGCAGGGACAGGCCCAGCCCGGCGAGCACCAGCTCGCGGTCGGAGCCGACGAGCACGGCGCCGTACGCCTCGAACAGCTCGCGCGTCACCGCGGTGTCGGTGCTCACCGCCGCGGTGTGCGAGGCGGCCGCGGTGGCCCCGGCCGCGGAGCGTCCGCCGAGCAGGCACACGACCGGCACGCCGCGGTGCTCCGCGTCGGCCAGCAGTGCCCGCAGGGCGTCCGCGTCGCGGATCCCCTCCAGGTAGAGGAGCAGGACCCGGGGGTCGGCCGCGGCGAGAACGCCCCGGGCCAGGGTGCAGGCGTCCAGGTGGACCTCGTTGCCGCTGCCGACGAAGCCGTCGAGGTGGAAGCCGTACCGGGCGGCGGCCGTGACGACGCGGGCGCCGAACGCGCCGCTCTGCGAGACGAGGAACGCGCCGCTCCCGTGCCGGCAGTCGACGAGGCTGTCGAACGCCTGGGCGAACGTCAGCACGGCGCGGTCCGGCGCGTGGTACAGCCCGACGGTGTTCGGGCCCAGCACGACGGTGCCCCGCGCGGTCGTCAGCGAGCCGCCGCCGGTCTCCTCGAACCCGGAGGCGAACACGACCGCGAACGCGGCGCGCCCGTCGATGCGGTCGAGCACCTCCTGGACGGCCGCGGCCGGCACGCAGAGCAGCGCGACGTCCACGTCCCGGTCGAGACCGGCGCGCGGGCCGGGCGTCAGCACCTCGCCGCCGAACCGCGCCTCGCGCAGGTGCCGCAGGGTGCGGGCGCCGAGGCCGGTCTCCCGCGACGTGCCGCCGATGACGGCGACGGTGCGGGGGGAGAGCAGCGGACGCAGGTCGGGGACGTCCGGCCGGGACCCGCCCGGCACGTCCGTCCTCATCGGAGCTCCGCCGGGACGCGGGTGTGCTTGGTGGTGCCCCAGTCGGGCGCGCGCTTCTCCTTGAAGCCGCGATGCCCCGCAGTTTCGCCGCAGCTGCGGATCCAGGTCAGGACGCGGCGCTCCCGGTTGTACGCCGCGACCCGGTCGGTCGACTCCAGGAACTCGTACATGAGCCGCTTCGTCGCGGTCATCGACACCGGCGCGCAGCGCTCGGCCATGTCGGCCGCGAGTTCGACGGCGACCCCGAGCACGTCCCGCGGCGCGGCGATGTGGGTCGCCAGGCCGCGGCGCTCGAACTCGACGCCGTCGATCGTCCGGCCGGTCAGCAGCAGGTCCATCGCGACGCCGAAGCCCGCCAGCCGGGGGAGGAGCCAGGTCGAGCCGCGGTCGGGCAGGATGCCGACCCGGTTGAACGAGAAGGCCAGCCGGGCCGAGTCGGCCACGACGCGGATGTCGGCCTGCATCGCCCAGGTGAGGCTCACGCCGATGGCGTCACCGTTGATGGCCGCGATGATCGGCGTGCTCAAATTCCACGGCGCCTTCTCCGGCTCGGTCAGCGTCTCGACGCCGTGGGTCTTCTCGTCGCGCCAGTTCATGTCGAGGTCCGCGCCGACGCCGAAGTGCGCGCCGCGCCCGCTCACCACGACCACCGACACGTCCGGGTCGGCGTCGAAGGCGACCAGCGCCTCCTGGAGTTGGAGGGCCATCAGCGGGGTGTAGGAGTTGCGGCGGTCCGGACGGTCCAGGAAGACCAGGCCGACGCGGCCCTGCCGCTCGACGGTGACGTGACGTTCGGTCATGGGTGCTCCGGTGTTCTGTCGGCGCGTGTTGTGCCAGCGTATGGCGCGGTATGCGGCGGTATGCGGGTCTCGGCTCCCACTTTCGCGGCACTGGAGACATATGTGCAAAGACCTCTTTTTCGCAGGTCCCATCGATCGTTCCTATGACTCGCTAGGGTGGATCGTCATGGACCTCCGGACGCTGCGCTACTTCGTCGCGGTCGTCGACGAGGGCGGCATCACCCGGGCCGCGCGCGTCCTGTTCGTCAGCCAGCCGTCGCTCTCCCTGGCGATGCGCCGGCTGGAGGACGAGCTCGGCGTCCGGCTCCTCGACCGGTCCGGGCGGCGGGCCGTCCCCACGGCCGACGGCGCGCGGCTGCTCGGCCCGGCGCGGCAGGCGATCGCCGAGGCGGACGCCGCCCGGGAACGGGTCCGGCAGGTGACCGGCCTCGAAGTCGGCCGGCTGGCCGTCGCGACGTCGTCCACTCCTCGCGGTGCACCCGCTGACCCCGCTCGTCGCGGGGCTCCGCGAGCGGCATCCCGGGCTGGAGGTCCAGGTCCGGGACGCGAGCACCGCGGCCAGGGCGTTCGACCTGGTGCGTTCCGGCGAGGCCGAACTGGGCGTCGTCGACGTCATGCCCCCGGACGCCGGATGGGGCCGGTGCGACCTCGGCGCGGAGGAGATCGTGCTGATGGCGAGCCCGGCGTTCGCCGCGGGGCTGGACGAGCCGGTCGCGCGGGCGCGGGTCGCCGGCCTCGACCTCGGGGTGATCCCCTCCGACCTCGACTCCGCGAGCGCCGCCGCGACGGCGGTGGCGTCGATGGCTGGCCGCGTCCGGGCCCGGTGCGCCCACCGGACGATGCTGTGGGAACTCGTCCGGGGCGGCACGGTCGCGGCGTTCGTCGGCCGGGACACGGCGAACGCCGTCACGCCCTGGGCGGTGCTCCGCTCGCTCGACCCGCCGCTGTGGCGGGACGCCCACCTGGTCTGGCGCGAGCAGGCGCTGTCACCCGCCGGCGCCGCCCTCGTCGAACTCGCCGGGCTCGCCGGGCACGCCGACCTCGCTCGCGGCGGTGACGAACCCCCGGGCGACCGGTGACAGCCGGACCGGGTCGAAGACCAGCCCGACCGACTGGGTGAACGGCGGGTCCAGCGGACGCACGTGCGCCCCGGCGGCGGCCGCGTCCACGGCGAGCCCGGGGCCGACGATGGTGGCGCCCACCCCGGCCAGCATCAGCGAGGTGCGGGCCTCGCGCTGGTCGGCGACCACGGCGGCCGACAGCGGAGTCCGGGCCGTGGCCCGTTCGAGGGCCGAGTTGCGGCCCGCCGCGACGAGCACGGTCGGCACGGCCGACAGTTCCCGCATCGTCACCGCGCCTTCCGGGACGTCCCGGAAGCGCGGGGGGAAGGCGACCCGCCACCCCCACGAGCCGATCGGCAGCACCGTCAGCGCGTCGTCCACCGGCGGGGGCACCGGCAGCCGGGTGCAGACGATCTCCGCGGTGCCGCCGGTCAGGACCTCGGCCACCGCGTCCTCGCGGTCGAGGTCGTGCACCCGGACGACCCGTCCCGGCGCGGCGCCGAGCCACGCCGAGACGAGCGCCGAGAACGGGCCGCTGACCACGGTCGACAGGGCCGCGAGCTCCAGCCGGCCGCCCTGCCCGGCCGCCGCCAGGGTCTCCCCGGCCTGCTCGCAGCCGCGCAGGATCCGGCGCGCCGGCCCGACCAGGGCGTGGCCCGCCGGGGTCGGCGACATCCCGCGGCCGACGCGGTGGAACAGCTGCGCCGCGAGCTCCTGCTCCAGGGCGCGGATCGCGGCCGACACCGTCGACTGCCGGACGCCGAGCCGTGCGGCGGCGGCCGTCGCGCTGCCGGTGTCGCGGACGCTCAGGAAGGCCCGCAGCTGGTGGAGTTCCACGGCGGCAGCCTAGCCCGGCCGTGCCGGGCTCACCTGCCGGTCCAGTCGGCCGGCCGCTTCTCGGCGAAGGCGCGGGAGCCCTCCTGCGCGTCCCGTGAGGCGAACACCTCGTCGACGTACGGCCGCTGACGGGCGAACCGCTCGTCGCGGGGCCAGGCGCGGGACTCGACGATGACCCGCTTGCTCGTGGCGACCGCGAGCGGACCGTTGGCGGCGATCGTCCGGGCGAGCGCGAGAGCGGCGTCGAGCGCCCCGCCCGTTTCGGTCAGCGTGCCGATCAGGCCGAGGGCGTGCAGCCGCCCGGCGTCCACGGGGTCGCCGGTCAGTGCCAGCTGCATCGCGACGACCTCGGGCAGCCGGTCCGGCAGGCGGTGCAGGCCACCGGCGGCGGCGACGAGGCCGCGCTTGACCTCGGGGATGCCGAACCGTGCCGTCGACGCCGCGACGACCAGGTCGCAGGCGAGCACCAGCTCGAAGCCGCCGGCCAGCGCCCAGCCTCCACCGCGGCGATGAGCGGTTTGCGGGGCGGCGCCTCCGTCACGCCGCCGAACCCGCGTCCGGGGATGCTCGGCCGCTCGCCGCGCAGGAAGCCCTTGAGGTCCATGCCCGCGCAGAAGCTGCCCCCGCTGCCGGTGATCACCGCGAGCCGCAGGGCCGGGTCGTCGTCGAGCCGGTCGAGGGCGTCCGCGATGAGCCGCGCCATGGCCAGGGTCATGGCGTTCTTCGCCCGCGGCCGGTTGAGGGTGATGACGAGCACGCCCTCCCGGTCCTCGACGAGCACCTCGGGCGCCTCGCGCGCGTCGTCCGTCCCGGTCGGGGGCTCGCTGTCCTGGGCATCGCTCACGGGTGGTCTCCTTCGGGGTGATTGCGGCCGAATGTCGGCACAGGTCTTGACAGACCAGTGATCGCGGTCACAGGGTTGCACACAGTGGAATAAAGTTCCATTGAAAGAAATGATCGACACGAGGAGATGGACCGCGATGCGTCGACTTCCTGGCCGTTCGACGACCGCTGCCGCCGCCGCACTGCTGGTGCTGTCGGGCACCTTGGCCGCCTGCGCCAGTCCCCAGGCGGGGGCGAGCGGGGCGGACGAGAAGTCGGCGACGGAGATGTGCCCGACCGCCGACACCAAGGGCACGATCAAGATCGGCATGAGCTCCCCGCTCGCCGTGTTCGCGCCGCTCCTGCTCGGGATCGAGACCGGGGCGTTCGACAAGGCCGGCATCGACGTCGAGATCGAGAAGATCCCGAGCGCCGAATCCCTGCCGCTGGTCGCCCGCGGCCAGCTCGACGCGCAGATGACCTCGCTGAGCTCGGCCCACTTCAACACGCTGAAGGACGGTGTCGACGTCCGCTGGATCGTTCCGATGGACGACCAGCAGGAGATCCCGGCCGGCACCCCGGTGCCCGGCTACTGGTCCCGCAAGGACATCGTCGGCAGCGCCGCCTCCCCCGACCTGTCCAAGCTCAAGGGCGCCGACGTCAGCACCCCCACCGGCGGCACCGGGGTGAGCGGCCTGATCCTCGACAACGCCCTGAAGAAGGTGGGCCTGGGCATCAACGACGTCAAGCTCTCCCCGCCCCTGGTCGGCCCCGACGCGCTGAGCGCGCTCGCCAACGGTGCCATCTCGGCCGCGTGGATCTCCGCTCCGCTGGAGGTCGAGGCCGCCAAGAACCCCGACCTCGTCCCGATCGCGGGCTACGAGCCGGGCGTGACCGGCACCGCGATCATGGCCGGCCGGACGCTCCTCGACCGGCCCGAAGTCGCCGTCAAGTTCACGCAGGTGCTCAGCCAGGTCACCACGAAGTACCTCGACGGCGACTACCGCGAGAACCCGGAGACGGTGCGCCTGCTCGCCACCGCCGAAGAGGTCGACGAGTCCACGATCAAGAACTCGGCCCTGCTCGCCTTCGACCCGTCGTTCTCGATGGACGGAACGGAGAAGTTCGCCGACGACCTGCAGAAGTTCTCCCTTGAGCGCGGCGAGCTCGAATACGACGAGCCGCTCGACTCCGCGGACCTCATCGACGCCCGGTTCACCGAAGCCGCGGCGAGCTGCGAATCCGTCGTCGGATGAGCACGGCCTCCCCGCGGTTCCTGGACGGCGTCCGCGTCGTCGAACTCGGCGGAATCGGCCCCGTCCCGCACGCCGGCATGCTGCTCGCGTCCCTCGGCGCGGACGTCGTCCGGGTCGAGCGGACCGGTGCGGAACCGGACGAGCGGGCCTGGGACGCCACGCGCCGCGGCCGGACGGTCGTCCCCGCCGACCTCAAGTCCCCGGCGGACGTCCGCCGGGTCCGCGAGCTGGCCGCGGCCGCGGACGTGCTGGTCGAGGGCTTCCGGCCGGGCGTGGCCGAGCGGATGGGGCTCGGCCCCGGCGAGCTCCGCCCGCTCAACCCGGGGCTGGTCTACGCCCGGATGACCGGCTGGGGGCAGCACGGCCCTGGGCCGGTCGCGCCGGGCACGACATCAACTACATCGGGCTCACCGGCGCGCTGCACGCCATCGGCGACGAGCGGCCGTCGCCCCCGCTCAACCTCGTCGGCGACTTCGGCGGCGGATCCGTCTACCTGGTCCTCGGCGTCGTGTCCGCCCTGGTCCGGCGCGGCCGCACCGGCGAGGGCTGCGAGCTCGACGCGGCGATCGTCGACGGGACCGGCAGCCTGATGCAGCTGATCTGGTCGCTGCGGGCCGACGGCCGCTGGCGGGACCGCCGCGCCGCGAACCTGCTCGACGGGGGCACGCCGTACTACCGTACGTACCGCTGCGCCGACGGCGGCTGGATGGCCGTCGGCGCCCTCGAACCGGCCTTCTACCGGACCATGCTCGAAGGGCTCGGGCTGACCGGCCCGGACGTCCCCGACCGCGGCGACCCGGCCCGGTGGCCCGCGCTGGAGTCGCTCCTCGAACGGACCTTCGCGAGCCGTCCGCGGCACCACTGGGAATCGGTGTTCGAGGGGACCGACGCGTGCGTCACGCCCGTCCTGACGATGGCCGAGGCCCCGGCCCACCCCCACATGGCCGCACGTGCGGTGCTCCGGAACGACCCCGTCGGTGTCCTGGCCGCGGCCGCTCCGCGCGAGGCCGGTGCCGAGCCGTCGTACCTGCCCGCCTCCACCCGCCTCTCGGCCGACGAGGCCCTGCACCGGTGGCGCGGACCGGCCGCACCACGAGACCGTCCGGGAACCTGACGCCCGGCGGGGTGCGGAACGCCGGTCCCGCACGCACTTCTCGCGATGGCGGCCGGGAGGCATCGTCCGGCGGCACCGGGGGTTCCGACGCCGATGCCGGGAGGCGACGGCGGGAGGCGACGGCGGGAGGCGACGGCGGGCCTCGGGGAGAGGACCGGCCTCCGGCGGGCGGTCGATCCGGGATTCCGGCCCTGGACGATTCCCCATTCCGCCATGCGGGGCGTGTCCGGTCCGCGCTCTACAGCACCACCATGCCGAGGGGACGGTCCCCGACGGGCAGGCGGGTCACCTCGCCCGAGGCGACGTCGACGACGCTGATGCCGTTCCAGTGACCGGCGCGGGTGAAGCCGCCGGAGACATAGGCGGTCCGCCCGTCCGCCGACAGGGTCACGTCCTCGTGGGCGCCGTCGAGCGGGACGACCCGCTCGCCGCCGTCCGGACCGCGGACGGTCAGCGAAGGGCCCTCGTCGCCGGATCCGGTGGGGCCGGTGCCGACCACGAACAGCGTGCCGTCGGCACCGGCCGTCACCCCGTGCTGGTGGGTGTCGGCGGTCATGCGCTCGGTCCGGACGCGCCCGGTGCGCGGGTCGACCACCGCGAGCCGCTCGCCCTCGAACGGAAGCAGCAGCGCCCCGTCGGACGGGCGGACGGCGGTGTAGTGCGGCTTGCGCCACGAACCGAGGGACCGGCCCGTGTCGTACGGGTCCACGACGATGGCGCGGGCGTCCCAGGTGGCGGTGTCGACGACGGTGACGTCGTAGGAGTCGTGGTTGGTCACGTAGACCTCGCGGCCGTCCCCGGAGACGTCGACGTCGAACGGGCGGATCCCCGCGGGGACGGTCCGCACGACCTCCCGCGTCCGCGTGTCGATCACCTCCAGGACGCCGTTCTCGTGCGGGACGTTCACCCCGACGTACACGTGCCGTCCGTCGGGGGAGAGGGCGATGCCCATGCCGCCGCCCCGGTACTCGCCGGTGGTGACCGGCCCGGTCCCGGTCTCGTACGGGATCAGCGCGGTGCGTTCGCGGGTCCCGGTGTCGACGGCGGCCACGCCTTCGGCCGTCGCGACCCACGCGGTGCCGTCGCCGCCGAGCGCCATCCCGTACGGCGCCGTCCCGACCTCGACCGAGCCGAGGTCGCGCACCGCGCGCGGACGGGTCGACGAAGGTGACCGTGTCGGCGCCGAAGTCCGACGACGAGGAGGGCGCCGTCCGGAACGGGCGCCGCGGGCGCGGTGGG
>NZ_MKJY01000594.1 GCF_001942465.1 Actinomadura sp. CNU-125
CGGCGGCGCGGCGGCGGGGGGCTCGTCCCGTCCGAGGACGAGCAGCGGCCGGACGGCGGCCAGCATCGCCTCGACGCGGGCGGGCGGGTACCCGAGGTCGATCGGCAGGTACGCGGCGCCGGTCTTGAGGACGGCGAGCAGCGCGACGGCGAACGCGTCCGACACGGGGCAGGGCGAGCGCGACCGTCCGTTCCGGACGGGCGCCCGCCGCCGCGAGCCGGTCGGCGAGCGCCTCGGCGCGGCGGTCCAGCTCGGCGTAGGTGAGGGCGGTACCGCCGAACACGACGGCGACCGCGTCGGGGGTGGCCGCGGCCTGCTTCTCGACGAGCCGCGCGACCGTCGTCGCCGTCTCGCGGGCGGTGTCGGGGTGCTCGACGGGCGCGGCGAGCGTGGACAGCCGCCGCGACGGGTCGGCGGTGACGCGGTCGAGCAGCTCGGCGAGATCGTCCAGCAGCCCCGCGACGGTGCCGGGGTCGAACAGGTCGGCGGCGTACGCCGCGAACCCCTCGACCTCCTCGCCGCCTTCCGCGAAGTAGACGTCCAGGTCGAACTTGACGCCGCCGGTCTCGGGCAGGAACGGTTCCGCGCGCACGCCCGGCAGCGCGAGCCGCACGTCGTCGAGCCGCTGGTGGACGATCATCACCTGGAACAGCGGGCTGCGGGCCAGCGACCGTTCCGGCGCGAGCCGCTCCACGACCCGCTCGAACGGGACGTCGGCGCGGGAGAACGCCGCGAGGTCGGCGGCGCGGACCCGCTCCAGCAGCTCGGCGAACGTCGGGTCGCCCGACAGGTCGGTGCGCAGCACGAGCGGATTGACGAACACGCCGACGAGCCCGGCGAGGTCGTCGTCGGAGCGGCCCGCGATGGGCGAGCCGAGCGCGATGTCGTCGCCCGCGCCCGCCCGCCGCAGCAGCGCGGCCACGGCGGCGTGCAGGACCATGAACACGCTGGTGCCGCTCTCGCGCGCGAGCCGTTGCGCCCCGGCGACCGGCAGCCGGAACGGGACGAGCCCGCCGCGGTGACTCGGCTCGGCCGGGCGGGGCCGGTCGAACGGCAGCACGGTCTCCTCCGGCAGCCCGGCGAGCACCCCCTCCCACGCGTCCAGTTGACCGGACGTGTCGGGCGCGGCCTCGCGCTGCCAGGTCGCGTACTCGGCGTACTGGACGGGCAACGGCTCCCAATCCGGGACGTTCCCGGCGACCCTCGCCGCGTAGGCGCGGGCGAGGTCGGCGAGCAGCGGCGTGAACGACCACTCGTCCGCGGCGGCGTGGTGCAGCAGCAGGACGAGCGTCCACGCCTCGTCGCCCGTCCGGATCAGGGTGCCGCGAACGGGCACGTCCGCGCCGAGATCGAACACGTGCGACGCGGCGTCCGCCTCGATCCCCGCGACCCGCTCCGCGCTCTCCCCGCGCGCGTCCACCACCGCGAACCGCACGTCCCCGACACCCGACGAACCACCCACGTCCGAACGCGGGAAACCGGCCGACGCGGCACCCGTGGCCTCGGCGGACCCACCGCCCGACTCGCCACGCGCGTCCTTCGCCGCCGCCGGGACGCCCGGGGCCTCCGCGGCCCCAGCACTCGCCTCGCCATGTGCGTCCGAAGCCGGGAAACCGGCCAGCGCGACGCCCGGGGCCTCGGCGGACCCACCGCCCGACTCGGCGCGCGCGTCCTTCGCCGCCGACGGGACGCCCGGGGCCTGGCCGGCCGTACCCGTGGGTCGGCGTGCGGAGAGCGCGTCGGGGTCGTCGACCTGTGCGGCGCGGACACCGCGTCGCGTGCGGGCAGGGGGCCGGTGGGCGTGTCCGGGGGCAGGACGTGCTGGACGGGCAGGCCGTCGGGGCCCTCGACGAGCAGCGTGCGCAGCGCTTCGTGGCGGGCGACGACGTCGCGGAACGCGGCGTCGAGCGCGGCGGCGTCCACCGGGCCGGTGAGCCGCAGGCCGAGCGGCAGCGCGTACGACGCGGACGGGCCGCGCAGGCGCTCCTCCAGCCACAGGCCGCGCTGCGCGGCGGACGCCGGGACGACCTCGGGGCGGGTCACGTCGCGGACGGCGCGGGCCGTCGGCGGCGGCGAGCGCGGGGCGCGAGCGCGGCGACCGTCGGGGCCTCGAAGACGTCGGCGATGGACAGCGACCGGCCCAGTTCGGCGCGGGCCTTGGCCGCGACGCGGGCGGCGAGCAGGGAGTGCCCGCCGAGCGCGAAGAAATCGTCGTCGATGCCGACCCGGTCGAGGCCGAGGAGTTCGGCGAAGACGGCGCACAGCGCCGCCTCGCGCGGGCGTCGCGCGGCGCGCGGTCCGACACGTCCGCCTCGGGCGCGGGCAGCGCCGCCCGGTCCAGCTTGCCGTTCACCGTGCGGGGCAGCGCCTCCAGCGGGACGAGTGCGGACGGCGCCATGTAGTCGGGCAGCGCCGCGGCGAGCGCCGCGCGCAGGTCGCCGGGGTCGGCGTCGCCGACGTAGTAGCCGACGAGACGGGGTTCGCCCGGCCGGTCCTCGCGGACCACGACGGCCGCCTGCTCCACGCCCGGCCGGGCCGCGAGGACGGCCTGCGCCTCGGCGGGCTCGATCCGGAACCCGCGGATCTTCACCTGGTCGTCGGTGCGGCCGAGGTACTCGATCGAGCCGTCCCGGGCGCGGCGCGCCAGGTCGCCCGTCCGGTACATGCGGGTTCCGGGCGGCCCGAAGGGGTCGGCGACGAACCGTTCGGCGGTCAGGTCGGGCCGGTTCACGTAGCCGCGCGCGAGCTGTTCGCCCGCGAGGTACAGCTCGCCGGGCACGCCGACCGGGACCGGGCGCAGGCGCGCGTCCAGGACGTGCGCGCGGGTGTTGCGGAACGGGACGCCGATGCCGGACGCGGGCAGGTCGGCGGCGGTCGCCCAGATCGTCGCCTCCGTCGGCCCGTACATGTTCGTGGCGAGCGCGGCCGTGCCCGCGAGGGACGCGGCGAGCGCGGGCGGCAGCGCCTCGCGCCGACGAGGACCCGCAGGCCCTCGGTCGCCGCCGGGTCGAGCGTGCCCAGCAGGGACGGCGTGCCCTGCACGATCGTGGCGTCCCGCAGCAGCGCGGCGAGCCGGGCGGGGTCGCGGACGTCGGCGCGGTCGGCGAGCACCACCGTCGCGCCGTCGACCAGCGGCGCGTACAGTTCGAGCGCGGCGATGTCGAACGCGATCGTCGTCACCGCGACGAGCCGGTCGTCCGGCGTGAGGCGGAGCCGGTCGCGGGTGTCGAGGAGGAAGTTCGCGAGGGCGCGGTGCGGGATCGCCACGCCCTTCGGCCGTCCCGTCGACCCGGACGTGTAGATCACGTACGCGAGGTCGTCGCCGCCGACGGGCGCGGGGGCGAACGGCGCGTCGCGCAGGGAGCCGTCGAGGACGAACGGGGCGGTGCCGTCCGGCAGCAGCCCGGCCGTGCCGGGGGTGACGACCGTGCACACCGGACGGGCGTCGCCGAGCATGTACGCGAGCCGCTCGGGCGGGTGTTCGACGTCGAGCGGCAGGTAGGCGGCGCCCGATTTGAGCACGCCCAGCAGGGCCACGACCAGGTCGGGGGTGCGCGGCAGCGCGAGGGCGACGACGGTGCCGGTGTACGGCGCCGCGCTCGCGCAGCGCGGCGGCGAGCGCGGACGACCGCCGGTCCAGTTCGGCGTAGGTGAGGGTGCGTCCCGGGACTCGACGGCGGTCGCGCCGGGCGTCCGGGCGGCTTGGGCGCCGAACATCTCCACGACGTTCGCGTCCGGGGGCGGCGCGTCCGTCGCGTTGGCGGCGTCGATGAGGGCCCGCTCGGCGCCGTCCATCGGCTCCAGCGCGCCGATCGGACGGTCGGGGTCGGCGAGCGCGTCGCCGAGCAGCGTCTCCAGGTGACCGAGGAGCGCGTCGATGCGCGCGTCGTCGAACAGCTCGCGGCGGAACGTCGCCTCGACCGTCATGCCGTGCGGGCGGACGAACGCCTCCAGCGACAGGTCGAAGTGCGTCGTGCCGTTGTGGACGTGCGTCCAGCTCGACGCGACGCCCGGCAGGTCGAGCTCGCCGATCTCCTGGGCGAGGAACAGCAGCATCGTGTCGAAGAACGGGGACCGGCCGCCGGCCCGCGCCGGGCGCAGGTCCCGCACGATCCGGTCGTACGGCGCCGCCTGGTGCGCGAACGCGTCGGCGACCGTCCGTCCCGCCCGCCGCAGCGCCTCCCGGAACGTGGGCTCCCCGGACAGGTCCGTGCGCAGGACCAGCGTGTTGCCGAAGTTGCCGACGAGCCGCTCGACCTCGGCGTGCTCCCGGTTCATCACCGCCGACCCGATGGCGACGTCGTCCGCGCCCGTGTACCGGTGCAGCAGCGTCGCGTACGCGGTGAGCATCACCGTGTACGAGGTGAGGTTCTCCTCGGCGGCGAGCTTGCGCATCCGCTCGGTGACGTCGCGTCGAACGTGCGCGCCCGGCGCCCGCCCCGCTCGGACACGGTCGCGCCGCGCGGCCGGTCGGCGGGCAGGTCGAGCGGCGCGGGCGGCGGGTCGAGCCGCTCCCGCCAGAAGGCCAGGTCGTCCTCGGCGACCGCCCGCCGCTGCTCCCACTCCGCGAAGTCGGCGTACTGGACGTCGAGGGCGGGCAGCCCGTCGGGCTCCCCGGCGGCGACGGCCGCGCCGGTACAGGGCCGACAGGTCGCGCGACAGCGAACCCCACGTCATCCCGTCCCACGCGATGTGGTGCACGACGAGCACCAGCGCGTGCTCGTCCGGACCGAGCCGCAGCAGTTCCAGCCGGATCGGCCGCTCGGTGCGCAGGTCGACGCCCGCGCCGCCAGCTCGGCGGCCCGGGCGTCGCGTCGCCGCACTCGACGGGCGCGAGGTCGAGCGAGTCGTCCTCCGTGACCACCTGCACGGCCTCGACCCCACCCGAACCGGGCACCGCCGTCGCCGGGCCGCTGCCGGACGCCGCCCCGTCCTCCGGACGTCCCGCGCCGTCCGGGCCCGACCCCGCACCCGTCGTGCCGTTCGCAGACGCGTCACCCGCCGAACCGGGCGCGGCCGCCCGGCCGTCCAGACGCCCTGCGCCGTTCGGGCCCGGCCCGGTGCCGTTCGCGGGGGCGGTGGCCGGGTCGTCCGGGGCTTCGCGGTAGAGGGTTCGGAGGATCGCGTGGCGGCGGATGAGGGCGCGGAGGGCCTGCCGGAGGGCGCCGGTGTCGAGGGGGCCGTCCATGCGGACGAGGAGGCAGACGTTGTAGGCGGCGCTGTCCGGGAACGTCCGGTGGTGCAGCCACATGCTCTGCTGCGCGTGGGAAAGGGGGGCGGGTCCGTCGTGACCGCGGGGGGCGAGGCGGTCCGTGCCGGCGCCGAGGCCGGCCTCCGCCATCATCCGCCGCATCAGTTCGCGCCGCCGGGCCGCCGTGTCGGTCTGCTGCTCCTGCACGCTCAACTCTTTCGTGTCGGCTTCACCACCGCCGGTTAGGTTAGCCTTGCCTAGGAAAATCGCACAAGGTTAGCCTTACCTAAGTTTGGGACCCCCCGGCCCGTGAAAGGGAGTTGGCTGCCTTGTCCATCGGTGTCACGTATGAAGAGCCCACGGAAACGGTCGTGGAGAGCGCCGCCGACCCCCTGGCCCTGATGGCCGGGCTGGCCGGATCCGGGCTGTTCGGCGACCACGTGGTCTACGAGCGGCCCGGCTCGTGGACGTTCGCGGGCGGTACGCTCGGCGAGGTCGTCCTGGAGGACGGCGAGGTCCGCACCCGGTGGCCCGGGGCGGAGCCGGTGGCCCGCCCATGGACGGGACGGCCCGCGGACGCGCTGCGCGAGGCGTTCGCGGCGGCGCCGCTGCCGGTGTGGAACGCCTACGGGTGGATCGCGTTCGAATTCGCTGCGGAGCGGCGCGACGATGCTGCTGCGGAGCGGCGCGACGATGCCGCCGCGGAGCGGACGGGCGGGCGGCTCGCGCACCTGGTCGTCCCGCGTGTCGAGGTCCGGGTACAGGACGGGCGCGCGCACATCACCGGCGTGGACGGCGACGAGATCGAGCGGGTGGCGAAGCTGCTCGCGGCGGGCGGGGCGGCGCCGCCCGCGGCGGCGTCCCCGGTGGACGTGCGGACGGGCGGGGACGCGTACCGGGAGAAGGTCGCCCGGCCGTCGCCGACATCGGTGCCGGCCGCTACCAGAAGGTGATCGTTTCCCGGCGGCTAGACATTCCTCACCCCGTGGACACCGTCGCGACGTACGCGCGGGGGCGCGCCGCGAACACTCCCGCGCGGTCGTTCCTGTTCGATCTGGACGGGTTCCAGGCCACCGGGTTCAGCCCCGAGGTGCTCGCGAGCGTCGACGCGGACGGCACCGTGATGACGCAGCCGCTCGCCGGGACGCGCGCGTTCGGCCGCGGCACGGACGCGGACGCGCGGACGCGGCGGGAACTGGAGAGCGACCCGAAGGAGATCTTCGAGCACGCGGTGTCGGTCCGCACGTCGCAGGACGAGCTGACCGCGGTGTGCGCGCCGGGGACCGTCCGGGTCACCGGGTTCATGACGGTGAAGGAGCGGGGCAGCGTGCAGCATCTCGGGTCGAGCGTGAGCGGCGTGCTCGCCCCCGGCCGCACCTGCTGGGACGCGCTCGACGCGCTGTTCCCCGGGGTGACGGCGTCGGGCATCCCGAAGCCGGCGGCGGTCGCGGCGATCGGCGGGCTGGAGGAGCGCCGCGGCCTCTACGCGGGCGCGTCCTCGCGGTGTCGCACGACGGCGGGCTCGACTCGGCGCTCGTCCTGCGCGCCCGCGGGGCAACCGGGACGGGCGGGCGTGGCTGCGGGCGGGCGCGGGCATCGTCAGCGGTTCCACGCCGGAGCGCGAGTACGAGGAGACGTGCGAGAAGCTGTCCAGCATCGCGCCGCACGTCGTGCCGCTCGCCCGGTAGGGCGGAACGCGGCGCGCGGCCCGTCCCCGCCGCGGGGCGGGCGGCGCGCCGCGTCGGTGTCAGGCGAGGCGGGCGGCCAGCTCCTTCTTGCTGATCTTGCCGACGGGGGTGCGGGGGAACGTGTCGACGGTCTCGATCCGGTCGGGGAACTTGTAGGCGGCGAGGCCGCGCCCGCGCAGGAACTCCTTGAGCTCGGTCAGCGTCGGGGCCGTGTCGCGGACGACGAGGAACGCGCACGTCCGCTCCCCCATCATCGGGTCGGGGAGGCCGACGACGGCGGCGTCGTGCACGGCCGGGTGGGCGAGCAGGTGGTTCTCCAGTTCCTCCGCGGAGACCTTGTCGCCGCCGCGGTTGATCTGGTCCTTCTCGCGTCCCTCGACGACCAGGTGGCCGGACGGCAGCCGCCGCACGAGGTCGCCGGTGCGGTAGAAGCCGCCGGGGGCGAACGAGCGCGCGTTGTGCTCGGCGCCCGATAGTAGCCGCGCAGCGTGTAGGGGCCGCGGGTGAGCAGTTCCCCGATCTCGCCGGGCGCGACGTCGGCGCCGTTCTCGTCCACGATCCGGATCTCGTCGGCCGGGGACAGCGGCCGGCCCTGGCTCTGTTCCACGATGTCGCGGGGGTCGTCGAGCCGCGTGTAGTTGAGGAGGCCCTCGGCCATCCCGAACACCTGCTGGACGCGGCAGCCGAGCGTCTCCGGGACCTCGGCGGCGCGTTCGGCGGCGAACTTGGCGCCGCCGACCTGGAGGAGTTCGAGGGACGACACGTCCTCCTCGGCCCACGACACGGCGTCCAGCCACAGCAGCGCGATCGGCGGGACGACCGCGCAGACGGTCGCGCGTTCGCGTTCGATGAGCGGGAACGCCTCGTCCGGTGAGCCCGACGGCGCCAGCACGACGGTGCCGCCCGTCGCGAGCACGCCGAGGATCCCGGGGCAGGCGAGCGCGAAGTTGTGCGCGGCGGGCAGGACCACGAGGTAGACGGTGCCGGGCCCGAACCCGCACACCTTCGCGCTGGCCTCCAGGTTGTAGACGTAGTCGCGGTGCGTCCGCGGGATCAGCTTCGGCAGCCCGGTCGTGCCGCCCGACAGCAGGAAGACGCCGACGTCGGCGGGGGCGGGCCGGTCCGTCTCGACGGGGTCGGCGTCCAGTTCGCGAGCGGGGTGAACTCCTCCGCGTCGCCCTCGATGACGACGTGCTCGACCGGCAGGGTGCGGGCCATGGCGCGGTAGTCGAACGCGCCGTCGCGGTCGGCGGCGGCGTAGGCGCGGGCCCCGGACAGCTCGCACAGGTAGCCGATCTCGCTCTCCCGGTGCGCGGGCAGCGCGAGGACGGGCGCGGCGCCGATCCGCACGAGCGCGAGGAACGTCACGACGAACCCGGCGGAGTTCGGCAGCTGCACGACGACGCGGTCGCCGCGGCGGACGCCGAGCCGCAGCCATCCGGCGGCGGCGCGGTCGGCGGCGCCGGTCCAGTTCGGCGTAGGACAGCCGGTCGTCGCCGGCGACGAGCGCGACGCGGTCCGGGTCGTCGCGCAGGACGTCCGGGTCGAGGACGTCGCCGAGGAGGCGGTCGCCCCAGTACCCCTCGGCGACGTAGCGGTCCGCGAGGTCCTTCGGCCAGGGCGTGAAGCCGTCCGGCGCCGGTTCGGCCGGTCCGGTCGGCGTGGTCGGTCCGGTCGGAGTGGTCGGTCCGGTCAAGGCGGTCACCGCCCGGCGAACTGCGCGTCGCGTCCGGTGGCGGGCGCCCCCGGGACCGGTTCGGCCGGGTCGTCGCCGAGCGCGACGACGCGGTTGGCGCCGTCCACGTGCACGACGCGCGGGCGGTGCCCGTCGCGGTCGGCTTCGGCGACGGCGGCGTAGGTGATGATGATGACCAGGTCGCCGGGCTGCACGATGCGGGCCGCGGCGCCGTTGATCCCGATCACCCCGCTGCCCGCCTCCCCGGTGATGGCGTAGGTGACGAGCCGGGACCCGTTGGTGATGTCGACGACGTGGACCTGTTCGCCCTCCACGATGTCGGCGGCGGCCATCAGCTCGGCGTCGATCGTCAGCGACCCGACGTAGTGCAGGTCCGCCTGTGTCACAGTCGCACGGTGGATCTTTCCGTTCATCAGCACGCGCTGCACGAAATAGCCCTCTTTCTCAAGACCAACTAAGGCTAGGCTTACCTTAGCTATTCCCCCTCCTGAGGAGAACCCCGACGATGCTTCGGGAAAGGGCCAGGCGCCTGGCCATGGACATCAGCCCCCTGCGCGAGAGCAGGCCGTTCCGCGACGTGTTCGTCGCCCGTACCGTCTCGGTCTTCGGCATCGGGATGCTCGCGGTCGCCCTGCCCGTGCAGGTCTACGCCATGACCGGATCGACGGTGCACGTCGGCGCGGTGGCCTCGGCCACCGGATTCGCCCTGCTGGCCGGGTTCCTGTGGGGCGGCGTGCTCGCCGACCGGCACGACCGGCGCAAGCTGATGCTGCGGGCGCGCGTCTTCGCCGGGATCGGGTTCGCGCTGCTGACGCTGAACGCGTTCCTGCCCTCCCCGTCCCTCGCGGCCCTCTACGTGCTCGCCGCGTGGGACGGGCTCGCGACGGGCATCAGCGTCACCGCGCTGCTCGCCGCGCGCCCGCGCTCGTGCGCCCCGACAAGCTCGTCGCGGCGGGCGCGCTGAACGCGCTGACCGTCCGGCTCGGGTCGATGCTGTCGCCCGCCCTGGGCGGCGTGGTGGTGTCGGCGTTCGGCGTCGGCTGGAACTACGCGGCGGCCACGCTCGGCACCCTCGGCACCGTCACCCTGCTGACCCGGCTCCCGGCCCTGCCGCCCGTCGACGAGGGCGAGGCCGCCGAGCAGAACCCGCTGCGCGCCATCTGGTCCGGGCTGCACTTCGTCGCCACCCACCGCGTCGTGGGGTCGCTGATGCTGCTCGGCCTGCTGTTCATGGTGGCGGGCGGCATCCCCGTGCTGATGCCCGCGTTCGCCGAGCACGCCCTGGGCGGCGGGCCCAGCACCGTCGGGCTGCTGTACGCGGGCGCCCGCGTGCGGCGCGGTGCTGGCGTCGGTCACCAGCGGCTGGGCCGGACGGTCGCGGCGCCCCGGTCTCGCGCTGCTGACGGCGTCCGTGGCCGGGTTCGCCGCGCTCGCCTGCCTCGGCTTCGCCCGGCACCCCGCGATCGCCGTCGCGATCCTGTTCGGGTACGGGTTCGTCGCGTCGGTCGAGGAGATCCTCCGGTACGGGCTCATCCAGACGCACACGCCCGCCTCCCATCTCGGCCGGGTCAACGCACTGTGGGCGGCGCAGGAGACGGGCGGCGAGGCCGTCGGGTCGATCGGCGCCGGCGCGCTCGGCCGCTACCTGGCGCCCGGCGCCGCCATCGTCGTGTACGGGACGGCCAGCGCCGTCCTCGCCCTCGCGCTCGCCCTCGCCCTCCCGGGCCTGCGCAGGGCGACGCTGGGCCCGGCGGCCGGCCCGCTCCCCGACGGCGTCGACGGCGCGGGCACGGGGCCCGGGCCGGACGCCCCGATCGACGCCGAGCCCGGGCCCCGCTGATCCCCCACCGCCCGCGTCACCCGAGGCGGGCGGCGATCTCCTCTTCCGACAGCGCCTCGACCTCCAGCCAGATCGCGGCGACCGCCTCCAGACGTCCGGGGGTCTCCTCCAGCTCCGCGAACCGGCGGCACACGCGCGCGACCGTCCGCTCGGCGAACAGCACCCGCACCGGCAGCGCGCCGGTGTCCAGGGCCTCGCGGAGCCGCGCCACGACCGTCGTGGCGAGAACGGAGTCGCCGCCGAGGGCGAAGAAGTCGGCGTCCGCGCCGACGCGTTCCCTCCCCAGCACCTCGGCGCGATCCGGGCCAGCACCCTTTCCAGGGCGGTCTCGGGTTCGGCGTCCGCCGCGTCCGCCCGGCCCGCCTCGGCGGCGGCGGACGCGGCGAGCGCGTCCCGGTCGACCTTCCCGTTGGCGGTGAGGGGCAGCGCGTCCAGCGCGACGAGCAGTTCCGGGACCATGTGCGGCGGCAGCAGCTCCTGGGCGCGCGCGAGGACCGCGTCCCGTCGAGGCCGCCGCCCGGCCCGTCCGGCGAGGACGAGCGCGGCGGCGAGCCGCCCGTCCGCCACGAACGCCACGGCCCGCCCGGCGGACGGGTGGTCGCGCAGCGCGGCCTCGACCTCGCCCAGCTCGATCCGGAACCCGCGGACCTTCACCTGGTGGTCGCGGCGGCCGAGGAACTCGATCGTCCCGTCCGGGCGGTAGCGGGCGAGGTCGCCGGTCCGGTACCAGCGGACGCCGTCGACGGTGACGAACCGGTCGGCCGTCCGCTCCGGGTCGCCCGCGTACCCGTCGGCGACTCCCCCGCCGCCGATCCACAGCTCGCCCGCCGCCCAGTCCGGACGGTCGCGGCCCCGTTCGTCGACGACCCGGCAGGCCGCGCCGCCGAGCGGCACCCCGTAGGGCACGGCGGTCCAGTCGGCCGGGACGTCGCCCGCGACCTCCTGGACGGTGGAGTGGATCGCGGTCTCGGTCGTCCCGCCGAGCGCGACGAACCGGGCGTCCGGGGCCGTCTCGCGCAGCAGCGCGGGCAGGTGCGTCCCGACCCAGTCGCCGCCGAGCAGCACCAGCCGCAGCGTGGGAACGGGCCCCGCGCGCAGCAGCATCTCGAGCACCGACGGCACGCAGTTCAGCACGGTCACCGACCACCGGCGGGCCAGCTCGGCCCAGCGGACGGGGTCGCGCCGCTCGTCGTCGCGCGGCACGGCGACCGCGCCGCCCGCCGTCCACGCGGCGAACAGGTCGAACACCGACAGGTCGAAGTCGAGGGCGGAGATCGCGAGCGCGACGTCGTCCGCGGCGATGCCGAAGCGCTCGACGAGGTCGCCGATGGTGTTCATCGCGGCGCCGTGCGACACCTCGACGCCCTTCGGCTCGCCGGTCGACCCGGACGTGAACAGGACGTAGGCGACCTGCTCCGGCCGCACGGCGACCGGCTCGGCGAGGGGTTCGGCGGCGCCGATCCGGTCGCCGCCGATGACCGCGACGCCCCCGGCGCGTGCGCCGTCGCGTCCGGACTCGGCCAGCGCCGCGGCGACGCGGGCGGTCGCGCGGATCCGGTCGCGGCGGGCGGGCGGCTGGTCCGGTCCGATCGGGACGTACGCGGCGCCCGCGGCCAGCACGCCGAGGGCGGCGGCGGCCTGGTCCGGCCCCTTCGCAAGCTCGATCGAGACCCGGTCGCCGGGACGGACGCCTTCGCCGACGAGGGCGGACGCCGTGCGCAGTGCGCGGTCGCGAGCTCGGCGTAGGTGAGCGTGCGGGTCGTCGCCCCAGTGCAGGGCGGGCGCGTCGGGGGTGCGGCGCGCGTGCTCGAAGAAACCGCGCGCGAGCGTCGACGGCGGAGGCGGCGGGGTCGAGTTGAGGCGGTGCCGGAGGGCCAGGCGTTCGGGCGTCGCGCCGACGCCGAGCGGCTCGTCCCAGTCCGCGCCGGACGTTCCGAGGCGCGTGATCGCGGACGTGTAGGCGTCGAACATCGCCTCCGCGACCCCGTCGGGGAATGCGGGCACCCGCACGTCCCAGTTGAGGAGCAGCCCGCCGGAGACCTCGGTGACCTGGGCGTCCAGGAGCACCTGCGGTCCCTGCGAGATGATCCACGCGGGTTCGCCGAAGCGTTCGCGGACCGCGTCGCCGAACAGCTCGCCGAGGTTGAGTGCGCTCGTGTACACGACCGGCGCGAGCACCTGCTCGCCGCGCGCGCGGGACAGGTCGCGCAGCACCTCCAGGCCGGAGTAGTCGCTGTGCGCGCCCGCGGTGTGCAGGGTGGACTGGAGGGCGCGGGCGCGGTCGAGGAACGTCAGGTCCTCGGTGAGGTCGACTTCGAGCATGATCGAGCCGGTGAAGTCGCCGACGACGGCGTCCACGTCGGGGTGGACGGGCTCGCGGTGGAACAGCGGGAGGTTCAGCAGGAACCGGGGCGTCGCCGACCACGCGCCGATGACCTCGGCGAACACCGCCGCGAGCGCCATGGCCGGGGTGACTCCGGCGGCGTGCGCGCGGGCGAGGAACCGCTCCTTGTCGGGCGGCGACAGCCAGTGGTGCCTGCGCTCGACGCGGTCGCCGGGCTCGGGCACGACCGGCGGTTCGGGCGGGCCGGGCAGGTCGGCGAGGCGTCCCGCCCACCACTCGCGGTCGCGTTCGCGGGCCGCGGCGCGCGGGTCGTCGGCGAGGTAGCGGGCGTAGCCGTAGCGGATCGGGGCGAGCGTCTCGCCCGCGTACAGCGCGGCGAGGTCGGCGAGCATGACGCGGTAGCTCATCGCGTCGGCGGCGACCATGTCGACGTCGAGGTGCAGGCGGGCCGTCCCGTCCGGCAGGAGGCTGAGCCGGGCGTCGAACACGCGGCCGTCCTCGATCGGGAGCCGCTGCCGCGACATCTCCGCCCGGACGCGTTCGAGTTCGCCGTCCGCGTCCGGGGCGTCCCGCAGGTCGTGGACCGTGACGGCGGGCTCGGGACGTTCGGGCAGGACGCGCTGCGTCCCGTCGTCGAGGACGGCGACGCGCAGCATCGGGTGCCGCCGCGCGAGGGCCCGGACGGCGTCCTCGAACCGGCCGGGGTCGACGGCGCGGCCGTCCAGCTCGACGTACAGGTGGGCGGCGACGGAGCCGAGCGCCTGCCCGGAGTCGCGGCCGATCCAGTAGGCGTGCTGCATGAGGCCCAGCGGGAACGGGTCGGCGGGCTCGATCTCCGCGGGCTCGATCTCCGCGGGGTCGATCTCCGCGGGCCCGACGTCGCCGGGCGGGGGCTCGCTCTCGGCCTGGCCGCGTTCGACGAGCAGGTCCCACCATTGGCCGAGGGTGGGGCGCTCGGCCAGCTCGGCGAAGCGGATCTCGACGCCCCGGCGGCGCAGCCGGCCGGTCAGCTGCATGAGCCGGATCGAGTCCATGCCCAGCTCGATGAGGTTGTCGCCGTCCGCGGCGGATTCGCCGAGAACGTCCGCCAGCAGGGTGTGCAGCTCTTCCCGGGTCAGCACGGAACTCCCCTCGATTTAGGTAAGCCTAACCTAATTGAGGGGGGTCCGGGCGTCAACGCCCGTCAGCCCACGCCCTTGCGTCCCGACGTCGACAACAGCCAGGCCAGATAGACGCCGCCCAGGACGCCCGTCACGACCCCCACCGGGATCGCGACCGGCAGGTGCAGCGAAATGAGATCACTGATAGCCAGCAGAGCCGCACCGGTCAGCGCCGCCGGGAACAGCTGCGCCCCGGCGCGGCGGGTCAGCCGCCTGGCGAGCTGCGGCGCGGCCAGCGCGACGAACAGGGACGGGCCCGGCCGCGGCGGTCGCCGCCGCGACCAGCCCGACGCCCGCGACCACCAGCAGCAGCCGCGTGCGCTGCACCCGCACACCGAGCGCCTGCGCCGCGTCGTCCCCCAGCTCCCCCATGCCCAGGCTCCGCGACAGCAGCAGCGCGGCCGGGACGAGCACGGCCAGCGCGATCGCGAGCGGCACCGCCTGGTCCCAGTCGCGCCCGTTCAGGCTGCCGGTGAGCCAGAACGCCGCCTCGTACGCCTCCACCAGCTCGGCCCGCGTGATCAGGTACGAGTTCAGCGCCTGCAGCATCGCCGCCGCGGCGACGCCGATCAGCACGAGCCGGATACCGGCCACCCCGCCGCCGCGCCGGTAGGCGACCAGGTAAACGGCGAGGGCGGTCAGCACCGCCCCGCCCGCCGAACTCGCCGTGACGGCGACCGCGCCGCCGCCGAACACCAGGATCTGCAGCAGCGCGCCGGTCGCCGAACCGGTCGTGAACCCGATGAGGTCGGGACTGCCGAGCGGGTTGCGCGACATGCTCTGGAAGATCGCGCCGCTGAGGCCGAGCGCGAGGCCGACCAGCAGCCCGGTCACCGCGCGCGCAGCCGCAGCGTCTGCACGATGAACTCGGTCGCGCGGTCGCCCTGCCCCACGACGGCCGCCACCACGTCCGGCGGGGAGATGGGGAAGTCGCCGGAGCCGACGACGAGCACCGCCGCGCCCGCCGCGAGCAGCGCGAGCGTCCCGCACACCACGGCGACGCGCGGCTCCCACCGCACCGACACCGCGCCCACCCGCACGACACGGCTCGTCATCGCCTTGCCCGTCACAGTTCCCGCGTCCTTCCCCGCCGCACCATCACGATGAACAACGGCGCCCCGACGAACGCCGTGACGATCCCCGTCTCCAGTTCGCCCGGCGCGACGATCCGTCCGGCGATGTCCGCCCACAGCAGCAGGACGGGCGCCAGCAACAGCGAGAACGGCACCACCCAGCGCAGGTCGGGCCCGACGATCGCCCGCACGATGAACGGGACCGCCAGCCCCAGGAACACGATCGGCCCCGCCGCCGCGGTCGCCGCCCCGCACAGCAGGACGATCGTGAGCGCGCCGAGCGCGCGCGTCCGCCCGGGCTTCGCGCCGAGCGCCTTGCCCGCGTCGTCGCCGAGGCCCAGCGCGTTCATGGGGCGGGCCAGCACGATCGCCAGCGCCGTCCCGACGACGACGAACGGCAGCACGCGCCAGAAGATGCCGAGGTCGCGCCCCGCGAGATACCCGACCTGCCAGAACCGGAAGCCGTTGAAGCTCTGCGGGCTGAGCAGCATCAACCCCGCGGTGAGCGCGCTGAACACCGCGTTGACCGCGGCACCCGCGAGGACGAGCCGGGCGGGCGACGCCCCGCCGCGCCCGCGCGCCCCGATCGCGTACACCAGCGCCGCCGCGCCCGCCGCGCCCGCGAACGCCGCCCACACGTACACCAGGACCTCGTCCACGTCGAAGAACCCGATGACGATGACGACCGCGAGGGCCGCACCCCCGTTGACGCCGAGCAGCCCCGGTTCGGCGAGCGGGTTGCGGGTGAGCGCCTGCATCACCGCCCCGGCGAGCCCCAGCGCGATCCCCACCACGATGCCGAGCATCGTGCGGGGCAACCGCAGCTCGTGGACGATCAGCGAATGCTGCGACCCGTCCGGGGACAGCACCGACGCCAGCACCTCGCCGAACGGAACCGATTCGGCCGGGCCGATGGCGAAACTGGCGAGGACCGTCAGCAGCAGCGCGGCCGCGAGCAGCAGCAGGCCGCCCCAGCGGCCCGCGCGGCGCGGCACGGCCGCCCGCGGCGGCGGCTCCGCGGGGGGCGAATTCCGCACGGATGACAACACAAAGGGAGGTTAGCCTAAGCTAAGCCCCGCATGAAGAGCGGCCGCTCAGCCGATCGTCGCCTCGTGGTTCGGGTGCGCGAGGAGCCAGGCCCAGATTTCCGTCGGGTCGTCGGCTCGGTGTTCGGCTCCGCAGTGGCAGATGCCGGTCAGGTCGTCCGTGCCCGGGGACCACTCGACCCGCAGCAGGCCGTTTTTCTGGCCGGTCATCGTGCGGTCAGTTTCTGCAGCATGCGGCGGGCGGCGAGGCCGCCGGTGTCGATGTTGATCGACAGTTCCTGGTAGCCCGCGGGCTCGCTCGCGATGACCTTCTCGAGCTTGTTCAGTGCCACGACGTCCTGCAGGACGACCGTGCGGTTGCTGTCGTGCAGGAACGTCGACACCTCCGCGTCGTCGAGGGCGAAATCGCGGGCGACCCACCAGAAGTCGTGCGTGGTCGTGTCGGTCTCCGGGACGATCGCGTAGCCGACCTCGACGTGGAAGGCGTTCGAGTCGTCGCCGTCCGGGGCCGGTTCGACGCCCGTGGGCGCGATGCGGCTGTGCAGGAGGTAGAAGCCGGGCGGGTGGAACTCGATGTCCTGCCACCGGTCGATGCGCCCGTCGATTCCGGTCGACTGCGAGTAGAACGGCGGGCATTCCACGTCCTTCATGCGGCGGCTGACGTAGACGACGCCCGTCTCCTCGTCGGCCTCCGTGGTGATCGGCGTCTGCGCGACCTCGGGGGTGCCGATGTATCCGGCGTGCAGGTACGTCTCGTGGGAGAGGTCGAGGAGGTTGTCGACGAGCAACTCGTAGCGGGCGGCGAGGGGCTCCATGCCGCGGACGGTCGTGTAGGTCTCCAGCCAGGGGGCGCGCGGGATCGCGGTCGCGTCCCCGGTGCCGTCGCCGATCCACACCCAGACGAGGGTGTCCTGCTCGACGACCTGGTAGGCGGGGACGCGCGCGGTGCGGGGGACGCGGGTCTGTCCGGGGACGGCGACGCACGATCCGTCCGGGTCGTAGGTGAAGCCGTGGTAGCCGCAGACGATGCGGTCGCCGTCCCGGTTGCTCTCCGACAGCGGGAAGCGGCGGTGGACGCAGCGGTCCGCGAGGGCGACGGCCGCGCCCGCGCGCGTCCGGTACATGACGAGCGGCTCGCCGCAGATCGTGCGGGCGAGCAGGCCGTCGCCGATCTCCTCGCCGTAGGCGGCGACGTACCACTGGTTGCGGGCGAAGACCATGGGCGCTCCTCGGATCGGGGTGTGACGAGCATCTCGTCGTGGCCCCGGCCGTCCAAGGCGGCTTCCGTTCGACGGAAGAACCGCGTCAGCGGTCGTGCAGCGCGGTCGCGGGGGGACGGACGGCGCGGGGCGCGCCGAGCACCCGGGAGATGCCGCGGGCGCTCGCGCGGACGACGGGGGTCAGCGACCGCGCGTCCCAGCCGGTGTTCGGGACGACGATCGCGACGGCCGCGACGACCGTGTCGTCCGGTCCGAAGACGGGGGCGCCGACGGAGAGCGCGAACGACTCGACCTGCCCGTCGCTGACCGCGACGCCGGTGCGGCGGACCTCGGCCAGGGCGCGGCGCAGCGCTCCGCCGGACGCGATCGTCCGGTCGGTGAACCGGCGCAGCGGCGCGGCTATCGCGCGTTCCTGCAGGTCGCGGTCCGAGTAGGCGAGCATGGCGAGGCCGACGCCGGTGGCGTGCGCGGGCCACCGGCCGCCGACGCGGGAGAAGACGTGGACGGCGTCGCGGGCGGAGATCCGCTCGATGTAGACGACGTCGAGGCCGTCGAGGACGGCGAGGTGGACGTTCTCGTGGGTGGCCTCGTAGAGGTCTTCGAGGAACGGCATCGCCGCCTCGCGGAGCGCGGGGCCGCGCGGGGCGAGCGCGGCGACCTCGAAGAGCCGCAGCCCGATCCGGTACAGCCCGGCGGTGTCGCGTTCCAGCGCGCCCCAGCGGGTCAGCTCGGCGACGAGGCGGTGGGCGGTGGACAGCGGCTGCCCGGCGCGGTGCGCGATCTGGGTGATGGACAGGGCGGGTCGCTCCGCCGAGAACGCGCCCAGGATGTCCAGTACCCGCCGTGTCACCGGGGGCCGTCCGCCCGTCATGGTCCGCCGTGCTCCTCCCGCAGTCTCGCCTTGAGGATCTTGCCTGCGGCGTTGCGGGGCAACTCGGCGACCGGGACCGCCGACTTGGGGATCTTGTAGCGGGCGAGCCGGCCGTCGAGCCGGGCGAGGAGGGCCGGGCCGGTCAGCCCGGAGCCGGGGCGCGGGACGAACAGGGCGCGGCCGGCCTCGCCCCACGTCTCGTCCGGGACGCCGATCACGGCGCACTCCAGGACGTCGGGGTCGGCGAGGATCGCGTGCTCGACCTCGGCCGGGTAGACGTTCTCCCCGCCCGAGATGATCATGTCCTTGATGCGGTCGACGATGTAGGCGTAGCCGTCGTCGTCGAGGCGGGCGGCGTCGCCGCTGCGGAACCAGCCGCCGGTGAAGACGGCGGCGGTCGCGTCGGGGCGGCCCCAGTAGCCGGGCATCACGTGCGGTCCGCGGACGACGACCTCGCCGGTCTCCCCCGGCGGCACGTCCGTCATGTCGGGGGCGACGACCCGGACGTCGCTGAAGAAGTGCGGCACGCCCGCCGACCCGGCCTTGGACGTCGCGTGCGCGGCGTCGAGGAACAGCGTGCCGGGCGCGGCCTCGGTCATCCCGTATCCCTGCAGGAACGTCAGCCCGCGCTTCTGGTAGGTATCGATGAGCGACGGCGGCACGGGCGCGCCGCCGCAGGTCAGGATGCGCAGGGACGACAGGTCGGCGCCGTCCCAGCCGGGTTCGCGGGCGACGCGCTGGAACATGGTCGGCACCCCGAACATGAACGTGACGCGGTGCTCGGCGATCAGGTCGAGGGTGGCGGCGGGGTCGAACGCGGGGACGAGCACGCACGCGCCGCCCTTCAGCAGCACGGGCAGCGTGAGCATGTTGAGCCCGGCGGTGTGGAACAGCGGCGCGGACACCAGCGCCGTGTCGCCCGCGACGAGGTCGTGGTCGATGAGGACGTTGATCGCGTTCCAGGTGATGTTGCCGTGGGTGAGCGTCGCGCCCTTCGCGGCCCCGGTCGTCCCGGACGTGTACATGATCATGCACGGGTCGTCGAGCGAGACCGGGACGTCGAGGGGCGCGGCCCGGTCGCACAGCCGCTCGTACCCGTGCGCCCACCGGGACGGGCCGTCCAGCGCGACGTGCTCGCGGACGGGGACGCGATCGCGGACGCCGTCCACGAGGTCGGCGTGCGACGGGGCGTGCACGAGCACCGAGACCCCGGAGTCGGCGAGCTGGTGGACGATCTCCGGGCCGGCGAGCCGGGTGTTGAGCGGGACGAACACGGCGCCGAGCATCCCGGCGGCGAACAGCGTCTCCAGGAACGCCGGATGGTTCGGCCCCAGGTAGCGACGCGGTCGCCGCGCCGGACGGCCGAGGCGCGCAGCCCGTGCGCGAGGCGGGACACGCGCGCGAGCAGGTCCGCGTAGGTGAGCGTCCGCCCGTCGTGGACGAGCGCGGCGGCGTCCGGCGTCTTGCGGGCGCGGCGGGCGGGCCAGGAGCCGAGTCCTTCGTTGCGCATGGCGGGGGCTTCCTCTCCGGACGGTCACTGCACGGGAGCGGGTTCGGGCTCCGGCTCGGCTCCGACGGCGCGGCGCGGCCCGCGGCGTCGCCACCGGTCGGTGACCGCGGGGACGAGGCCCTTCGGCACGAACAGCACGACGAGGACGAGCAGCAGACCGTAGACGGCGTAGGACAGCACGGCCGGGGCGGACGCGGGCATCCCCTCCCGCGTGCCGACGTCGTTCAGCACCTGCAGCAGCAGGGTGACGGCGGTGGCCCCGGCGAGCGCGCCCCAGATCGTCCCGGCGCCGCCGACGACGGCCATCACGACGTACTCGAACGAGAGCAGGACGGGGAACGAGCCGGGCGCGACGTACCCGATGTAGTACGCGTAGATGCCGCCGGCGAGGCCCGCGAACGCCGCCGACAGGGCGAACACCGCCTGCTTGTAGGCGGCGACCGGCACCCCGGCGGACGCGGCGGCGACCTCGCTGGTGGCGAGCGCGCGCAGGCCCCGGCCGGGCCGGGAGCGGACGATGTTGCGGACGACCAGCACGGTGAGGCCGAGCGCGCCGAGCGCGAGGTAGGCGTAGGCGGCGTCGTCGGCGAACTCGTACCCGGCGACCGTGAGGCGCGGGACGCCCTGCAGCCCGATGTCGCCGCCCGCCCATTCCTGCCGCCCGACGACGCTGAGCAGGATCAGCTGCACGGCGAGGGTGGCGAACGCGAGCTGGTGGCCGCGCAGCCGCAGCAGCGGGACGCCGACGAGCGCGGCGGCCGTCCCGGCGACGGCGGGCGCGAGCAGCAGCCCCGCCCAGGTGGGGACGCCGTTGGTGGCGGTGAGCGCGGCCGTGTAGGCGCGATCAGGGTGAACGCGGCCTGCCCGAGCGACACCTGACCGGCGAAGCCCATCAGCATGGACAGGCCGGTGACGACGATCGCCGAGATCAGCAGCAGCACGTACACCGACACCTGCGGGCCGGGCAGGACGACCGGCAGGACGAGCGCGACGGCGGCGACGGCGATCGCGGCGGCCGTCCCGGGGGACGCGAGGGACGCGAGGGATCTGCGGGCGGACGCGCTCATCGGGCGGCCTCCTCCTGGAGCGCGGTCCGCCGCGACGCGCGCACCGTCATGATCGTCAGCATCAGCACCAGCGCCACGACGGTCTGGTAGGAAGCGGCGCCGTACCCGGCCACCATCGACTCGGCGACGCCGAGGGTCAATGCCCCGGCGAGCGCGACGCCCGGCCGGTCCAGGCCGCCGAGGATCGCGGCGGCGAACCCGTTGGTGATGAGCAGGACGTCGCTGTTGTAGGAGATGGGCTGCAGCGGCGTGAGCAGGACGCCGCCGAGCCCGCCGAGCATCCCGCCGAGCGCGAACGCGAGCAGCCCCATCCGGACGACGTCGATGCCGACGGCCCGCGCCGCGTACGGGTTCGACGCGCACGCGGTGAGCGCCTTGCCGGTGTAGGTGCGGCCGAAGAACAGCCCGAGCAGCGCGAACACGAGGGCCGCGACGCCGATGACGAGGAACGACTGTTTCTGCACGTGCGCGCCGAACACGGTCACGGCGCCGCCGAGACCCGGGTGGGAGCGGGGGTTGTCGCCCCAGATCATGATCTCGGCCGCGTACGCCAGGAAGCCGAGGCCGAGGGTGACGATCAGCGCCGACTGCGGGGACGTGCCGCGCTTGCCCGTCGCGGCGAACCCGACGGCCAGGCCGACCGCGCCCGCGACGAGCACCGCGGCGCCTCGGCGGCGACGTGCGGCAGCCCGGACGACAGCAGCGACCCGGCGGTCATCCCGCCGACGACGGCGAACATGCCCTGCGCGAAGTTCACGACGCGCGTCACCCGGTGGATCGCCACGAGACCGCTCGCCAGCAGCGCGAACCCGCACCCGACGGCGATCCCGGAGATGAGGTACTGCAGGAACGCGCTCACGCGTCGCCCTCCCCCGCCGGGGACGCCGCGCCGCCGAGGTAGGCGTCGGCGACCGCGCTGCCCGCCGCGAGTTCCGCGGCGGTGCCCTCGGCGCGGATCCGCCCGGCTTCGAGCACGTAGCCGCGGGCGCACAGGTCGAGGGCGAGCCGGGCGTTCTGCTCGATCAGCAGGATCGCGAGGCCGCGCTCGTCGTTCAGCGCGCGCAGGTGCTCGGCGAGGTCGGCGATGACGAGCGGGGCGAGGCCCAGCGACAGCTCGTCCACGACGAGCACGTCGGGGTCGGCCATCAGCGCGCGCCCGAACGCCACCATCTGCTGCTCCCCGCCGGACAGCGACCCGGCGCGGCGGCCGCGCAGCTCGGCCAGCCGCGGCAGCACCTCGTACACGCGGGCGGTGTCGGGGGCGCGCGCTCGGCGCGCCGCCAGGCGCCCAGGGCCAGGTTGTCCTCGACGGTCAGGTCGTCGAACATCTGCCGCCCCTCGGGGACGAGCGCCGCCCGGCCCCGCACGCGGGCCCGTCCGGCGGCGGGCCGCAGCACGCCCAGGACCGCGTTGACCAGCGAGGTCTTCCCGGCGCCGTTCGGGCCGATCAGCGCGACCGGCTCGCCGGCCCCGACGGTCAGCGCGACACGGTCCAGGGCCGTGGCCGTCCCGTACCGGACGACCAGGTCGCAAACCTCGATGACGGCGCCCGTCACGCGGCCTCCTCCCCCAGGTAGGCGGCCACGACGGCGGGGTCGTCGCGGATCTCGGCGGGGGTGCCCTCGGCGATGAGGCGGCCGAGGTCCAGGACGCCGACGCGGTCGGCGAGCCGGGCGACGAACGCGACGTCGTGCTCGACGAGCATCATCGTCAGTCCCTCCGCGCGCAGGCCTTCGACGAGCTGGGCGAGCGCCTCCCGCTCGGCGGCGCGCAGGCCCGACGCCGGTTCGTCCAGCAGCAGGAGCCGGGGACGGGCGCAGAGCGCGCGCGCCACCTGCAGGGAGCGCTGCTGGCCGAGCGGGAGGACGTCGGCGGAGCGGTGCGCCCAGTCGCGCAGCCCGACCCGGCCGAGCGCGTCGAGAGCGCCGGCCCGGATCGCGGCCTCCTCGCGGCGGTGCGCGGGCAGCCGCAGCGTCGCCGCCAGCATCCCGTGCCGGGTGCGCGCGTGCGCGCCGACCATGACGTTCTCCAGTGCGGTCATGCCGTGGAAGAGGCGCGCGCCCTGGAACACGATGGCGATGCCGAGCCGGGCCCGCGCGTGCGGCGGGAGCCGGTCGATGCGGCGCGTCCCGTCCGCGCCCGCCGGGGCGTAGGCGATCGTCCCGTGGTCGGGGACGAGGTGGCCGCTGATCAGGTTGAACAGGGTGGACTTCCCGGCACCGTTGGGGCCGATGACGGCGCGGGTCTCGCCCTCGGCGACCGTCATCGACACGTCGCGGACGGCGTACACGCCGCCGAACGCCCGCCCGGCGCCGTCGATCGTGAGCAGCGCGCTCATCCGAGCGCCTTCGCCGTCTCGGCCAGCTGCGTCTTCGACCATTCGGTCGGCACCAGTGCGCCGTCCTTCACCTGGTTCATGGAGATGTCGGACGGTTTGAGCCCGGAGTGGTCGGTCGGCGAGTAGTTGTACTGGCCGTTCGGCGTGACGAGGCTGAGGCTTTCGAGCGCGTCGCGGATCTTCTCGCGGTCGGTGCCGCCCTGCTCGATGGCGGCGGCCAGCAGCCGCACGGCGGCGTAGCCGTCCATCGCGAACTGCGGCGGCGCGTACCCGTGCTTCTGCTCGAACGGGGCCGACATCTCCTGGATCGACTGCTTGAGCTTCCCGTCCGGGAGGTGCTCGCCGACGACGCCGATGGCGCTCTGCACGTACACGCCCTCGGCGGCCTCGCCGACGGGGTCGAGCCACAGCTTGCTGGCCTGCGAGCCGGTCATGAACAGCGGCATGTCCAGCCCGGACGACGGGAACTGCTTGGCCAGCGTGACTCCGGGCGGCCCGCTCGCCCACGCGACGAGCGCCTGCGCGCCGGAGTCGCGGACGTGCGTGAACAGCGGGCTGAAGCTGCCGGCGTTGGTCTCGAAGGGTTCTTCCTTGACGATCTGGACGCCGTGCTCGGCCGCGTGCGCCTTCATCCCCTCGAATCCGGCCATCGCGTACGCGCTCTTGGTGTCGTAGGCGACGGCGACCTTCGCGATGCCGTTGGCCTTGAAGTAGCCGAGCATCGCCTGCGCGTAGGTGGACGACAGCGCCGGGATCACGAACGTGTACTCGCGGATCGGGTCGACCTGCTCGTCGGCGGGGGCGAGCGAGATGTAGGGGATCTTCTCGCGCTCGGCGAGCGGCTGGACGGCGAGCGCGACGTTGGCGTAGGTCGAGCCGATGATCGCGGTGACGTCCTGCGAGCGCAGCTTGTTGAAGTGCAGCACGCCCTGGTCGGGCGACGTCTTGTCGTCGAGGGTGATGAGCTCGATCGTCTTGCCGTCGATGCCGCCGGCGTCGTTGAGCTGCTCGACGGCCAGCTCGACCGTCTTCTTCGCCTCGCCGCCGAGCGAGGCGTAGTTGCCGGTCAGGGACTCGATGAAACCGATCTTGAGGGCGGAGCCGTCGCCGCCGCCACCACCGCCGCATGCGGTGGCGGCGGCGAGCACGGCCGCGGCGAGGAGGGGGACGATCTTGCGCACTTGAGCCTCCCGAGGTGGGGGATCGCTGCGGCGGAGGTGCCCGGGGGGGGTGGGACTGGCCATGAAGTTAGGCGTATATTTCACAGCGGTCAAGGATTTGCCCAACATGAGTGATCCGGCGGCCCGCGACGTTCTGGACCGCCGTTACGCTGACGCCATGAGGGGAGCCGAACGGGTGAGCAGAGCGTGAAGGGCCCGGACATCCGGCACAACGAACGAGACGAAGGACGGGGCACGGCCGGGACGGGCCCCGAACCGGACACCGGGCCGTCGGTCCGGCTCCGGCCCCAGTCGCTGATGCTGACCTACCTCGGCAACTACGTGCTCGGGCGCGACATCGCGGTCTTCTCGGGCAGCTTCATCGAAACGTTCGCGCGGCTCGGCGTCGGCGAGCACGCCGTCCGCTCCACCCTGACCCGGATGGTCCGCCGCGGCCTGCTGGCGCGGCACCGCGACGGCCGCCGCATGCACTTCGGGCTGACCGCGCGCTCGGCGGGGATCCTGCACGACGGCGAGGAGCGCGTCTGGCGGCGCGGCGTGCTCGGCACCGACTGGGACGGCACCTGGACCGTCCTCGCGTTCTCGATGCCCGAGTCGTGGCAGCGCGTCCGCCACGACCTGCGCGCCCGGCTGACGTGGGCGGGGTTCGGCTCGCTCGGCAACGGCACGTGGATCGCTCCATCGCGCCGGGACGTCCGCTCGATCGCCGCCGAGCTGGGCCTGGCCGGTCACCTCAAGGTGTTCTCCGGCCCGGCCGAGGAACCCACCGACGTTCCGGCGATGCTGCGCGAGGCGTTCGACCTGGACGCCGTCGCGGGCGGCTACCGCGCCTTCCTCGGCCGCTGGGACCGCCCGGACCCCCTGCCCGGCGCGCCCGACGACCTGGCCCGCTACCTGTGGATGACCACCGAGTGGCTGCAGCTCGTCCGCGACGACCCGCGGCTGCCCGTCGAGCATCTGCCGGACGGCTGGCCGGCCGTCCGCGGCCAGCAGGTCCTCCTCGAACTCCGCGACCGCTACGAGCGCGGCGCCCGGCGGCTGGCCGACGCGGCCATCGAGTCGATCCCGGTCCCGCCGCCCGCCGCCCCCGACACCGCGGAGGCCGGTTAGCGGCGGCGGCCGACACCGGCCAGGGTGAACGTCCGCTCCGGCGCGGGGTGGGCCGGGGCGCCCGGGTCGGGCCGCCACTGCGGCGTGTAGGTCAGGCCCGGCTCGACCAGCTCGAAGCAGCCGACGATGTCGAGGATGCGGGCGCGCGGCCGTCCCCAGAAGTGACCGTCGGTCGGTTTGAACACCTGCCCGACGTCGCCGCCGGACTCGGGTTCGGGGTCCTGCGTGATGTGCGTGAACACGAGGTGCCCGCCGGGCGGGAGGACGTCGTGGACGCCGCCGACGATCTCGGCGGCCTCGGCGTCGTCGACGACGAAGTGCAGGACGCGGTCCAGGATGCAGGCGACCGGACGGTCGAGGTCGATCAGGGCGCGCACGGCCGGGTCGTCGAACACGTCGGCGGGGCGCCGCGGATCGCACCGGGCGACGGCCGTCCGCCCGCGCCGGCACCGCCCCGCAGCAGGGCGTGCGCGTGCGCGAGGACGACCGGGTCGCCGTCGGCGAACACGACCGGCCGGCGTCCGGCGCGACCTCGGCGGCGACCTCGTGGACGTTGCCGCGCGCGGGCAGCTTGGTGCCGATGTCGATGAACTGGCGGACGCCCCGGGCGGCGAGGAAGCGCACGGCGCGGCCGATGAACGCGTGGTTCTCCCGCGCGGCCGTCCGCGCCTCGGGGATCACCGCGAGCAGCTGCTCGGCGACCTCGCGGTCGGCGGCGTAGTTGTCCTTGCCGTCGAGGAGGTAATCGTAGATGCGCGCCGTGTTGGGGGTCGTCAGGTCGACACCCGCCGGAGGCCGCCTCTCGTCGCTCATGCATCGTCTCCGCTCGTCCCGGAGAACGATGGTCTCACGGAACGCAGCGTGCCCGTGCCGGTTCGCCCCGTGGCGGCCGCCCCCGGACACGGCCGGGCCGCCCGCCCGTCCCGTGGTCTCTCGATGGGGTCGCGGCCCGCGCGTTGCTCACTCCAGCAGGTCGACGAGGGCCGGGTCGGGGCCGCCGTGCGGGTCGGCGGCGTGCGCGGCGCGCAGCGCGGCGACGAGCGCGGCGGCGGCGGACGCGACGAGCGTCGCGCGCGGCAGGTCGCGGTGCCTGAGATGGTCGATGACGATCTCGTCCAGGTACCCGACCCAGCCGCGCATCGCGGTCCGCAGCGCCGGACGCACGGGTTCGGCGACGCCGAAGGCGTCCAGCAGCCGCCGGGCGCCCTGCCAGCGCAGGTCCTCGACGATGCCGCGCACCTCGGCGTCGGACCCGTTGCCGCCGCGCACGACCGCCAGGAATCCGGCCGCGTTGTCCTCCATGAAGGCGATGTGCCGGTCGAGCGCGTCGCGGAGCCGCGCGGCGGGCGGGCCGCCGTCGGCGGCCGGGGTCTCGTGGACGGCCCGGAGCCGGTCGGCGGCGGCGCGGATCGTCGCCAGGTAGAGGCCGCGCTTGTTGCCGAAGTGGTGCGCGATGAGCCCGTACGCCACTCCGGCGCGCCGCGCGATCTCGCCGGTGGTGACCTCGTCGTACGCGCGCTCGGTGAACAGCCCGGCGGCGGCGTCGATGAGCAGCGCGCGGCGGTCGGGACCGGCCATCGGCGGCTCCTTCCCGTGTTGACGTGGCGTGGGGACGCCCCTAGGGTCGCAATTGACTGATAATCAGTCAACTCGGGAGGCGACATGGAGCTGAGGGACACGCCGATCCTGCTGACGGGCGCGTCGGGCGGCATCGGACGCGCCCTGGCGTTCGCGCTGGCCGGGCGGGGCGCCCGGCTGGCCCTCGCGGCGCGCGGGCGGGACGCGCTGGAATCGGCGGCGGAGGAGATCGCCGCCCGCGGCGGGACGCGGCCGGCGGTGTTCGGCGTCGACCTGTCGCGGCCGGGCGCCGCCGCCGAACTCGGACGGGACGCGGTGGCCGCGCTCGGGTCCGTCCGGGTCCTGGTCAACAACGCCGGGGCCGGGCTCGTGGGAACGCAGGCGGAGTTGGGCGACGGCGCGGCGGTGCGCGCGCTGTTCGAGACGAACTTCTGGTCGCCGGTGGCGCTGGCCCGCGCGGTCCTGCCCGGCATGCGCGGGGACGGCCCGCACGGCTCGGGCCTGATCGTGAACGTCACGTCCACGCTGCAGTCCGTCCCGGTTCCGGCGCTCGGCCACTACGGGGCGGCGAAGGCGGCGCTGGGGCACGCCACGCGAACGCTGCGCGGCGAACTGCGGGGCACCGGCGTCCGCGTGCTGGAGTTCGTCCCGGGCGCGACCGACACCGCCGCCCGCGACATCGACCTGCTGCCCTGGCGGGACGGGCCGGTGCGGAAGCCGCCGCCGGTGAGCCCCGAGTCGGCGCGCGACGCGATCGTCCGGGCGATCGAGGGCGGCGCGCGGCGGCGCGCCCATCCCGCGACGTCGCTGCTGCCGCTGGAACTCCCCGCGGCCGGACGCTGATCGCGTGCTCGTCGCGCGGCGCGTCGACGTCTGACCGTGGTCAGGGCAGGAGCGGGGCGGGGTCGGCGAGGAGCCGCTCGATGACCGGCCGGCGGCGCCGAGGACGGCGGCGCGTCGGCGAGCGCGGACACCTCGACGGGCGGGACGGCGCGGCGCAGCGAGCCCGGCCCGGCGGCGAGGGCGGCGCGCAGCTCGGCGCCTCGCGTGCTCGTCGGCGGCGGCCAGCAGCCGCAGCCCGGCCGCTCAGCGCGAGGTCGGGATCGGCGGTGCCGCCGAGCGCGCCGAGCAGCGCCTCCAGCAGCGGGCCGTCGAGCCGGACGCCGTCGTCGGCCTCGGCGTCGCGGACGAGCCGCTGCGCGCGTCCCGCGTCGGAGAAACCGAGCCGCGCGAGGCGTCCGGCGAGGGATGGGCGGCGGTTCGAGGTCCTCGGCTCGGTCACGGATCAACCGTAATGCGCCGCGCGCCGGGTGTGCGTCAAAGGACGGACAGCAACCGCCTGCGCTCGAACTCGGTGACCTCGCGGCGGTACTCCTCCCATTCCTGCCGCTTGTTGCGGAGGAAGAAGTCGAAGACGTGCTCGCCGAGGACGTCGGCCATCAGCTCGCTGCGTTCCATTGCGTGGACGGCCTCGTCGAGGTTCTGCGGCAGCGGTTCGATGCCGAGGGCGCGACGTTCGGCGGGGGTGAGCGCCCACACGTCGTCCTCGGCGCCCGCGGGGAGTTCGTAGCCTTCCTCGATGCCCTTGAGCCCGGCGCCGAGGATCGCCGCGAACGCCAGGTAGGGGTTGGCGGCGGTGTCCAGCGACCGGAGCTCGATCCGGGTGGAGTGCCCCTTGTTCGGCTTGTACATGGGCACGCGGACGAGCGCGGACCGGTTGTTGTGGCCCCAGCAGATGTAGGAGGGCGCCTCTCCCCCGGCGCCCGCCGCGGACCCGACGTTGCCCCAGAGCCGCTTGTAGGAGTTGACCCACTGGTTGCAGACGGCGGTGATCTCGGCGGAGTGCCGCAGCACGCCCGCTATGAACGCGCGCCCGACCTTGGACAGCTTGAACTCGGCGCCCGGCTCGTAGAAGGCGTTGCGATCGCCCTCGAACAGCGACATGTGGGTGTGCATGCCGGAGCCGGGGTGCTCGGTGTAGGGCTTCGGCATGAAGGATGCGTGCACGCCCTGTTCGAGCGCGACCTCCTTCATGACCAGCCGGAACGTCATGATGTTGTCGGCGGTGGTGAGCGCGTCGGCGTAGCGGAGGTCGATCTCCTGCTGGCCGGGGGCGCCCTCGTGGTGGCTGTACTCCACGGAGATGCCCATGGCTTCCAGCATCATGATCGCGTTGCGCCGGAAGTCGTGCGCGGCGCTGTGCGGGGTGTGGTCGAAGTAGCCGCCGGAGTCGGCGGGCTCGGGCTCGCTGCCGTCCTCCGGCTTGGTGTTGAGCAGGAAGAACTCGATCTCGGGGTGGGTGTAGAAGGTGAACCCGAGGTCGGCGGCGCGGGCGAGCGAGCGTTTGAGGACGTACCGGGGATCGGCGAAGCTCGGCGTGCCGTCCGGCATGAGGATGTCGCAGAACATCCGGCCGACGCCGGGCGACTCCGAGCGCCACGGCAGGACCTGGAAGGTGGACGGGTCGGGCTTGGCGATCATGTCGGCCTCGTAGACGCGGGCGAAGCCCTCGATCGCCGAGCCGTCGAAACCGATGCCCTCGCCGAAGGCGCCCTCCAGTTCGGCGGGCGCGACGGCCACCGACTTCAGGAACCCGAGCACGTCGGTGAACCACAGCCGGATGAACCGGATGTCGCGCTCCTCCAGCGTGCGGAGCACGAACTCCTGCTGACGGTCCAAAGCCTTCTCCCTCGGTGCCTTGCTCCACCGGCCCGCCTTGCCGACGGGACCGGTCACTGTGCAGTATGCCCGGCCGCTGTTACCACGACGTTACGCGTTCGGCGCGGATTCCGTGTCCGGCCGGTGGCGTGTTCGCTCTCGGCCGCGCGCCCGAAGATATCGGACCTATGCCCTATATCGCCCGGCGATCCATGCCCCGAACAGCCGTTTCCCGAATCTTGACGTGCCGATCGGGCCTCGGCCGGGAAGTGATCATTAACGTGAACCGCGTCGTGGACATCTCTCTTCTTCTCTCGGCGGCAGACCGGACGGGCGCCCTCGCAGCGCCCGCGGCCATGCACCCGGAATCGTGGCAACTGTGCGCGCAGGTGGAGACCTGGGCGCGCGGACGGGGCCTGGTGCTCGGCGATCCGGACACCTCGCCGCTCGGCCGGGCCCGCTGCGAACGGCTCGCCGCCCGCGTCTTCCCGTCCGCCGACCTCGCCGCCGTGGACCTGTTCGCCCGCTGGCTGACCTGGACGCTCGCGCTGGACGACATGCTCGATCACGAACCGCTCGCCGACAGCGGCAGCGCCGTGCACGCGCTGTACGACGACCTGCTGCGCGCGACCCGCCGGGGGCACGCCCGGCCGGGCGCAGGCCGCTGGAGGCGACCCTGGTGGAGCTGTGGCGGGCCACCGAGAAGGGCATGAGCCGCGACTGGCGGCGCCGCTTCATGCTCCATCTGGAGTCGCACCGGGACGCCTGCGCGCAGGAGGCGGTGAACCGCCGCATCGGGCACGTGCCCGACCCGAGCACGTACGCGCCGCTGCGCCGCCGCGCGTGCGGCCCGTTCCTGTACGACCTGATCGAGCCGGTCCTCGGCGTCGAGCTGCCCGCCCGGCTGCTGCGGACGCCGCGCTGGAAGGCGCTCGCGCACGCCGTCGCCGACGCCGTCCGCGAGGTCCAACGACCTCGCCTCGCACGATCTCGACGCCGAGCGCGGCGACGTCCGCTACCTGCCCGCGGTGCTGGCGGCGGCGGAGGGGACGACGCCCGCGCAGTCCGGCCCGGCGGTGGCCGAGCGCGTCGTCGAGCGGATCGAGGACGCCCGCGAGGCCGCGCGGCGGCTGCCGGACATGCTCGACCGGCTGGAGCTGACCGTCGCGCAGCGCGCGGCGGCGGCCCAGGTCGTCCGGATCCTGCTGGACACGCCGCGCGCTCCGACGACTGGCTGGCCGAGTCCGGACGGTACGAGGCGGGCGCGCCCGTCCCGGCGCCGCGGCTGGACGCGCTGGCCTCGCTGCGCTGACGGTCAGCGGGACGCGCCGCCGGGGGCGGCGGCGAGGGCGTCGCCCGCGGCCGTCCGGGAGTACAGCACGCGGCGGCCGAGCCGGTGGCCGGTGACGAGCCCGCAGGCGCAGGCGCACGCCGAGGTGCTGGCTGACCGCCGCGGGCGTGTCGCCGAAGCCGTCCGCCAGCTCCGTCGTGGACGCCGGGGACGCCA
>NZ_MKJY01000595.1 GCF_001942465.1 Actinomadura sp. CNU-125
CTCAGCGCCCGGTCGTCCCGCGCGCGTGCGGGGCGACGGCGGGGGCCGCGCCGCCCAGCAGGTCGCGCAGCACCTGCTGGGCCTCCGGGCGGCGCGCCGGATCCTTGGCGAGGCAGCCGGCGACGACGCCGCGCAGCGAGTCCGGAAGCGCGGACATGTCCGGCTCGTACTGCAGGATCCGGTGGAACACCGCGGAGATGTTGTCGTTGCCGAACGGGTGCCGCCCGGTCGCGGCGAACAGCATCGTCGCCGCCCAGGCGAACATGTCCACGCCCGCGCCGAGGTCGCCGTCGGCGATCTGCTCCGGCGCCATGTACGAGGGCGTCCCCATCACCCCGCTGCTCCGCGCCGACGAGGAGCCGAGCACCCGCGCGATCCCGAAGTCGATGACGCGCGGACCGTCCGGCCCCATCAGGACGTTCGACGGCTTGAAGTCGCGGTGCAGGATCCCCGCGCGGTGGATCGCGGCGAGGGCGGTGACGGTGCCGATCGCCAGCCGGTCCAGGTCGGTCCCGGTGCGCGGCCCGTCCCCGCCGACCAGCGCGCTGAGCGACGGGCCGGGAACGTACTCGCTCACCACGTACGGGGCGTCGCCGGAGAAGTCGGCGTCCAGGACCTGCGCCGTGCAGAACCCGGCGACCCGCCCGATGACCGCGAGTTCCCGCTCGAACCGCGACCGCCATTCGGGGTTGCGGCTGAGCCGGGCGCGCAGCAGCTTGATCGCCGCCTGCCCGCCGTCCTCGCGCCGCCCCAGGTAGACGATGCTCTGCCCGCCCTCGCCCAGCCGTCCGGCCAGCTCGTACGGGCCCAGCCGCGCAGGGTCCCCGGGCAGCAGGGGGTCGACGCCCGTCATGGGTGCTCCTCCGTCGCACGCGATCCGCCACGGGAGTCCTACCCGCGACGGCACCGGATGGCCACTCCGCATCCGCTACCAACTTGGACGCGGGTGACGGCCCGTACGTTCTGCGTGACCCACGGTCCCTTCACGCGTCGGCCCAAGGGTCGGCCCAAGGGTCGGTGCGCTCAGCAGGGCTCCGCCACGGCGACGGGTCAGCCCTTCTCCAGGAAGTCGGCGCGCTCCTCGTCCAGGAGCGCGGCGAGTTCGGCGGCCAGCGCCGGGTGCTCGGCCAGGTCGGGGTCGGCGTCGATGAGCGCGGTCGCCTCCTCGCGGGCGTCGCGGATGACGTCCTCGTCCCGCTGCAGGGTGAGCAGGCGCAGGCTGGACGTGCGGCCGGCCTGCGCGGCGCCGAGGACGTCGCCCTCGCGGCGCTGTTCGAGGTCGAGCCGCGACAGTTCGAACCCGTCGGTGGTGGACGCGACGCGTCGAGCCGCTCGCGCGCCTTCGAGGCGGGCTCGGCGTCGGTGACCAGCAGGCACAGGCCGTGCAGGGAACCCCGGCCGACCCGGCCGCGCAGCTGGTGCAGCTGCGACACGCCGAACCGGTCCGCGTCCATGATCACCATGACGGTGGCGTTGGGGACGTCGACGCCGACCTCGATGACCGTGGTGGCGAGCAGGACGTCCAGCTCGCGGTCGGTGAAGCGGCGCATCACCGCGTCCTTCTCGTCGGGCGGCAGCTTGCCGTGCAGGACGCCGATGCGCAGCCCGTCGAGGAGCTCCGCCAGCTTCGGCAGCAGCTCCATGATCCCGAGCGGGGAGCGGCGGCCCTCCTCGGAGTCGTAGGAGTCGCCCTCGTCGCCCTCCTGCTCGCCGATGCGCGGGCACACGATGTAGATCTGCCGCCCCTGCCGGGCCTCCTCCTTGATCCGCTCCCAGGTCCGCGCGAGGAACGCGGGCTTCTCCGGCGGCACCACGACGGTCTGGATCTGCGAGCGGCCCGCCGGGAGCTGCCCGAGCACGGACGTCTCCAGGTCGCCGAACACCGTCATCGCGACCGTCCGCGGGATCGGCGTCGCCGTCATGACCAGGACGTGCGGCCGTCCCCCGGCGGTCTTCTCGCGGAGCGCGTCGCGCTGCTCGACGCCGAACCGGTGCTGCTCGTCCACGACCACCAGGCCGAGGTCGGCGAACTGGACGGACTCCTGCAGCAGCGCGTGCGTCCCGACGACGATGCCCGCCGCACCGGACGCCGCGTCCAGCATCGCCTCCTTGCGGGCCTTCGCGCCCAGCGACCCGGTCAGCAGCGCGACCCGGGTGGCGTTGTCGGCGCCGTCGAGCTGCCCGGCGCGCGCCAGGTCGCCCAGCATCCCGGTGATCGACCGGTGGTGCTGCTGCGCGAGGACTTCGGTCGGCGCCAGCAGCGCCGCCTGCCCGCCGCCGTCCACCACCTGCAGCATCCCCCGCAACGCCACGATCGTCTTGCCGGCTCCGACGTCGCCCTGCAGGAGGCGGTGCATGGGGTGCTCGCGGGCGAGGTCGGCGGCGAGTTCGCGCCGACGCGCGCTGGCCGTCGGTCAGCTCGAAGGGGAGGCGGGCGCGAAGTCGGCGAGCAGCCGGACGGCCGTCCGGGCGCGGCTTCGCGGGCAGCGCCGCGGCGGCGCGGCGGCGCTGCGCCAGGGCGGCCTGGACGACGAACGCCTCGTCCCACTTGAGCCGGGCCTTCGCGCGGCCCAGCCCGTCCCAGCTCCGCGGCCGGTGGATGCCCTCGTACGCCGCGCGGAGGCCGATCAGCTTCCGGCGGTCCAGCAGCGCCGCGGGCATCGGGTCGGCGGGCAGTTCGAGGCCGTCGAGGACCATGCCGACGGACTTGCTGATCGCCTCGATGTCCAGGCCCTTGGTGGACGGGTAGATCGGGATGATCTCGTCGGCCCACTCCTGCGCGGCCTGCTCGGCGGTCTTCTCCGCGACGACCTTGTACTGCGGGTGGGCGAGCTGCCGCTGCACCTGGCCGCTGCGCGGCACGTAGGTGCTGATCTTCCCGGCGAACAGGCCGCGGGTGCCGGGCGACAGGTCCTTCTCGGGCTTGTAGGAGCCCTTGCGGCCGAAGAAGCTGAGCTTGAGGCGTCCGGTGCCGTCGGTGACGGTGATCTCCAGGACGTAGCCGGGGCTGCGGGTCAGGGTGCGGCCCTGCACCTTGACGACCTCGGCCATGACCGTGACGTGCTCGCCGTCCTGGAGGCCGCTGAGCGGGGTCAGCTCACCGCGGTGCGCGTACCGGCGCGGGTAGTGGTGCAGGAGGTCGCCGACGGTGTGGAGGTCGAGACCCTTCTTCAGCACGTTCGCCGTCTTGTCGCCGAGTACCTTCCGCAACGGCTCGTCGAGATTCGCCACGCCGTCCTTTGTAGCCCATCCCGGTGACGGTAATCAGGCGTCACGGGCCGGAGGGCCCGCATTCGCGCAGGCCGATTCGCTCAACGCGGGCCCGGTGGGCTACTCTGATCCATGCGCCTCGTCCAGGCGTTCCCTCGTGAGCGCCGGTGAAGTCCGGTTCGCCCCCTACGGCGACGGGCGGCGCTCCGGTTAGAGCATCGACACCCACTTGGAGTTTCCCGTGGCTTCCGTTTGCGACGTCTGCGGCAAGGGACCCGGTTTCGGCATGCGCGTCTCCCACTCGCACCGCCGCACCCCGCGCCGCTGGAACCCCAACATCCAGCGCGTGCGCGCCGTCGTGAACGGTGGCACGAAGCGGATCAACGCCTGCACGTCCTGCATCAAGGCCGGCAAGATCGTCAAGCCCACGGTCTGACCGCGGGCCTCGGCCGGCTCATCGGAAGCGTCCGATGGGCCGGCCTTTCGCATGTCCGGACGGTCCGGGCCGTCAGGCGCGCCGCATCCAGGCGTGGTCGACCGGGCCGATGCCGGAGCCGAGGGGGAAGCCCGCGGCGATGGCGCCCGTCACGTACTCCTTGGCGCGCGCGACGGCCGTGGGGACGTCCGCGCCCAGCGCGAGGTGCGAGGCGATCGCGGACGCGAGCGTGCAGCCCGTCCCGTGGGTGTGCCGGTTGTCGTGCCGCCGGGCGCCGAAGCGGTGCTCGCGCTCCCCGTCGAACAGCAGGTCGGCGGGCTCGCCCGGCAGGTGACCGCCCTTGATCAGCACCCACCGCGGGCCGAGCGCCTTGACCGCCTCGGCCGCCTCGCGCATCCCCGACTCGTCCACCACCTTGACGCCCGTGAGCTGCTCCACCTCGTAGAGGTTCGGGGTGACGACCGTCGCGGCGGGCAGCAGCGTCCCGCGGACGGCGTCGACGGCCTCGGGCGCGAGCAGCGAGTCGCCGTGCTTGGAGACGCCGACCGGGTCGACCACGGACGGCGCGTCGGACGCGGCGAGGGCCTCGGCGACCGTCTCGACGAGGGCCGTGGAGGCGAGCATCCCGGTCTTGAGGGCGTGCACCCCGATGTCGGACAGGACCGAGTCGAGCTGGGCGCGCACGGCCTCCACGGGCAGTTCCCAGTAGCCCTGGACGCCGCGGGAGTTCTGCGCGGTGACGGCGGCGATCACGCTCATGCCGTGCACGCCGAGGGCGAGCATCGTCTTGAGGTCCGCCTGGATGCCGGCGCGCCGCCGGAGTCCGAGCCGGCGATGGTGAGGACGAGCGGCGGGGCCTGGCGAGCGGGCGCGTCATGGGGCATGTGTCCACCTTATTGCGCTTTTCGCGGATCGTCCTGTTGCGGACGGTCGCGCGGCCCGGCCCGCGGATCGGCCCGGCTCAGACGAACGCGCACTCCAGCTCGTTGATGACGCAGTAGGTCGGCTTCGCGGGCGCGCCCTTCGCGGTGAAGACGATCTTCACGGTGTCGCCCGCCGGGATCCCGGTGGTGCCGTGCACCTTCGTGAGCGCCCCGACCCGGGCGACGGTGGCGCCCTGCACCTCGCCGACCACCGCGTCCGGGATCTTGAAGGCCAGAGCCCACTGGGCGACCGGCCGGTTCCCCCGGTTGCCGATCGTGGCGGTCGCCTTGAAGCCGTTCGCGTCGCGGGACGCGACGCTGAACCGGACGACGAGCCCGTCCGGCCGTCCGTTCGCCCCGGTGGCGCCCTGCCCGGGACCGTGCTGGAGCACCTGGCTGTCGTTGGCCGTGGCCTCCGGGTTCTTCGGCGCCCCGCCGGCGAAGTTGAGCGAGATCTGCTGCGTGCTCAGCGCGTACGACACGATGCCGACGGCGATCACGAGCGCGACGATCGGCATCAGCGGGAACGGCAGCGAACCGACGAACCGGGCGACCCGCCGCGGAGCGGACGGGTCCGGTGAAGCCGGGCCGTCCGGGGCCGGGACCGGAGCCGGGCCGGACAGCGGGCCGGCGTACGCGGCGGACGCGTGGGCGGGCCCGGCGGGGCGGGCGGCGCGGCGTGGGGGCCGGTGGACGCCGGGCCCGGGCCGCGCCCCGCGACGACGGCCGGACGGTGCGTGCCCGGGCGGGACACGAACACCTGATCGTCGGTCGGGCCGGTGAAGCCGTCGTAGCGAGGTCCGGCGGACGGGCCGAAGGACGACCGCCCCGGCGGCGCCTGCGCGCTCGCTCCGGGCTCGTCCTCGGGCTGCTCGGGTTTGGAGTGTCGTCCCATTCCATTCCTCGTCGGTCAGGGGATGTATACCAAACCGGCACCAAATATGCCTACCGGCCCGACGAACGCCCCGCACTCCTCGAATTCTCGAAAAGCTCCGTTCAACTGCGAAAATGGTCCCATCCGGCAGCTTCCTGAACGCGCCCGTCGACGGTCACGCCCGTTCCGCGCGCGACGGCGCCGATCCGCGTCCAGGACGGCGGCAGCGGCGCGGCCGCCGGGAACGTTCCGGCGAACGCGTGGTCCTCGCCGCCGGTGAGCGCGTGCCGCAGCCCGCCGGGGCCGAGGACGGCCGGGACGGGCACCGCCGCGGACTCGACGTCGATCCACACCCCGCTCGCCGCCGCGATGTGCCCGAGGTCCTGCAGGAGCCCGTCGCTGACGTCCAGCAGGGCCGTCGCGCCCAGTTCGCGCGCCTGCGGCCCCGCCTCGTACGGCGGTTCCGGGCGCCGATGGGCCGCGACGACCTCCGCGGGCCCGTCCCGTCCGGCGGTGAGCAGCTCCAGGCCGGCCGCCGCGAAGCCGAGGCGGCCGCGCACCGCCACGACGTCGCCGGGACGGGCCCCGTCGCGGGTCAGCGGCGCCCCGCCCGCCAGGTCGCCGAGCGCGGTGATCGCCAGCGTGATCTGCCGGGCGGCCACGACGTCGCCCCCGGCTACGGACGCCCCCGCGGTCTCGCACTCGTCGGCGAGGCCCGCGTACAGCCCGTCCGCCCACTCCGCGTCCGTGCCGGGCGGCGCCGCGAACCCGACGAGCAGCGCGGCACGGCGCCCATCGCGGCGACGTCGGCGAGGTTCTGCGCGGCGGCCTTGCGGCCGACGTCGTAGGGGCCCGACCAGTCGCGGCGGAAATGCCGCCCCTCGACGAGCAGGTCGGTGGTGGCGACGACGCGCCCGTCCGGTGCCGCGATCACCGCCGCGTCGTCCCCCGGACCGAGCCGTACCTGCGGGCCCCGCGGCAGCCGGGCCGTCAGCCGCTCGATCAGCCCGAACTCGCCCAACTCCCCGATCGTCGCCATCCGTCCATGTTTTCACCGTACGGTCGCCGGTTCGTACCGCCCCGACCGCCCGCCGGAGCGGGTAACGCGATACGGTGAACCGTCCGACGGCAATTCCCGCCCGGGGAGGACGTGATGGTGCAGGCCTACATCCTCATCCAGACCGAAGTCGGCAAGGCCGCCGAGGTGGCGGGTCACATTTCCGGCATGACGGGCGTCACGCGCGCGGAGGACGTCACCGGCCCCTACGACGTGATCGTCCGGGCGGAGGCGAACAACGTGGACGAGCTGGGCAGGCTCGTCGTCGCGCAGATCCAGACCGTCGAGGGCATCACCCGCACGCTGACGTGCCCGATCGTGCACATCTGACCGGAGAGCAACACAGTCGATGGTGAAGCGTCGGGGGGCGTCGGCGATGGTCCTCGCCCTGGTGGCCGCGGTGACGGCGGCGTGCGCCGAGGGCGCGGTGCAGGTCCGGCCGCCGGAGCCGGACGCGGCGACGCAGCGGCTCTGCGAGGGGCTGCGGCTGCCGGAGAAGGTCCACGAGCAGGAACGGCGGGACACCTCGCCGAAGTCGGCGCTGACGGCGGCGTGGGGATCGCCCGCGATCGGGCTGCGCTGCGGAGTGCCGCGCCCGGCGGCGCTGCGGCCCGAGTCGCAGCTCGTCACGATCAACGGGGTCAACTGGTTCCCCACCCCGGGCGACCCGTCGGTCACGTTCACGGCGGTGGCGCGGCAAGCCTACGTGGAGGTGACGGTCCCGCCGGAGTACCACCCGGCGGGCGACGTCCTCATCGAGCTGACGCCCGCGATCAAGGCGACGATCCCGGAGAAACCCGAAGGGCAGATCTGACCGGTCAGCGCGTCTTCACCCGGATCGGCCGGGTCGCGAAGCCCCGCACGTTCGCCGAGTGCACGCGTCGCGCGTTCGCGTGGTCGAACGAGCGGAGACCGCGGCCACGGCCGTCACCACACCTCGGGGTCGGGCAGGATCAGCTCGGCCATCTCGGCGAGCCGGTCGGCCATGCGGGCGTAGGACGTGTAGCCCATCCCCGCGTGCAGAAGCGCGCCGGAGTAGGCCAGCTCCAGCGCGCCGAGCGTCCGCTCGTCGGCGTGCTCGCGCAGCGCGGCCGTGAGCCGCCCGCGGATGGCGACGCCGATGCGGATCCGCAGTTCGCGGACGTCCGGGTCGGTGCCGAGCATCGCCGTGGTGCACGCCGCCGCCAGCTCGGGCTCGTCGGAGACCAGCAGCGCGATCTCCCGCAGCACCTCGATCACCGCGCGGCGGAGCGGACCGCCCGCCTCGACGGGCGGCAGCGCGCCGAGCCGCCGCCAGAACACCTCGGTGATGAGGTGGTTCTTGGAGGCGAAGTAGGTGTAGGCGGTGGCGGGCGCGACGCCCGCGCGGCGGGCCACGTTGCGGACGGTCAGCCCCTCGTAGCCGGTCTCGCGCAGCTCCTCCACGGCGGCGTCGGTCAGCCGCCGCACCGTGTCGGCCTGCCGCTCGGTGAGGCGGCGGCGTGTGGGCTCGGTCGTCAACTGTTCCCCGGACACGTGTCCGGACATTAGTTCAGGACGCCCCCGAACGCCAACACCGCGACGCTCGCACGTCTACGTGAGGGGCGAGGAAGGGAAGTGGGGCGGGTGGGATTCGAACCCACTCAGCGCGAAGCACTTGTTTTACAGACAAGCCCGACTCTCCTGACGTCGGCGCCGCCCCGGGCGGCGGATCGGCACGGATCCGCCGTAGTACCTCCGGAGGGATTCGAACCCCCACCGCACAGCACCTCATGCTGCCGTCTCTGCCGTTGGACTACGGAGGCGTGCGTGCGGCTCCCGGGATTCGAACCCGGAACGTCCACTTCCTGAAAGTGGCCCCTCTGCCGATTGGGGTAGAGCCGCAGGTCGGGCGAGGAGGCGTCGCTCGCGGCGGCTCGGCCGGGGTGGTGCCTAGGAGGCGGGATACCGGCCGGGGCGGGCGTGCGACGCCGAGGGCAGTCGTAGGTCGCTCAGTCGATAGCGGTGCTGCTCCTGCGCCATGGCCGGTCCTCCTCTCGGGGTCTCGCGTCACCGTCTCGGACGGGCTGACGTGATCTACGGTGCCACCCGGGCGGTGGGGGCACAACCCATTTAATTCACTCCCCCTCGGCCGGGGGCGCGAGGATGCCGATGAGGATGAGCAGCCAGAAGGCGATCATGATCCAGCCGAGGGCGATGCCGGTCAGGGCGAGGCCGAGGCCGCGTTCGCCCGAGCGGCGCACCCGCACCCAGGCCAGGTGCCCGGCGACGATGGCCGGGATGGACGGGAGCCCGCAGGTCACGAGGCCGACGAGCCCGAACGTCAGCGCGTAGATCGCGTAGCTGTTGAGCGGCGGTTTCGCATGCGGGTGGCGCGGCGGCGCGTGGTGGGCCGGCGGGCCGTAGGGCGACGCCGGACGGGTCGCGACGGCGTCGGCGTAGCGCGTCCACGACTCGGCCTCGGCGCCGCGGCCCTGGCCGCGGAGCAGCGTCGCGAGGTTGCGCATCGCCGCCGGGTCGCCGGCCTGGGCCGCCTGCCGGTACTGCCGCTCGACGAGGGCCTCGGCCTCGCCGTCGGCGAGCGCGGGGCCCGCGGACGGGACGGGCGCGGGGGTCGGCGGGACGTGCGCGGGCGGCCCGGTGTCCGGCTGCGGCGGCGCGTAGGTGCTCGGCCGCGCCGGTGCGCGCGTCCCGGCGGGGTGCTCGCGGACGCCGCCGGAGATCAGGCCGTCGAGGAGTTCCTGGGCGGACGGGCGGTGCGACGGGTCCTTCGCGAGCGCGCGGCGGACGGCGTGCAGGAGCGAGCCGTCGAGCCTCGCAGGTCCGGTTCGGCGCTCATGATCTGGTGGATGACGATCGGGAGGGACTTCCCGGCGAAGCACGTGTCGCCGCGGGCGGCGAACGCGACGGTGGCGCCCCACGCCCAGACGTCCGAGGCGGGGGACGCGCCGCGCCCGTCGAGCTGCTCGGGGGCCATGAACGCGGGGGTGCCGACGATGCCGCCGGTGGCGGTGAGGCGCGTCCCGTCCAGTGAGCGGGCGATGCCGAAGTCGATGACGCGGGGGCCGAAGGTGGACAGCAGGACGTTCGCCGGTTTGAGGTCGCGGTGGACGACGTCGGCGTCGTGGATGGCGGTCAGCGCGGTGGCGATGCCGACCGCGACGGCTTCGAGGTCGGCGCCGCGCAGCCGTCCGGTGTCGGCGACGGCGGCGTCGAGGCTCTGCCCGGCGACGAACTCGGTCACGAGGTACGGGGGGTCGGCGCGCGGGTCGGCGTCCAGGACGGGCGCGGTGCAGAACGGGCGGACGCGCTGCGCGGCCCGCACCTCGGACTCGAACCGGGCGCGGTACTGCGGGTCGGCGGCGTACTCGCGCCGGATGACCTTGATCGCGACCTTGCGGCCGGACTCGTCCGTCCCGAGGTAGACGGTGCCCATGCCGCCTTCGCCGAGCCGGTCCATCACCCGGTACGGGCCGATGCGATCCGGTGTCTCGGCGTGCCGCACGGGGCGATCTCCTCGGTGTGGGGACAGATGCCCTAAGCGTGGCATATCCGGACGCCGGTCGCCGCGCGACGTGGCCGGTGAGCGATCCCGGCCGGGTTTCGGTCTTGCTTTCCGGCACCCCCTGAACGACAGTCCGACCTGGCCGCGTCCGCGACAACGGCGAGCCGGCCCCGGACGAGCCGCGCGAGATCGCGATCTTCCTGACGCACTACATCGGCCGGCCGGTCGGCACCAAGCTCAGCGTCCAGATCGACGAGCACGAGAAGAAGAAGCGAAAGGAGAACTGTCGGGAACCGGACGCGCGCTGGCCGCGTCTCACGCGAATGCGTGCACGTACGGTCTCGGCGATCACGGTGGCCGCCGCGTCGGTGGCGGTGTCGGGCGGCTGCGCCCTGCGGGCGGACGACGGCCCGGAGCCGGTGCCCCCGCCACCGATGGCCCTGGTCGGCTACCGGACCTGCGAGCGGCTGCTGGACGGCCTGCGGCGCGCGACCGCGCTGCAGGTCGGGCCGGACGGGACGGTCGGCCCGGACCGGACGGGGGCGGCGGACTCGGCGGCGGGCGAGAAGCGCGAGATGTCCGCCGCCAGCGCCGGGTGCGGCGCCCGAGGCGGCGTCGGCCGTCCCGGAGCATTCCCGGACGAACGCGCACGAGCCCGGCGCGGACGAGCCCGACCTCGTCAAGACCGACGGCCGCCGCATCGTCGCCCTCGGGGACGGCGACCTGCGCGTCATCGACCCCGCGTCCCGGAAGGTCGCGCACACGCTCGACCTGCCGGGAGCGGCATGGAACGCCGACAGGCGGTTGCTCATGGACGGCGACCGCGTCCTGGTGCTGGAGTCGCGGCGCGTGTTCCGGGCGTTCGACGCGGCGAGGGCGCTTCCGGAGGCGGATTCGCCGCCGCGCCCGTCCCCGCCGCCGCCCGCTCCCCCGGCTCCGCGGACGCGGCTGACGCTGGTGGACGTCGCCGGGGCGCCGCGCGTCGTCGCCACGCTGACGTCCGACACCGAGTACGTGGACGCGCGGCAGAGCGACGGGACCGTGCACGTCGTCGTGCGGTCGACCCCGCGGATCGACTTCCCCGACCCGACCCCACGCCCACAAAAGCGAACAGGACGGGACGAACCGTCCACCACCGGGCGACCCGGGCAGACCGACCCCGCTGATCAGGACGCGATCGAGTCCGCGCGGCGGGCCGTCATGCGGGCGCCGCTGAACGCCTGGCTGCCCACCTTCACCGTCGACCGCGACGCGCGCCGCGCGCCGAGTACCGGGCGCCGTGCGACCGGGTCAGCCGTCCCGCCGCCTACAGCGGGAGCGGTTCGATGCTGAGCGTGCTGACCCTCGACCTGGCGGGCGGCCTCGCCGACCCGCGCCCGGTCGGGATCGCGGTCGACGGCTCCACCGTCTACGGAACCGGGAAGAACCTGTACGTCACGGGCACCGCGCCGCGCCCGTACGCCGAACGGGCCGCGGCCGTCGAACGCACCGACGTCCACAAGATCACGCTGCCGCCGGGCGGCCCGCCGGAGTTCGCCGCGTCCGGGTCGGTGCCCGGGCGCCTGCTGAACCAGTACGCGATGTCCGAGCACGACGGGAACCTGCGCGTCGCGACGACGACGCGCGCCGCGGACGCGCGGGCGTCCAGCAGCGCGCTGCGCGTCCTGCGGCAGAACGGTCCGCGGCTCGACGAGATCGGCCGGGCGGACGGCCTCGGGAAGACCGAGCGGATCTACGCGGTCCGCTTCACCGGGACGACCGCGTACGTGGTCACGTTCCGCCGCACCGACCCGCTGTACGTGCTCGACCTGGCGGACCCGCGCCGTCCCCGCGTCACCGACGAACTGAAGATCACCGGCTATTCGGCCTACCTGCATCCGGTGGCGGACGGACGGCTCCTCGGCGTCGGCCGGGACGCGGACGCGTCCGGGCGGGTCGAGGGCCTGCAGGTGTCGCTGTTCGACGTCGCCGGGAAGCCGCGGCGGATCGACGCGTACACGCTGCCCGGCGCCGGTTCGGACGCCGAGTTCGACCCGCACGCGTTCCTGTACTGGGCGCGCACCGGCCTCACCGTGCTGCCGGTGCGCGAACCGGGCGACGCGGCGGGCGAGGCGCTCGTCCTCAAGGTGACCCGGGACGGCGTCGCGAAGGCGGGCCGCGTCGCGCATCCCGGCGCGTCCGTCCGGCGGTCGCTCGTCCTCGGCGACACCCTGTGGACGTTCTCGGACGAGGGCGCCCGCGCGTCCGACGCGGCCACGCTCGCCGACCGGGCCTGGCTCCCCTACGACTGACGCGCCGCGCCGGTCCGGCGCGTCAGCGCAGGCCGGTGGTGCGGGCGGCGGCGGTCCGGATGAGGCGGTCGACGAGCGCCGGGTAGTCCAGGCCGGTCGCGGCCCACATCTGCGGGAACGCGGACGCGGGCGTGAACCCGGGCATGGTGTTGATCTCGTTGAGGACCCAGCGGCCGTCCGGGGTGCAGAAGAAGTCGACCCGGGCGAGGCCCTCGCAGTCGAGCGCCTCGAACGCCTGGACGGCGATGCGCCGGACCTCCTCGATCGCCGCCTCGGGCAGGTCCGGCGGGATCGCCATGGTGGTGCCGCCGTCGAGGTACTTGGTCTCGAAGTCGTAGAAGTCGCTGTCGCTCGACGTCAGCACCTCGGCGGGCAGGCTCGCCTCGGCGGGGCCGTCGTCCAGGCCCTGCAGGACGCCGCACTCGATCTCGCGGCCCTCGATCGCGGCCTCCACGATGACCTTCGGGTCGTGCTCGCGGGCCGCGTCGACGGCCGCCTCGATGCCGTCCTCGGACGTGACGCGGCTGATGCCCATGCTCGATCCGGCCCGCGCGGGCTTGACGAACACGGCGCGGCCCGCGTCCAGGCCGAGTTCCTTGATCTCGTCGATCTTGCGCTTGCGTTCGCGACGCCACTCCCGGTCGCCGACCAGCACGTACGGGCCGACGGGCAGGCCCTGCGCCTGCCAGACGAGCTTCATGAAGCCCTTGTCCATGCCGACCGCGCTGGCCAGCACCCCGGCGCCGACGTAGCGGATGCCCGCCAGGTCGAGCATGCCCTGGATGGTGCCGTCCTCCCCGAAGGGGCCGTGCAGCAGCGGCAGGACGACGTCGACCTCGCCGAGCGAGGACGGGACCTCCCCCGGGGCGACCGAGATCAGGCCGCGGCCGGCGGGGTCGAACGGGAGCGCGAGCGCGGTGCCGCCGCCGTCCACCTCGGGCAGCCGGCCGTCCTCGATCGCGAGCCGCTGCCCGGCGGACGCCAGGACCCAGCGGCCGTCGCGGGCGATGCCGATCGGCACCACCTCGTAGCGGTCCCGGTCGATCGCGGCCATCACGGCTCCGGCGGTGACGCAGGAGATCGCGTGCTCGCTGCTGCGCCCGCCGAACACGACGGCCACGCGGATCTTGGAGTGGGACATGATGCCCGACCCTACCGTTGCCGGGCCCGGGTCGGCCACGAGCGGGCCGGGCGCGCCCGCCGGGGCGCGCACCGCAGGTCACACGCCATAACGCTCCGCTTTCGGGGCCCGCGAGATGAGGGCGACGGCCGCCTCCTTGATGGGCACGCCGTGGTGCAGCACCCCGGTGACCGCCTCGGTGATCGGCATCTCCACGTTGTGCTTGCGGGCGAGTTCCATCACCGCCTCCGCCGACTTCACGCCCTCCGCGGTCTGCTTCGTCACCGAGATGACCTGGTCGAGGGTCATGCCCCGGCCGAGGTTCTCGCCGAACGTCCGGTTGCGCGACAGCGGCGACATGCAGGTCCCGACGAGGTCGCCCATCCCGGCGAGACCCGCGAAGGTGTGCTCGTCCGCGCCCATCGCCACGCCGAGCCGGGTGATCTCGGCGAGGCCGCGCGTCATCAGCACCGCCTGCGTGCTGGCGCCGAACCCGAGCCCGACCGACATCCCGACGCACAGCGCCACGATGTTCTTCACCGCGCCGCCCAGCTCGCAGCCGATGACGTCCGTGGACGTGTAGCTGCGGAAGTACGGGGTCATCGTCGCCGCCTGCAGCCGCCGCGCCGCGTCCTCGTCCGCGCACGCCGCGACGGCCGCGCCGGGCTCGCCGCTCGCGATCTCGCGCGCCAGGTTCGGCCCGCAGAACACCGCGACCCGCTCCTGCGGCACGTCGGCGACCTCCCGCACGACCTCCGACATCCGCAGCGTCGTGCCGTCCTCCACGCCCTTCATCAGGCTCACCATGACGGCGCCGGACGGCAGGTGCGGGCCCCACGCGGCGAGGTTCGCCCGGAGGGTCTGCGCGGGGACGGCCAGGGCGACGAAGTCGGCGCCGTGCAGGGCCTCGGCCGGGTCGAGCGTGGCGCGCATCCCCTCGGGCAGGGCGATGCCCGGCAGGTAGTCGGTGTTCTCGTGCCGCTCGTTGATCGCCTCGACGACGCCGGGCCGGCGGCCCCACAGGACCACCTCGCCGCCCGCGTCGTGCAGCAGCTTGCCGAACGTCGTGCCCCAGGAACCCGCGCCCATCACCGCGGTCCGCGGCGTCATGAGCCCGCCGCCTTGCTTCCGGTGGAGCGCGTGCCGCCGGCGGCGTCGTCGTCCCGGGCCGGACGGGCGCCGGGGACCGTCCCGCGCCGTTCCGCGAGCACCCGGCGGTGGTCGTAGCGTTCGACGGGCGGCAGTTCGCCGCGCAGCTCGCCGAGCAGCCCGGCGATCGCCGTCATGATGTCGTCGGTCGCGGCGCGCAGCGTCTCCTTGCCGAGCGGCTCGCCCGCGTACCGCGACAGGTCGACCGGCGGCCCCGCGATCACCCGCATCGTCTTGCGGGGGAACGGGTGGAAGCCCTTCTTCAGGCTGCCCGCCAGGCCGGTCTGCTCGCCCTTCTTGTAGGGCAGCAGCTCGTGCGCGCCCCAGCTCGCCACGGGGACGACCTGCGCGCCCGTCTTCAGCGCCATCCGCGCCACGCCGGTCTGGCCGCTCATCGGCCACAGCTCGGGGTCGCGGGTGCAGCTGCCCTCGGGGTAGAACATCAGGCACTCGCCGTCGAGGAGCGCGCGTTCCGCGTCCTGGAGCGCCGCCGCCGCGTCCTCCCGGTCCCGGTACACGGGGATCTGCCCGGTCCCACGCAGCACCGCCCGGATGAACCGCACGTCGAACAGCGTGGACTTGGCCAGGTAGACGGGGTAGCGGCCCGACTCGTACACGAAGTGGGCGAGCGCCAGCGGATCGGACTCGGAGATGTGGTTCGCGGCGATGATCACACCGCCCTCACCGGGCACGTTGCCGCGGCCCCGCCAGTCCCGTTTCAGCAGCCCGAACAGCAGCGGGCGCAGGATGACGATCGTGAGCTTGCGCCAGGCCGGCGAAAACCCGTGGCTCATGCCCCGTCCCCTTCCGATCCGTACCCCGGACGAACGCGGGGTGTCCTCAAGTTTCGTGGTTGCGTGCGCATAGTGTCGAGTCGCCATGTCTACTGCTGAAGCGCGCAGCGCGCCTCCCCTCCAGTGGTCGCTCGTCGTGCCGGTCAAGGTCCTGGCCAGGGCCAAGACCCGGATGTCCGCGGCGGCGGGCCCGCATCGGCGGGCCCTCGCCCTCGCCGTGGCCACCGACACCGTGGCCGCGGCGCTGCGCTGCGACCGCGTCCGCGGTGTGATAGTCGTCACCGACGACCCCCTTCCGGCCGCCGAACTGGCCGCCCTCGCGCCCGGATCGTGCCCGACGAACCCGACGCGGGCCTCAACCCGGCCCTGGAGTACGGGGCCGCGCGGGGCCGGGAGGCCGCCCCGGACGCGGGCGTGGGGGCGCTTTCCGCAGACTTGCCCGCTTTGCGACCGGACGAACTCGCGCGCGTCCTCGACGCCGCCGCGGCCGCGCCGCACGCGTTCGTCCCGGACGCGGCGGCGTCGGCACCACCCTGTACACCGCGCGTCCCGGCGTCCCGTTCGCCCCCGCGTTCGGGCACGGCTCACGCGCCGCGCACCGCGCCCGGGGCGCCCGGGAACTGGTCCTGGACTCCATCGACAGCGTACGCCGGGATGTGGACACCCCGGACGATCTTCGAGCGGTTCTCGCGCTCGGCGCCGGACCGCACACCGCGTCAGTCGCCGCCCGGTTCCCCGCCATCGCCGCCGACGCGTGAGCGCCCGCCGCGGCTAGCATGATCGGTATGCAGGGGACGGTGCGGACGTTCGACGACGAGACGCGCTCGGGCAGCGTGCTGCTGGACGACGGGACGGAGCTGCCGTTCGACGCCGCCGCGTTCGACGCGGGCGGGCTGCGGCTGCTGCGGTTCGGCCAGCGGGTGAACCTCGCGCTGCAGGACGACCGGGTCACGGTGGTGACGCTGTCGACGTTCCCGCTCCCCTGAACCCGCGCGCCCTGGACATACGAAGGCGCCCGGGACCGTGCCGACGGGTCCCGGGCGCCTTCGCCGTGTTGCTACTTCTTACCGGCCACCAGGTTCTTGAAGTCCGCACCGGCCTTGAACTTCGGCACGGACGTCGCCGGAACCTCGATGGTCTTGCCCGTTGCGGGGTTGCGGGCCGTACGGGCAGGCCGGTCGGCCTTCTCGAACGAACCGAACCCGGTGATCGCGACCTTGTCGCCCTTGGCGACGGCGTTCTGGATCGCCTCCAGGATGGCGTCGACGGCCTCGGCTGCGGCCTTCTTGCTTCCCATCCGGTCAGAGATGGCGTCGACCAGCTCACGCTTGTTCATGGGTTACTCCTCTAGTTCCCCCCTTGCCCGAACGAAACTAAGGGACCCTCGACACCGACACAATCACCTGCACACAATCACTGGCGTGTCGCGGTCGTTTTTGTCGTGCTCGTCCCCGTCTCGCCGGGTGACCGGACCGGATCCGGCCACTGCGCACGCTAACGGACGTCGGGCGCGTCTTGGAAATCGGCGAGGAACGCCTCCAGCCTGCGCGCGGCCAGCGCGGCGTCCCGTTTGGCCAGATCGGTGATCGCCAGGAGGTGCCGGATGAGCCGCTGCCGGACCGCCGGCGGGAGCGGCGCGACGGCGCGATGGGCGTCGCGCAGCTGCCGCGCGAGCCGGGTCAGCTCCGGGTCGTCCCACGCCGGTCCGTCCCACGGGGCCGAGGTCACGTGCATTCCCCCCAACACTCGTTCGGGCCTCCGCATGCCTCGATTGTCCCTGGCCCCCGCCGGTGCTCCCGCACCCGGGTACGCCGAAGCGCCGGATCGCCCCCGGCGACCCGGTCCGACGCCCACGACGATCGGCGTCCCATGCGCACGTCCGGAAGCACCCGGCACGGCCGAAGGCCCGGACCGCCCACCGGCGCCCCGGGCCCACCCGCAAAACCACCCGCCGAGCCGTCCCCACGACGACCGAACCCATCGCCGCGCGCCCCAAGCCGCCCGCGCAGCCCGGCCGCCCCCACGACGACCCGGCGCACCACCCGCGCGACCCCAGGCCGCCTCCAGGACGACCCCGCGCCACCCCCGCGGCGCAGACCGTCCCCACGACGACCCGGCGCACCGCCCGCGCGGTGCGGGGCGTCCTCGCGGCGGGCGGGCGCATCGTCGCGCCGCCGTAGGCGCCCCGGCGCCGTAGGCCGCGCGTGGCTTGCCGGGTTCCGGTGCTACACCGTGACGGGCTTGTACGACTGGCGCGTGGCCTCGAAGTCGGCGATGGCGTCGGCGTGGCGGAGGGTGAGGCCGATGTCGTCGAGACCCTCCGTCAGCCGCCAGCGGGTGTAGTCGTCGATCTCGAAGGACGCGGTCTCGGCGCCGTAGCGGACCTCGCGCTTCTCCAGGTCGACGGTGATCTCCAGCGCCGGGTCCTGCTCCACCAGGGTCTGCAGGGTCTCGACCTGCTCGCCGGTGAGGATGACGGGCAGCAGGCCCATCTTCGTGGAGTTGTTGCGGAAGATGTCACCGAAGCGCGGAGCGATGACGACGCGGAAGCCGTACTGCTGCAGGGCCCAGACGGCGTGCTCGCGGGACGAGCCCGTGCCGAAGTCGGGGCCGGCGACCAGGATGCCCGCGCCCGCGTACTGCGGCTGGTTGAGGACGAACTCGGGGTCCTCGCGCCAGGCGGAGAACAGCCCCTTGTCGAAGCCGGTGCGGCTGACCTGCTTGAGCCACACGGCGGGGATGATCTGGTCGGTGTCGACGTTGCTGCGGCGCAGCGGGACCGCGCGCCCGGTGTAGGTCGTGAACGCTTCCATCGTGGTTCCTTAGAGGTCGGCGGGCGCGGCCAGGCGGCCGGTGACGGCGGTGGCGGCGGCGACGGCGGGAGACACCAGGTGGGTGCGGCCGCCGGGCCCCTGCCGTCCCTCGAAGTTGCGGTTGGACGTCGAGGCGCTGCGCTCGCCCGGGGTGAGCTTGTCGGGGTTCATGGCGAGGCACATCGAGCAGCCCGCCTCCCGCCACTGCGCGCCCGAGGCGGAGATGACCTCGTCGAGGCCCTCCTGCTCGGCCTGCTCCTTGACCTTCATGGAGCCGGGGACGACCAGCATGCGGACGCCGTCGGCGACCTTGCGGTCCTTCAGGACGTCGGCGACGGCCCGCAGGTCCTCGATGCGTCCGTTGGTGCAGGAACCGACGAAGACGGTGTCGACGGCGACGTCGCGCAGCGGCGTCCCGGCGGTGAGGCCCATGTACTCCAGGGCGCGCTCGGCGGCCTGCCGCGCGACCGGGTCGGTGAAGGACGCCGGGTCGGGCACGGAGTCGCCGAGCGGGAGGCCCTGGCCGGGGTTGGTGCCCCAGGTGACGAACGGGGTCAGCTCGGCGGCGTCGATGACGATCTCCTTGTCGAAGACCGCGTCGTCGTCGGTGCGCAGCGACGTCCAGTACTCGACGGCCGCGTCCCAGTCGGCGCCGGACGGCGCGTGCGGGCGGCCCTGGATGTACTCGAACGTCTTCTCGTCGGGGGCGATCATGCCGGCGCGGGCACCGGCCTCGATCGACATGTTGCAGACGGTCATGCGGCCTTCCATCGACAGCGAGCGGATCGCCGCGCCGCGGTACTCGATGATGTGGCCCTGGCCGCCGCCGGTGCCGATGCGGGCGATGATCGCCAGGATGAGGTCCTTGGCGGTGACGCCCGCGGGCAGGTCGCCCTCGACGGTGACGGCCATCGTCTTCGGCTTGGTCTGCGGCAGCGTCTGGGTGGCGAGGACGTGCTCGACCTCGCTGGTGCCGATGCCGAACGCGAGCGCGCCGAACGCGCCGTGCGTGGAGGTGTGCGAGTCGCCGCACACGACCGTCATGCCGGGCTGGGTCAGCCCGAGCTGCGGGCCGATGACGTGGACGATGCCCTGCCCGGCGTCGCCCATCGGGTGCAGCCGGACGCCGAACTCCGAGCAGTTCTTGCGGAGGGTCTCGACCTGGGTGCGCGACACCGGGTCGGCGATCGGCTTGAGCAGGTCGGTCGTCGGGACGTTGTGGTCCTCGGTGGCGATCGTCAGATCGGGGCGGCGGACCGGCCGCCCGTTCATCCGCAGCCCGTCGAACGCCTGCGGGCTGGTGACCTCGTGCACCAGGTGCAGGTCGATGTAGAGGAGGTCCGGCTCGCCCTCGGCTCGCCGTACGACGTGCGCGTCGTACACCTTCTCGGCCAGTGTGCGGCCCATCGCTCCCACCTCACCTGTCATGATTCGTCCGACACGTCGCGTTTGGCCGCGTTCGTGTCGCTGGTCGGTTCCGCCCCGATTTGCATCTCACATTCCGAGACTGCAATATCAAGACATGGACAACTCTAGCGGAGTCGGCGTACTTGACAAAGCGGTTCTCGTACTGAACGCGCTCGAAGCGGGCCCGGCGTCGCTCGCCCAGCTCGTCCAGAGCACCGGCCTGGCCCGGCCGACCGCCCACCGGCTCGCCGTCGCCCTGGAGCACCACCGGTTCGTGCACCGGGACGCGCAGGGCCGGTTCATCCTCGGGCCGCGCCTCGCCGAGCTGTCCGTCGCCGCCGGGGAGGACCGGCTGCTCGCGATCGCCCAGCCCATCCTGTCCCAGCTCCGCGACCTGACGGGCGAGAGCGCGTCGCTGTTCCGCCGCCAGGGGGACGTCCGGGTCTGCGTCGCCGCGGCCGAGCGCAGCAGCGGGCTGCGCGACACCATCCCGGTCGGCGCCGCGCTTCCGATGACGGCCGGTTCCGCCGCCCAGATCCTGCTCGCCTGGGAGGAGCCCGACCGGCTGCACCGCGGCCTGCGCGGCGCGAAGTTCGAGGCCGCGACGCTCGCGTCCGTCCGCCGCCGGGGCTGGGCGCAGAGCGTCGGCGAGCGCGAGCAGGGCGTCGGCTCGGTGTCGGCCCCGATCCGCGGCGCCGCCGGACGGGTGATCGCCGCCGTCTCGGTGTCCGGCCCCCTCGAACGCCTCTCCCGCTCCCCCGGCCGCCTGCACGCGGGCCCCATCATGGCCGCCGCCGAGAAGATCTCCGAGGGGATGCGCCGCACCGCGTCCTGAAACCGGTAGATAACGCCGATCGCCCGCGGGAGCCCCCGAATCGGAGCTAACCTCCCGTCCCGAGGAGGTGCCCGGTGCAGATCTCCGAGCTGAGCGACCGCAGCGGCCTGACGGTGCAGACGATCAAGTTCTACATCCGGCAGGGGCTGCTGCCCGCGGGCTCGGCGGTGAGCGCGACCCGGTCCGAGTACGGTCCCGCGCACCTGGAACGGCTGCGGCTGATCAGCGCGCTGCGCGAGGTCGGCGACCTGCCGGTCGCGGCGATCCGCGACATCGTCGCCGCCGTCGACGGCGGCGACGGCCCGCACGACCTGGTCGGCGCCGCGCTGCTCGCCCTCGCCCGGACGCCGCCGACCCCGGCGACCCGGACCGGCGCGCCGCCCGGGAGGTCGTCGACGCGCTCGTCCGCGAGCACGGCTGGCGCGCCGCCGCCGACGCGCCCGCCCGCGACCTGCTCGCCGCCGCGTTCGTCTCGCTGCGCCGCCTCGGCTACCCGGTCACGCTCGCCGAACTGCGCCCGTACGTCCGGGCCGCCGCGGACGTCGCCGAGCACGAGATCGCCGCCGTGGACGGCGCCGCCCCGCGCGCGCGGACCGTCCGGTCGCTGCTGGTGTCGACGGTCGTGTACGAGCAGGTCCTGACGGCCCTGCACCGGCTGGCGCAGGAGGACGCCTCCGCCCGCCGCTTCGCGCCCTGACGGCGCCGGAAAAACCCCGCGAATTGTTCCCGTCGCCCGCACGGCCCCCGTCAGGAGAACCACCCCGGCGGAGCCCCGCCGACCGCCAACACCCACTCGACCTGGCACGTCACGGCTCCGCCCGCACTATTCCCAGCTGTTGGATGGGAAATACCGACAATTTAACAATTGCGCCCATCGCCTAATATGAAGGGACGAGAGCGGCATCCGGCCGCCCATTTCCCCGAATGCAGGTTCGACACGCCGATGACCGCGACGCGTTCCCCCGACTCTCCCGGCGGCTGGACCGGCCGCCTGCTCGCCGAGGGCAGCGACCCCGACCCGCGCTTCACCCTCGCCAACGAGCGGACCTTCCTCGCCTGGATCCGCACGGCGCTGGCCATGGTCGCGGGCGGAATCGGCGTGGCCCTGGCCGGTGATCTGGTGGACGCGCCGCTCCGGCACATCCTCGCGATCGGCTTCTCCGCCACCGGCGCGCTGGTCGCCGCATTGGCGTTCCGCCGCTGGCTGCGCACCGAGCGCGCGCTCCGCCGCGACGAGACCCTCCCGCTCCCGGCGCTCGCCCCGCTGATGTCCTACGGCCTGGCGATCGCCGCGATCGCCCTGGTCGCCGCTCTGCTCATCACCCGATGACCGTCCCCGGCGGACGTCCCGCGAACCGTCCGAGACCGTCCCCCCGCCCCGCCGAGTCCCGGCGGCGGGCACCATGCCGGGGCCGGACGGCGCGCCGGGGGCTCCGGTGACCCGACATGGCCGGGGGCCGGGGCTCTGGGACCGGGGGGCGCAGCCGGAGCGGACGGCGCTGGCGTGGTCGCGGACGACGCTGGCGCTGGTCGTCGCGGGCCTGTTCTGCGTGCGGCTGGCGCCGTCGGCGTTCGGCGCGGCGACGGCGGCGGCGGTGCGTGTGCGGGGCCGCCGCGCTCCAGTTGCGCCGGACGCGCGCGAGCCTGCGGCGGCGCGGCACCGGCTGGCGCGCGGGGAGCGGGTCGCCGATCCCGGATCGGTCCTGCTGGCGACGGGCGTGACGATCCTGCTGGCGTTCGTCGGGATCCTTTTCGCGGTCTGAACGAGCCATGCGCGATCCGCATGGCCGCCCTGAGAGATCTTCGCTGGTGGAATGGTCCGGAGCCGCTTAGCGTCGGCGGCATGACGAAGATCGCCTTTCTTGGACTGGGGCGGATGGGCGCCCCGATGGCGGCGCGGCTCCTCGACGCCGGGCACGACCTCACCGTGTGGAACCGCACTCCCGCCGCGGCCGCGCCGCTCGCCGCCGCCGGGGCGTCGCGCACGACACCCCGGCGGCGGCGGCCGCGGGCCGCGAGCTGGTCGTCACGATGCTCACCGACGGGCGGGCGGTGGAGGACGCGCTGTTCGGGCCGACGGCGCGGCCGCCGCGCTCGGCCCGGGGGCGGTGGTCGCCGACACCTCCACGATCGGCCCGGACGCCGCGCGCCGCGTCCGGGGGCGGCTGGCCGGACGGCGTCGGGTACGTCGACGCGCCCGTGGTCGGCAGCGTCCCGCAGGCGGAGGCGGGCGGGCTGGAGGTCCTCGCGGGCGGCGACGCCCCCGACGAGGACCGCCTGCGCGGCCGTCCTGTCGGCGTTCGGGCGGGTCCACCGGGTGGGTCCGGCCGGGACGGGCGCGGCGCTGAAGCTGGTCGCGAACGCGGTGCTCGTCGCGAACTTCGCCGTGCTCGGGGAGGCCCTCGCGGCGGCGGACGCGCTCGGCGTCGACGCGTCCGAGGCGCGCTGGACGTCCTCGGCATCGGCAGCCCGCAGGCCCGCCGGGTGCGGGAGGCCCGCGCGGACGCGACGCCCCGCTTCACGCTGGCGCTCGCCGGCAAGGACCTCGATCTCGCCGTCGGGGCGGCCCGGCCACCGGCCGGGGGGCTGCTGGCGGCCGCGCACCGCCGGACGGCGGCGGCGCTGGCCGCGGCCTCGGCTACCGCGACCTGACCTCCCTCGCGGAGCACATCGCCGCGGACGCGCCGACGCGCATCGTCCACAGCGACCCGGCGACCGTCCCGCCGCCGCCGACGCCCCTCTACTCGCACGCCGTCCACGTGACGTCCGGGCCGATGCTGTACGTCTCGGGGCAGGTCGCCCTCGGCGCGGACGGGGAGATCGACGGGCGGGGCGACATGACCCGGCAGTCGGAGGTCGTCTTCTCCCTGCTGGAGCGGATCCTCGCGGCGCACGGCGCGGGGTTCGCCGACGTGGTCAATATCCGCACGTTCCTGACGGATCTGGACCTGCGCCGGGAGTACGGGGAGGTCCGGGCCCGGTACTTCCCCGGCAAGTCCCCGACGAGCACGACCGTGGAGGTGCCCCGGCTCTTCCACCCGGACGCCCTGCTGGAGGTCGAGGTCGTCGCGGCGGTCTAGCCGGTCAGGTCGGCGGCGACGTCCCGCAGGTCCGCCAGGAACGCGGTGACGGCGGGCGACCTGCGGGCGTGCCGCCCCACGACGGCGTAGACGCTCCGGCGCGGCGGACCGGGCGCGCCCCCCTGCGCGACGGGGCGCAGCACGACGGCGTCCCGCGCCGCCGCGCGGCCGCCAGGGCCGGGACGAACGTGACCCCGAACCCCTCCGCGACCAGGCCCAGCTTCGAGAGCCATTCGGCGGCCCGCAGCGGGGTGCGCGGGACGAACCCGGCGGCCTCGCACCGGGCGTGCAGGGCGGCGACGGCGGCGGGCTCGTCGGCGACGATCCACGGCTCGTCCGCGAGGCCGTCGAGGGGGACGCGGCGCCGCGCGGCCAGCGGGTGGGCCGCCGGGAGGGCGACGAGGAGGTCGTCGTCGAGCAGCGGGACCGGGTCGCGCGGGGGCGGGGGCCTTGTGCGTGCTGACGACGGCGAGGTCGAGGTCGCCCGCGTCGAGCATCGGCATTAGCCGCTCGGTGAGGCCTTCCCGCAGGACGGCGTGGACGCCCGGGTGGCGGGACCGCAGCCGTGCCAGCGCGCGCGGACGAGCGCGACGATCGGATCGGGAACGCGCCGAGCCGCAGCGTCCCGGCGTCGAGGCGGCGCAGCCCGTCGAGGGCGCGGGCGGTGTCGGCGAGCCGGTCGTGCAGGGCGCGGGCGTGCGGCAGCAGGTGCTCGGCGGCGGGGGTCGGACGGACGCCGCGGGCGCGCGCGCGAACAGTTCGACGCCGCAGAGGTCTTCGAGGGCGGCGATCTGCCGGGAGACCGCCGACTGGGTGTAGCCGGCGGCGGACGCGGCGGCGGTGAAGGAACCGAGGTCGGCGACGGCGACGAACGTCCGCAGCAGGACGGGGTCGAGGGCTTCGGGGCGCATCGCACGTGAGCATACGGGGCCCGGGTTGGTACGCTTTGCGCCTTACCCTCCGTCATCACCGCTGGTCCGAGGTGTCCATGCCCGATCACCGTCCGTTCATCAGCCTGGCGACCGATTTCGGCGCGGCCTACACCGGCATCTGCGCGGGCGTGATGTACGGAATAGTCCCGGACGCGAACGTGCTGGTGCTCAGCGACGAGATCACCCCGTTCGACGTCCGGGAGGGCGCGATGCTGCTGCGGCAGGCCCTGCCGTACCTGCCGGTGGGCGTGCACGTCGGGATCGTCGACCCGGGCGTGGGGACGCCCCGGCGGCCGGTCGCGGTCCGCACCGGGCGCGGCGACGTGCTGGTCGGCCCGGACAACGGGCTGCTGGTCCCGGCGGCCGAGACGCTCGGCGGGATCGTCGCGGCGCACGAGCTGGAGAACCCCGCCCACCGGCTGCCGTCGGTGTCGGCGTCGTTCCACGGCCGCGACGTCTTCTCCCCCTCGCCGCCGCGCACGCCGCCGCCGGGACGGACGTCGCCGAGTTCGGCCGGGCCGTGGAGCCGATGCCGCTCGACGTTCCCGCCCCGGTCGTCGCCGAGGGCGAGCTGACCGCCCCCGTCCTGTACACCGACAGGTTCGGCAGCCTGGTGCTGGGCGCGGAGCCGGACGACCTCGCCGCCGCGTTCGGCCCGCTCGCCCCCGGCACCCCGCTGGACGTCGCCTGGACCGTTCCGGACGCCCCCGGACGAGGCGAGCGGATCCCCTTCGCCGAGACCTTCGGCGGCGTCGCGCCCGGCCGCCCGCTGCTGTGGATCGACTCGTCCGGCCGGCTCGGCCTGGCCGTCAACCAGGGCTCGGCGGTCGCCGTCCTCGGCCTGGCGGGCGCGACGTCGATCACCCTCCGGGCCGTCCGGCCCGCCTAGACCCCGAACAGAACAACACACCTGGAGCCCCCCGTGTCCCGCCGCTACCTGCCCCTGCTGACGGGGCTCGCCGCGCTCGTCCTCGCCGGCACCGCCTGCGCCCCCGAGGAGACGTCGACGGCCGAGGCGCCCGCCTCGTGCGCCAAGGAGGACCTGAACCTCAAGACGCCCGGCAAGCTGACGGTCGCGACCGACAAGCCGGCGTTCGAGCCGTGGTTCTCCGGCGACGACCCGTCCAACGGCGAGGGCTTCGAGAGCGCCGTGACGTACGCGGTCGCCGAAGAACTCGGCTTCGCCGAGAACGAGGTCGCCTGGACGGTGCAGCCGTTCGACTCCGCGTACGCGCCCGGCCCGAAGAAGTTCGACTTCGACGTGAACCAGATCTCGGTCACCCCGGAGCGGGCGAAGGCCGTGACCTTCAGCGACGGCTACTACACCGTCCGGCAGGCCGTCGTGACGCTCGGCGACTCGAAGTACGCGGGCGCGACGACGATGGCGGAGCTGAAGGACGCCTCGATCGCGGTGCAGGTCGGGACGACCTCGCTGCAGGCCGTCAAGGAGCAGATCGCGCCCGGCGAGCAGCCGAAGGTGTTCAACACGCAGATCGACGCGGTGAACGCGCTGAAGAACGAGCAGGTGGACCTGCTGGTCGTCGACCTGCCGACCGCGTTCTACGTCACCGCCGCGCAGATCGACGGCGCGAAGATCGTCGGGCAGCTCCCGCACCGGGACGGCGACACCGAGCACTTCGGGCTGCTGCTGGAGCGCGGGAACCCGCTCGTGAGCTGCCTGAACGAGGCGATCGGCGCGCTGAAGTCGTCGGGTGAGCTGCAGAAGATCGAGGACAAGTGGCTGGCCGCCGAGGGCGACGCCCCGCTGCTGAAGTGAAGACGCCGACCGAGGACGGGGCGCCGCGCGGCGGCCCCGCGTGGGTGAAGAGCGAGCGGCAGTTGGAGCGCGAGCGGCGGCGGCGCCGCGCGGGCGTCCGGTCGGCGTCGCTGGCGACCGTGTCGAGCCTGCTGTTCGTCGCGGTGGTCGCGGGCGTGGTGGTGTCGTCGCCGGGCTGGCCGCGGGTGCACGACACGTTCTTCGACTGGAACGAGTTCACCGGCGCGCTCCCGGACGTCCTGCGCGGCTTCTGGCTGAACGTCCAGATCTTCCTGGTGGCCGAGCCGCTGATCCTGCTGCTGGGGCTGCTGGTCGCGCTGGCGCGGGGGCTGCGCAACCCGCTGTTCTTCCCGCTGCGGGCGCTCGCGATCGCCTACACGGACGTGTTCCGGGGCATCCCCACGATCCTGCTGGTGTACCTGGTGGGGTTCGGGCTTCCGGCGCTGCGGCTGCAGGGGATCCCGGACAGCCCGGCGGTGCTGGGCGGGTTCGCGCTCGTCCTGTCCTACGGGGCGTACGTCGCGGAGGTGTTCCGGGCGGGCATCGACTCGGTGCATCCGAGCCAGCGCGCGGCGGCCCGGTCGCTGGGGCTGAGCCGGGCGCAGTCGCTGCGGTTCGTGGTGCTGCCGCAGGCCGTGCGCCGGGTCGTCCCGCCGCTGCTGAACGACTTCGCGTCGCTGCAGAAGGACACGGCGCTGGTCGCGGTGCTCGGCCCGCTGGAGGCGCTGCGGCAGGCGCAGATCCACTCGGCCGAGACGTTCGACTACACGCCCTACCTGGCGGCGGCGGTGCTGTTCGTGGCGCTGACGGTGCCGCTGGCCCGGTTCACCGACCATCTCGCGGCGCGCGCGGAGCGCCGCCGCGCCCCCGGAGGCGGCACATGAGCGACCCGCTGCTGCGCGTCGAAGGCGTCTGGAAGACCTACCGGTCGCATCCGGTGCTGCGCGGCGTCGATCTGGCGTCGCGCGGCATGAGGTGGTGTGCCTGATCGGCGCGTCCGGTTCCGGCAAGTCGACGCTGCTGCGCTGCGTGAACGTGCTGGAGACGGTGGACGACGGGGCGATCTTCCTGGAGGACGAGGAGATCACCGATCCGGACGCCGATCCCGACGACGTCCGCAAGCGGATCGGGATGGTGTTCCAGTCGTACAACCTGTTCCCGCACATGTCGGTGCTCGACAACATCACGCTGGCGCCCGTCCGGGTGCACCGGCGGAAGCGGCGGGAGGCCGAGGAGCAGGCGCGGGAGCTGCTGGCCCGGTTCGGGCTGGCGGACAAGGCGGGCGAGTTCCCCGACCGGCTGTCGGGCGGGCAGCAGCAGCGGGTGGCGATCGTCCGGGCGATGGCGGGGCGGCCGAGCCTGCTGCTGCTGGACGAGGTGACGTCGGCGCTCGACCCGGAGCTGGTCACCGAGGTGATGGGCATCATCCGGGAGCTGAAGGAGTCGGGGATGACGATGATCCTGGCGACCCACGAGATGGGGTTCGCGCGGGACATCGCCGACACCGTCTGCTTCCTGCACGACGGCGTCCTGCTGGAGCGCGGCCCCGCGGAGCGGATCTTCTCCGATCCGGCCGAGCCGCGCACCCGCGAGTTCCTGAGCCGCGTGCTGGAGTCCCGGCGGCTCTAGCGTCCGGCGATACTGGGCGGCATGCCTGATTCGATCGCCGAACTGGACGTCGTCGCGTGGGTGCGGATCGTGGACGGGCGGCTGCTCGCCGTCCGGTCGCGCGGCCGTGACCTGCTGTACCTGCCCGGCGGCAAGCGGGAGCCGGGCGAGAGCGACGCGGCGGCGCTGGCGCGGGAGGTGCGCGAGGAGCTCGGGCTGGAACTGGAGCGGGCGTCGCTGCGGGAGCTGGGCGTGCTGCGCGCCCCGGCGCACGACCAGCCCGCGTTCGAGCACGTCCGGATGGCGTGCTTCACGGCGGACGCGCGGGGCGCGATGGCGGCGTCGGGCGAGGTGGACGAGTTCCGGTTCGTCGCGCCGGACGAGCGGCGCCTGCTCGCGCCCGCCGCGCGGGCGGCCCTCGACCTCGCGGTGGAGCGCGGGCTGCTCGGCGAAGGGTAATCGTTCGGCATTTCGTTGACGCCCAACGCGAAAGTGCCTAACGTCGGTACGCCCTGCCCCGCGCACCGGGAGTCCGTCCGATGACGAAGCTCGACCGTCCAGCCGTCCCCGTCACGACGACGCTCGACCAGCCGATCGAGATGCGGGACGGCACGATCCTGCGGGCGGACGTGCACCGCCCGGCGGCGGGCGGGCCGCACCGGACCGTCCTCGTGCGCGGCCCCTACGGCGAGCAGGTGTTCCGCTCGCAGCCGGTCGGCGCGTTCCTGCACGCGGGCATGGCGGTGGTGCTGCAGCACTGCCGGGGGCGCGGGAGCAGCGACGGCGAGTTCGTCCCGTGGGAGAACGAGGGCCGCGACGGAGCCGACACGGTGGCGTGGATCGCGGCGCAGCCGTGGTCGAACGGCGAGGTCGTCGCGTCGGGGGTGTCGTATCTCGCGGGGTGCGCGCTGCAGCTCGCGGCAGAGCGGCCCGACGGCCTGAAGGCCGTGGTGGCGTCGATGACCCCGCACGACTTCTACGAGGGGCTGAAGTACCACGGTGGCGCGTTCGCGGTCGGGTCGGCGTTCCACTGGGGCTCCCTGCAGGGGCTGCTGGGCGTCATGCACGGCATCGCGGGCGGGCGGCCGCCGGGCGACGGGTTCGCGACGCTGCTGGGCGTGCTCGCCGACCCGGACGAGGCCCTGCGCACGACGCCCGTCCGCGACATGCCGGGCGTGTCGGAGATGTTCCCGTTCTGGCGCGACTGGACGGACCATCCCGAACGCGACGAGTACTGGGAGGGCGTCGCGGAGACGCTCCGGCACGACCGGATCGACGTGCCCGTCCTGCACACGGCCGGATGGTTCGACGTGTTCCTGCGCGGCACCCTGGAGAACTTCCGCCGGATCCCCGGCGGACGGCTGATCATGGCCGTGGTCGCACCTGTCGCAGGCGTCCGGCGTCGGGGAGCTCGACTTCGGGCATTCGGCCGCCGCCGCGACCGCGCTGCTGGAACCGACGCAGATCGGGTTCCTGAGCGGATCGACCGACGGCCCGAAGGTCCGGTACTTCACGATGGGCGCGAACGAGTGGCGGGAGGCCGAGGCGTGGCCGCCGCCCGGATTCACCGGCACCCCCTACTACCTGCACGCCGACGGGACGCTCTCCCCCGACGCGCCGGACGCGGACGCCGCGCCGTGCGCGTTCGTCCACGACCCGGACGACCCCGTGCCGACGCACGGCGGCGGGCTGCTGCTGCCCGACCCGGTGAACGTGGGCCCCCGCGACCAGCGCGCGATCGAGGAGCGCCCCGACGTCCTGTGCTTCACCACGCCCGTCCTGAGCGCGGACGTCGAGGTGACGGGGCCGGTCACGGCGGTGCTGCACGCGGCGACGTCCGCGCCGGGCGCCGACTGGACGGCGAAGCTCGTGGACGTGCGGCCGGACGGGCGCGCGATGGGCGTCACGGACGGGATCGTCCGCTCCCCCGGCGACCGGACGCGGCACGAGATCGACCTCGCCGCCACGAGCCAGACGTTCCGCGCGGGGCACCGGATCCGGGTCGAGATCGCCTCGTCCAACTTCCCCCGCTTCGACCGGAACCCGGCGATGGTCCGCGCGGACCACACCGTGTTCTGCGACGCGGCCCGCGCGTCCCGGATCATCCTGCCGGTTCGGGCGTCCTGACCTGCCGGTTCGCCAGCAGCACGCCCGCCCCGCCCAGCACCAGCCCGACGACCGCCAGCGGGTGCAGCGACTGGCCGATCAGCAGCCACGCCATGACGGCGGTGACGGACGGCGTGAGGAAGAACAGGGTGCTGACGCGGCTCGCGGAGAACCGCTGCAGCATGGTGTTGAGCAGCAGGAACGCGGCGATGGCGTTGACCAGGACCATCCAGGCCACCGAGCCGCCGAACTTCGTCCAGTCCGAGACGTGCGGCGTCTCCAGCGCGAGGCTCAGGACGCCGACGGCGGGGGCGGCGGCGAGGAGCTGCACGGCGGTGCCCGACCGGACGTCCATGTCGGGCACGAACCGCTTCTGGTAGAGCGTCCCGGCGCTGAGGCCGACGAGGCCGAGCAGGCACAGCAGCACGCCGCCGGCCGACAGGCTGAGCCGGTCGGCGACGGCGAGGGCGACGCCCGCGGCGCCGAGCGCGAACCCGGCCCACTGGCGGGCGGTGACGGTCTCGCCGAGGAACCGGGCGGCGAGCGCGATCACGACCGGGTTGAGGCCCTGCACGAGCGACACGACCGCGGCGGGAAAGCCCAGGTCGAGCGCGGTGTAGAAGCTGCCGAACTGCACGGCCTGGATGAGCAGGCCGGTGACCGCGAGGTGCGCGAGCGCCCGGCCGCGCGGCCACGCCGCCCGGACGGCCAGCGCGTACCCGGTGAGCAGCAGCCCGGCGAGGCCGAACCGGGCGAACATCAGCAGCAGCGGCGGCGCCGACTCCACGCCCGGGACCCCGGCGATGAACGCGCTGCTCCACAGCAGGACGAACAGCGGCGGGGCGACCGCCATCGGCCCGGCCCGGCGCGGCGCGGACGGACCGGGCGTGCCGGACGGGCCGGGCGTGCGGCCGCGGAGGCGTGTCGGCGTGGCCGACGGCATGGCTGATCCTTCGATTCGAGAGGCGGAGGCGG